>NZ_JBICXQ010000022.1:0-171444 GCF_043200375.1 Streptomyces sp. NPDC048434 | reverse complement strand
GGGGGGGGCGGCGGCGGCGGGGGGGGGGGGGGGGGGGGGGGGGGGGGGGGGCCGGCCCCCCCCCCCCCCCCCCCCCCCCCCCCCCCCCCCCCCCCCCCCCCCCCCCCACCGCCACCCACCACCTGGAGTCAGCGGCTTTCGCTCACCCACCACCTGGAGTCAGCGGCTTTCGCTCACCCACCACCCGGAGTCAGCGGCTTTCGCTCACCCACCACCCGGAGTCAGCGGCTTTCGCTCACCGGCCACCCACAGCGAACGCTTCCGCTCACCCATCACCCGGAGCGAGCGTCCTCCGCTCACCGGCCACCCACAGCGAAAGCTTCCGTTCACCCACCCACCCGGAGCCGGCGGCCTCCGCTCACCCACCAACCACAGGGAGCGGCCCCCGCCCACCACCACCCCCACCCGCCGAAGGCGGGAAAAAGACAACAGCCGCCCTACGGCGGATCAGCCGACAACGTGGGCCGCCACCCCGAGCCGCATGGGCCGCGCCCCCAACACCAACGTCCCCAGGGCGGTGTCGAGGTCGGGCCCCAGGTACCAGTCGCCGGTGTGGTCGAGGCTGTAGACCCGGCCTTCGGTGTCGATGGCGAGGGTGGCCTGGCTGTAGGTGGCGCCGTCGGCGGTGAGTTCTTCGCGGCCGAGGGGGGCCACGTCGGTTTCCAGCGCGCGGCCGAGGTCGCCGAGGGTGCGGGCGAGGTGGAGCCCGTGCAGGGGGTTGATGGCGAAGGGGGTGGGGGCGATATGACGCCCGGGGCCGGGGCCGGTGATGTGCAGGTCGCCGAATTCGGCCCAGGCCTCGACGGCGGCGGGGAAGACGGTGTGGCGGTGGCCGGCGGGGGAGGCGTGGGCGCCGAGGGTGTCGGCCCAGTGTTCCGCCTGCTTTATGTCCCAGCGGCCGGGTTGCCAGCCGGCTTCCTGGAGGGCGACGTCGACGGCGGCGGGGAAGCGGGTCGAGTCGGCGCGGTCGTGGGCGGGGCTGCGGGGGCCGGGGGCGGTGGGCGGCATGGTGGCGGTCAGCTTCCTGTGGGCGTGGTGCCGCTGATGGGCATGACGCCGAAGTGGGCGAGGAGTGCGTCGCAGGAGCGACAGGGCGGGGCGTAGCTGCCGTGCTCGGGGTCGCCGGCCTCGCGGATATGGCGTGCGGTGATCTTGGAGTGTTTCAGGGAGCGGCGGGCTTCGCCATTGGTGAGGGCTTTGCGGGAGGCGCGTTTGCCGCGGTTGCTCTCGACGGCGGTGAGGTGGCGGGAGAGCAGGACGGCTTCGGGGCAGCGTCCGGTGAAACGTTCGCGCTGTGGGGTGGGGAGGGTGTCGAGGAAGTCCTGGACCAGGGGATGCAGGGCGGGGGGCTGTTCCGCCTTGCTCGCGGTGCACGTGAGGGTTTGTCCGCGTACGGACAGGGCGGCACCGATGGTGGGGAGGATGCCGTCGCGGCGGTGGTGGAGGGCGGGCGCGCGATGATCGTCGGCGGTGCCGCTCCAGCCGATGCGGGGGTCGCCGGCGGCTGAGTTGTGGTGGTGTGCAGTGGTGCTCATGGTGGTGCTTTCCCTCCCCGAATCCCCGTGGTGCTGGGGGTCCCCCCGCCGTAGGTGGGGGAGGGTCAGCCTGCCAAATGTGCCGGGTGTTGCGGTAGTCGGGCGGCCTGTCGGGGATGTCACGGCGAGCTGACGGGGCGTCGGCCTGGGCGGAACGCGGCTGGTGGGCGGGGTGGTGCGCGGGGGGCTCGGGGGTGGTGTGGCGGTGGGTGACGCCGGTGTGTCGCGGGGCTGACGTGTGGGGGCAGGCGGGCGGGGGAGGGTGTTGCGGTACGGCATAGGCTGTGCCCCAAAGCCAGCTTCAGCCAGGGGGCAACCGCGATGACGACAAGTCGGCAAGGGCTGGGGGCACTCCCCGGCCCCCGGGCGGCGGGAGACGCCGCCCCACCGAATACCGCCTATGCCGGACAGGTCGTGCATTTTCCGGACCCGGTCCGTGCCACGCGGTACCCCGCCGGCGTGCGGGTGGACGAGCGCGGTTTCCCGGAGTTCTCGCCGTATGCGCGCGCCGCGGCGGAGATCGCCGAGCCGCCGGAGGGTTTCGGTGTCGACGAGCTGCGGCTGACGGACTATGTGTCGGCGAATGCGGCCCTGCACGCGCAGGGGCACGAACTGTGGATAGATGCGCCGGCGGTGGCGACGCCGCACGGCTGGACCTGGCATCACGTGGCCGGTACGCGGCGGATGGAGCTGATCCCGGTCGAGGTGAAGGCGCTGTTGCGCCATCACGGCGGGCTGGCGACGACCGCGGTGGCGCACGACAAGCGTGGTACCCGGCCGCTGCAGGAGACCCGGCCGGTGCATTTCGGGCTGCCGCACCGTGAGCTGTCGGTGGGTGAGGAGCAGGTGGCGCAGGCCGAGGAGGCGCTGGGCTACCGGCTGCCGGGTGCCTACCGGTCGTTCCTGAAGGCCGCGGGCGGCTGTGCTCCGGTGGGTGCGGCGCTGGACCCGCAGCTGGGGCTGCTGGTCGACCAGCCGTTCTTCACGGTGCGCGATGACGCGGCGGTCAACGATCTGGTCTATGTGAACAAGTGTCTGCGGGACCACTTCTCCAAGGATTATCTGGGTGTGGCGTTCGTCCAGGGTGGTGTGGTCGCGGTGAAGGTGCGCGGCGAGTCGCCCGGTTCGGTGTGGTTCTGTCCGTACGACGATGCGCGGGATCAGGACGGGTGGACGGTGCAGGAGCGGGTGGAGCGGCTGCTGTTGCCGTGCGGCGCGGATTTCGATGACTTTCTGCAGCGGCTGGCGGGCAATCCGCCGGAGCTGGACACCGTGGCGAACTTGATGGTCGACGGCGGTTTTGCGTACGCGGTTGCGGTGGGGGGCTGAGCACGGTGGTGACGTTCGCGCAGGCGCAGGAGCGCGCGGAGCAGTGGGTGAACGGTGAGGTGCCGGCGCCGTTGCATCGTGAGGTGCGGGTGCGGGAGTTCGATCTGGGCTTTGTGGCCTGGGCCGAGGACCGGGAGGGCGGTCCGTCGACGGACGGTGGCCGGGCCCGGCTGGTGATCGCCCGGGACAGCGGGGAGACGACGCTGTGGCCGGGGCTGCCGGTGGGTGAGGTGATCCGGCGTTATGAGGAGGAGTACGGCGCCCCCGTGGACGGCGGGTACGGCGCGGCCGAGGCGCAGCCGCAGCGGATCGATCTGGAGGCCACGTCGTTTCTGCTGACGCCGCCGGAGTGGCTGCAGGAGGCGGCGGATGCGATCGGCATTTCGGACCGGCGGGGGGCCGCGGGGGCTGCGGGATCCACGGGATCCGCGGGTGAGGCCCCGGCGGCTTCCCCGGCGCCGGCACCCGCTGCCGCGCCGTCGGCCTCGGACGCCTGGGCCGGGGTGAGCGTCAACGGCGCCGACGGTGGGGCCACCCCGTCCGGTGCGGAGGCGGCCCCGGGGCCGGGTGCCGATGCTTCCGGGGCGTCGACGCCGTGGGCCGGGACGGACACGACCGCCGGCACGGGGGGCGAGGACCGGTCGGTGGGGCTGCCCGCGACGGTCTTCGCGCCGCCGCTGGCCGGTTTCGACGAGGAGGACGACACTCCCTCGACGCCGCGCGCCCGGCCGGAGGCCAAGACCGAACTTCTGCACGGCGGCAGTCAGTTGCCGCGTACTCAGGTGGCGCCCGCGCTGGGGCTGCCGGACGAGGCCGGGCCCGAGGCCGGGTCCGAGGCCGGTCAGGCGCGCCCGGCAGGCGGGCCCGGTGGCGTTGCCGTGCCGCCGCCGATGCCTGCTGCGCCGCCTGCCGTGGGCGGGCTGCCGGATCTGCCGCCGCCGTCCGGGCCGCCGGTCGTCGACGTACCGCCGCCTCCTAGTACCGGTGCGTCCGGTGCCGGTACGCCCGCCGCGGCCGGGCCCGGCGTGCCCGGTCCCGGGGTGCCGCCCGCACCGCCCGCGGGCGGTGGGGTGCATGCCGCGGCGACGATGCTGGCCGACGGTTCGTCGCTGCCCGGTAACGCCGCCGCGGGTCCGCCGCCGCCTCCCGGCGTGCCCGGTCCCCCCGGCGCCGGACGTGGCGGAGCACCGCAGGACCCGGCGCAGGCCGCCGCGGCCGAGGCCGAGGTGCGCCCGCCCGGCGGGCCCGCGGCGTCCGGTCCCGGTGCGCCCGGTGCCCCGGCGGGTGGCTATGTACCGACGCAGCTGGTCTCGCAGCTGGATGCGGCGGATCTGGATCTCAGCGCGGTGGACGGGCCGGGCGGGACGGGTGCGGCGGGTGGCTCCGACGGGGCCGGCGCTTCGGGTTCCGGTTCCGCTTCCGGTGGCACGGGTTCCGCCGGCTCCGGTGGGGTGCATGCCGCGGCGACGATGCTCGCCGACGGCGCGTCCCTGCAGGCCGGTCTCGCGGGTGCGGGCGGGCCGGGCGGCGGTGCCGGCGGCCCCGGTGTACCGCCGCCGCCCGGCCCTCCCGGTCCTCCCGGCCCGCCCGGAGCTCCCAAGCCGCCCGGCCCGCCCGGCAGGCCCTCCGCGTCCGCGGGCGGCCGGGGTTCCGGCGGCCAGAACGGTCCGCCGCCGCCCTCCGCCCCGCCGCCCGTCCCGCCCGCCGCGGGCGGGACCGGTGGCGGTGGGGTGCACGCCGCGGCGACGATGCTCGCCGATGGTGCGGCGCTGCCCGGCGGCGGGCCGGGCGGTCCCGGTGGCCCCGGTACGCCGGGCGCTGCGGGGATGCCGCCGTCGGCCGGGCCCGGCGTCCCGCCCCCGCCCGGACCGGTGCCGGGTCCGCCCGCCGCGCAGGGCCCCGGTGGCCAGGCCCCCGGCGGCGCGTACGGCTATCCGCAGGCGCCCAGCGGTCAGCCGACCGTCGGACCGGGCTATATGGCCGTACTGAGCTATCGCGCGCCGGACGGCTCCGAGCAGAAGATCGTGCGTCGTTCGGCGCCCGGTACACCGCATCCGGAGTGGCAGCTGCTGCACGAGCTGCGCGGGATGAACATCCCCCCGCAGCAGGTGCTGGAGCTGCACACGGAGCTGGAGTGCTGTGATCTGCCGGGTGGCTACTGCGCCCGGATGATCCGGGACAACTGGCCGCAGGTGCGGATCAGCCATACCGCCGCGTACGGCAGGGACCATGGCTCGCGCCAGCAGGGCGTACGGCATCTCGTCGAGCATCAGGGCGAGTTGCACCAGGTCGCGGACGGTCCGGCGCGGCCGGCTCCGGTGCGGGTGCCGTTGCCGCACCCGTCGCAGGTGCAGCCGGTGCCCCCGGCGCCGCCGCAGGCGATCGGGCAGGAGCTGGAGCAGGCGTTCGGGCCGCAGGGGATCTTCCGTTTCGATCAGCGGGCGGTCTCCCGGCACGGGGTGCCCGATGTGGTGGCGCAGACGCTGGTGTGGTCCGGGCTGCCGGTCGACTTCGGGCCGTTCTTCTGGGCGCAGGCGCAGCCGGGCCGTCCGGTGCCGACGCTGGCGGAGCTGGCGGCGGAGCGCATGGTGCAGCCGGCCTCGGATGCCGGTTCGTATCTGGTGATGGGCAATGACTTCGGCCGTCAGCTGTGTGTCCAGTACGGGACCGCGCACATCGTGGCGGTGCCGATGGAGGCCGGTCCGGGCGGTGCGCCGGCGACGCCGCAGTTCGTGAACTCCGGTCTGCCGGAGTTTGCGCGCTGTCTGGCGATGCTGGGGCGGATGTGGCGGCTGCGGTACGGGCTGACGCCCGAGCAGGCGGGCCGTTGGACCGTCGACTTCCAGGCGCAGCTGGTCGCGCTGGATCCGCCCGCGCTGGGTTCGCCGGAGACCTGGTGGTCGGTGCTGCTGGAGCAGATGTGGGACGGGCTGCTGTAGGAGCGGCGGCGGGGCGCAACCGGCCCCGGCGGCAGGCGCCGCGGTAGCGACATGGTCAGGGCGCTCGACCTGCGGGACGGGTCGGGTGCCCTGACCATGCGTATATGGGCCGTCCGATACCCCCGTTGTCGCAGTCGTCGCCGTCGCCGTCGCTGTACCGGGCGGGGCGGCCACGCTGGTGGCACCGGCGGCGCACGGCCAGATCGCTGCGCGGTCCGGGCCCGCCCCGGCGCCGGTGGGCATGGCTGGTCTGGCTCCTGGTGACGCTGCTGGTGCTGGTCATCGCGGTGGTCGCGGTCGGGGCGTGGCTGTATGTCTCGGCGGGGCGGCAGCTGCGGCACATGGATGCGCTGGGCGATTACCCGGGGCGGCCGGCCGCGGGCAAGGGCACGAACTGGCTGCTGGTCGGCTCGGACAGCCGTACCGCGCTGACCCCGCAGCAGCGCAAGGATCTGCATGTCGGCAACAACCAGGTGCGCAACACCGACACGATCATGGTGCTGCACTACGGCGATCACGGCCCCTCGCTGGTCAGCCTGCCGCGCGACAGCTATGTCCCGATACCGGGCTACGGCAGCCGGAAGATCAACGAGGCCTATGCGGACGGCGGCCCCCACCTGCTCACCCGAACGGTGGAGCAGGCGACCGGGCTGCGGATCGACCGCTATGCCGAGGTGAACTTCCTGGGGTTCGTGCAGGTTGTGGATGCGCTGGACGGTGTGCGGCTGTGTCTGGACAAGCCGCTGCGGGACGAGAAGTCGGGGGCGGACTTCCCGGCGGGCTGCCGGCGGATGAACGGCACACAGGCGCTGGCGTACGTACGGGCCCGGTATACCGACCCCGACGGTGACCTCGGACGGGTGAAGCGCCAACGGCAATTGCTCGGTGCGGTTGCCGACGAGATGGCTTCCCCGGACGTCTACCTCGATCCCTCCCGGCTGAAGCATGTGCTGGACACCTCGCTGGCGGCGATGACCGTGGACGAGGGCGCGGACATGGCGCGGGTGCTGGATATGGGCTGGTCGATGAAGCAGATCGCCGGGGGCGACGGCACGGCGACGACGGTTCCGGTGATCCGGCCCGGGGTGATGGTGAGCGGTGTCGGGTCGGTGCTGCAGTGGGACGAAACCGGGGCGAGGCGGTTGTTCCAGGCGCTGCGCGCCGATGATCGGATTCCGACTTCTGGCAATAAATAACGCATCCTGGTGGGGGGATTGGGTGGAGTGTCGCGAGGGTGCGACTTCGGCACGATCTCCGGGAAGTGCGCGTAACTGCACAGTGCCGCACGGAAACATGCGAAATGAAGCGGAACGCTGCGGGTCGCGCGACTGCTGTGCGCGGCGGAGAGGGGCTTGAGGGATGAGTGCATCGGTTTCGCCTCACGGGTTCGAGGCCGTACGAGGGCGTGGCTACCGGCCGGAGGATGTGGACCGCCGCCTCACGGGGCTCTCGGTCGACCGCGACTCCTGCTGGGAGCGCGCCGCCCGGCTCACCGTTCTGTCCAAGGAGATGGAGGCCGAACTCGGGGAGCTGCGTGCCTATCTGGCGCAGCAGCCGCCGCAGACGTATGAGTCGCTGGGCAGAGAGGCCCGGCTGATCCTGACGACCGCGGAGTCCGAGGCGGCGCGGCTGCGGGGCGAGGCGGAGCAGGCGGCCGGGCAGACGCGTGGCGCGGCCGCCGCCCATGCGGACGAGGTCCGGGACGCGGCCGAGCGGGCGGCTTACGCCCTGCGGGCCGAGGCGGACACCCGGGCCCGGCGTACGGAGCGGGCGGCGCGCGGTGAGGTCACGGAGCTGGCGGCCGTGGCGGCCGAGGACGCCGAGCGGCTGCGGAGCGAGGCGGCCGAGGGGCTGGCGGAGGTGCACCGGCGCACCGTGCAGCTGCTGCGCGACCAGGAGAAGCGGCAGGCGGAGGAGTGGGACGCGGCCGGGCGGGAACTCGTGGCGCTGGAGGCGGAGACGGACCGGTGCGTCGCGGAGATGGACGCCCGCGGCAAGGCCGTACGCGTCGACGCCCGGCAGCTGTACGCGGAGGCGGAGGAGGCCGCCCGGCACCGTCAGCAGGACGGCGAGGACCGCGCCGCCGGACTGCTGTCCCAGGCACGGGCGGAGGTGGAACGCATCGAGCGGTCCACGGAGCGGATCCTGCGCGAACACGACGCGGAGCGCGAGGAGGTACGCGTCCATATGACCCATGTCCGCAACAGCCTGGCGGTGCTCACCGGGAAGGCGCCGGCGGCGGAGGGGCACGACGAGGACGCCGGGCGGGCGCTGGGCGGCGGACGGGACGCTGCCCTCGGCTTCGGCGCCGCCGGTTCCGGCCCCGAGGGGCAGGACACCCTGGAGGCGCAACTGCCCCGCCGGGGCGGCGGTTCGGGCGCCTGACCTCACCGACCGCCCACGCCGGGACCGGCCCTACGGCCTGCCCGGTTCGCCCTCACCCGTACCGCCGGCGTCCGTGTGCACCGGGAAGTGCCGCGGTGCCAGCAGCAACAGCGCGGCCAGCGCGAGCGCGGCGGCCGCTGCGGCGCCGAGGTAGACGTGGTCGACCGTGGTGTCGACGGCGCGGCGGAGGTAGTCGGTGGCGTGGGCGGTGAGGGCGCCGGGGTGCTGGAGGGTGTGCGAGACCGCGTCGAGGTCGCCGGGCAGGCCGCGGCGGATGTCCGAAGGGGCGTGGGCGAGGCGGTCGTTGAGGGTGGCGTTGGCGAGGGCGCCGAAGAGCGCCGCGCCGAGGGACTGCCCGACCTGGCGGCAGAAGAGTATGGAGGCGGTGGCGGTGCCGCGCTCGGCGTAGCCGACGGAGGACTGGACGCCGATGATCAGCGGGAGTTGGAAGAGGCCGAGGGCCGCGCCGAGCGCCAGCATGATCAGGGCGGGCTGCCAGGCCGCGCCGGGGTAGGGCAGCAGGGGGAAGGCGAGCAGGATCAGACCGGCCGCGCCGATGCCGAGCACGGCGCAGCTGCGGATGCCGAGGCGGTTGTAGACGTGGCTGCTCAAGGCGGCCGAGACCGGCCAGCTCAGGGTCATGACGGAGAGCACGAAGCCGGCGGCCGTCGGGCCCAGGCCCAGTACCGCCTGTGCGTAGGTGGGCAGGAACACGGTCGGCGCGACCATCAGCAGGCCCAGGGCGCCGAGGGCGAGGTTGACGGCGGAGATGGTGCGGCGGCGCCAAACCCAGCCCGGGATGATCGGTTCCGCAGCACGGCGTTCGATGACGACGGTGAGCGTGGCGCACAGCGCGCTGCCGGCGAACAGCAGCAGCGACGGCGCGGAGAGCCAGGCCCAGGCCACACCGCCCTGCACCAGGGCGGTCAGCAGCAGCCCGCCACAGGCGAAGATCGCCAGCGCGCCCGGCCAGTCGACCCGGGGGCGGTGGGCCCGGGGGCCCTCCCCGGCCCGTTCCTGCTCGGAGAAGTACCGCACGATCAGCCAGAGGGCCACCGCCCCCACCGGCAGATTGACCACGAAGATCCACCGCCAGTCGGCGTAGGCGGCGAGCAGCCCGCCCAGCGCGGGTCCGGCGACCGACGAGGTGGCCCAGACGCTGGAGAGCCTGGCCTGGATCTTGGGGCGTTCCTTCATCGGGTAGAGGTCGGCGGCGATGGTCTGGACGGTGCCCTGGAGGGCGCCGCCGCCCAGGCCCTGGACCACGCGGAAGGCGATCAGGGAGGCCATGTTCCAGGCGCCCGCGCAGGCCAGTGAGCCGGCGAGGAAGAGCCCGATGCCGGTGATCAGGATGGGCTTGCGGCCGAAGGTGTCGGAGAGCTTGCCGTAGACGGGCAGGGTGACGGTGACGGCCAGCAGATAGCCGGAGAAGAGCCACGAGAAGACCGCGAAGCCGCCGAGGTCGCCGACGATCTGGGGGATGGCGGTGGCGATGATCGTCGAGTCGAGCGCGGCCAGCGCCATTCCGAGCATGAGGGCGGCGACGACGGGGCGGCGCCGCGGGTCCGGCACCGTCGGGCCCGCCGTCCGCACGGCATCGCGTGCGCTGTGGCCGGCAGGTCGCGCGCTGTGGCTCACCGTTCCCCCTCCGCAGGTCCTTGTACGCTGCACCCTTCCATGCGGGGGCGGAGTGCGAAACCGCACTTCCGGGCCGACGCGACTCAACGGGCTCGGGGACGCGTCGAGTTGGCGTCCGTGACGCGAGGGGTGTCCCAGGTCACAGTGGTGCACGCACGGCGGGGATTCATGTGCATTGAACCCGCTTTGCGCACCAGGTGCATCCGGACATAGTGATCGAGTTGGCTATTAATTCACCATGTCCGTCCTTGCGGAATCTGAGGTTCCTTTGAGGGTATGCACGGGCATTTCCTTTAATTCCCGCTGAAGCACCGCAGGGCCGCGCTATTTTCCCTCCCGAAGCCGATTTCGGACTCGGCTTCCCATGCAGCATGAAATCGGGGAAGGGAAACAAGTGAACAAGATACGGACCTCTTTCGGAGGTGTCGTACTGGCCGGTGTCTTCGCTCTGGGGACGGCGGCACCCGCGCTCGCCGCGGCGCCGGCGGAGGCGGCGGTCAAGACCGGACCGTCCCTCGTGGCGCAGCAGGCCTCCGCGGCGGACGTGACCGGTCCCGCGGTCGGCGGGGCGTACCGGCTGCGGAAGCTCAAGTCGCTGACCAGCAAGGGCCAGGCGTCCCAGCAGGACTGGTACAAGTACCTCGGGCTGTACCGCTCGGGCTCGAACTACTTCCGGTTCAACTGGACCACCAACGGCTGCAACAGCTCGCCGGAGAAGCTGCCGGGCGGCTACGACTTCACCTACTCCTGCTACCGCCACGACTTCGGTTACCGCAACTACAAAACCATTGTGGGGAAGACCGTATGGCGCAGGGATCACAAGAAGCGTATCGATGAGGTATTCCTGCAGGACATGCGCCAGGCCTGCCAGTACAAGCCCTGGGCCGACCCGCTCACCCCGGCGATGCGGAAGAAAATGAAGGCCGCATGTCTCAAGACCGCGAACAAGTACTACGCCGCGGTCAGGGTCGCCGGCTGACCTCCGCCGCTCACGGCTGACGGCGCGCGCCGCAGCCGGGAGCGCGACCCCGGCGCGCGCTGTTCGGCGCGCCGGGGCCGTCCCGGGCTTGCGGCCCGCCCGGGTGACGGGCGGGCGTACGCTTGGCAACCCCGGCCCGTGAGACGTGTCGGGCTGCTGTGTTGTTCGCCTCGCTGGGACGGAACCTTCTGATGAGCCTGACTGGTCTGCTCGACGCCGTCGTACGGGACCCGGCGCTCGCCGAAGCGCTGCAGGCCGCGGCCGACGGGAACCGGCCGCATGTGGATCTGGTGGGACCGCCCGCCGCCCGCCCGCTCGCGGTCGCCGCGCTGGCCCGGGAGTCCGGCCGCCCGGTGCTCGCGGTGACCGCCACCGGCCGGGAGGCGGAGGACCTCGCCGCCGCCCTGCGCAGCCTCATGCCGGCCGGCGAGGACAACTCCGTCGTGGAGTTCCCGTCCTGGGAGACGCTGCCGCACGAGCGGCTCTCGCCGCGCTCGGACACCGTCGGCCGGCGCCTCGCGGTGCTGCGCCGGCTCGCCCACCCGCGCAAGGACGACCCGACGGCAGGCCCCGTCTCCATCGTCGTCGCCCCCATCCGCTCCGTGCTCCAGCCGCAGGTCAAGGGCCTGGGCGACCTGGAGCCTGTCAGTCTGCGCACCGGCCGGACCGCCGATCTCGAAGAGATCGTCGACGCTCTGGCGGCGGCCGCCTACGCACGCGTCGAGCTGGTCGAGAAGCGCGGCGAGTTCGCGGTCCGCGGCGGGATCCTGGACGTCTTCCCGCCGACCGAGGAACATCCGCTGCGGGTGGAGTTCTGGGGCGACGACATCGAGGAGATCCGCTACTTCAAGGTCGCCGACCAGCGGTCCCTGGAGGTCGCCGAGCACGGCCTGTGGGCGCCGCCGTGCCGTGAGCTGCTGCTGACCGACGACGTCCGGGAGCGGGCCGCGGCGCTCGCCGAGCAGCATCCCGAGCTGGGCGAGCTGCTCGGCAAGATCGCCGAGGGGATCGCCGTCGAGGGCATGGAGTCGCTGGCTCCGGTCCTGGTGGACGACATGGAGCTGCTGCTGGACGTGCTGCCCGCCGGGAGCATGACGATGGTGTGCGACCCGGAGCGGGTGCGTACCCGGGCCGCCGACCTGGTGGCGACGAGCCAGGAGTTCCTGCAGGCGTCCTGGGCGGCGACCGCCGGCGGGGGAGTGGCGCCGATCGACGTGGGCGCGGCCTCCCTGTGGGGCCTCGCGGACGTCCGGGACCGGGCGCGCGAGCTGGGGATGATGTGGTGGTCGGTCAGCCCCTTCGCGGCCGATGAGGAGCTGGTGACGGACGGCGACACCCTCAAGCTGGGCATGCACGCCCCCGACACCTACCGCGGTGACACCCAGCGGGCGCTGGCCGACACCAAGCAGTGGCTGGCCGACGGCTGGCGCACCCTGTTCCTCACCGAGGGACACGGCCCGGCGGCCCGCACCGTCGAGGTCCTCGGCGGGGAAGGCATCCCCGCCCGCCTGGACGCCGACCTCGCCGAGATCTCCCCGTCCGTCGTCCATGTCTCCTGCAGCTCCCTCGACAACGGCTTCATCGACCCGGCGCTCCGGCTCGCCGTCCTCACCGAGACCGACCTCTCCGGCCAGAAGGCGGCCGGCAAGGACGCGGCCCGGATGCCGGCCCGCCGCCGCAAGACCATCGACCCGCTGACCCTGCAGGCCGGCGACTTCATCGTGCACGAGCAGCACGGTGTGGGCCGCTACATCGAGATGGTGCAGCGCACGGTCCAGGGCGCCACCCGCGAATACCTCCTCGTCGAGTACGCGCCCGCCAAGCGCGGCCAGCCCGGCGACCGCCTCTACATCCCCACCGACCAGCTGGAGCAGGTCACCAAGTACGTGGGCGGCGAGGCCCCCACCCTGCACCGGCTCGGCGGCGCCGACTGGACCAAGACCAAGGCGCGCGCCAAGAAGGCCGTCAAGGAGATCGCCGCCGACCTCATCAAGCTGTACTCCGCCCGGATGGCGGCGCCCGGCCACACCTTCGGCCCGGACACCCCCTGGCAGCGCGAGCTGGAGGACGCCTTCCCGTACGCGGAGACGCCCGACCAGCTCACCACCATCGCCGAGGTCAAGGAGGACATGGAGAAGTCGGTCCCCATGGACCGCCTGATCTGCGGCGACGTCGGCTACGGCAAGACCGAGATCGCGGTCCGCGCCGCCTTCAAGGCCGTCCAGGACGGCAAGCAGGTGGCGGTCCTCGTCCCGACCACCCTCCTCGTGCAGCAGCACCTGGGCACCTTCAACGAGCGCTACGGCCAGTTCCCGGTCAACGTCCGGGCGCTGTCCCGTTTCCAGACCGACGGCGAGGCCAAGGCCGTCCTCGAAGGGCTGCGCGACGGCACCGTCGACCTCGTCATCGGCACCCACCGCCTGTTCTCCTCCGAGACCAAGTTCAAGGACCTGGGCCTGGTCATCGTCGACGAGGAGCAGCGGTTCGGCGTCGAGCACAAGGAGCAGCTGAAGAAGCTCCGCGCCAACGTCGACGTCCTCACCATGTCCGCCACGCCCATCCCCCGCACCCTGGAGATGGCGGTGACGGGTATCCGCGAGATGTCCACGATCACCACCCCGCCCGAGGAGCGGCACCCGGTCCTCACCTTCGTCGGACCGTACGAGCAGAAGCAGATCGGCGCCGCCATCCGCCGTGAACTCCTGCGCGAGGGCCAGGTCTTCTACATCCACAACCGCGTCGAGTCCATCGACCGCGCCGCCGCCCGGCTCCGCGAGATCGTGCCCGAGGCCCGTATCCGGACCGCCCACGGCCAGATGGGCGAGTCGCAACTGGAGCAGGTCGTCGTCGACTTCTGGGAGAAGAAGTTCGACGTCCTGGTCTCCACCACCATCGTCGAATCCGGCATCGACATCTCCAACGCCAACACCCTGATCGTCGAGCGCGGTGACAACTTCGGCCTCTCCCAGCTCCACCAGCTGCGCGGGCGGGTGGGCCGCGGCCGCGAGCGCGGCTACTCCTACTTCCTCTACCCGCCCGAGAAGCCGCTGACCGAGACCGCCCACGAGCGGCTGGCGACCATCGCCCAGCACACCGAGATGGGCGCGGGCATGTACGTCGCCATGAAGGACCTGGAGATCCGCGGCGCGGGCAACCTCCTCGGCGGCGAGCAGTCCGGCCATATCGCCGGCGTCGGCTTCGATCTCTATGTACGGATGGTGGGCGAGGCGGTCGCCGACTACCGCGCCTCTCTCGAAGGCGGCGTGGAGGAGGAGCCCCCGCTCGAAGTCAAGATCGAGCTCCCCGTGGACGCCCACGTCCCGCACGACTACGCCCCCGGCGAGCGGCTGCGCCTCCAGGCGTACCGCGCCATCGCCTCCGCCTCCTCGGAGGAGGACGTCGCGGCCGTCCGCGAGGAGCTGGTCGACCGCTACGGCAAGCTGCCCGAGCCCGTCGAGAATCTGCTGCTGGTCGCCGGGCTGCGCATGCTGGCCCGCTCCTGCGGCGTCTCGGACATCACCCTGCAGGGCGCCAACATCCGCTTCGGCCCGGTGGAGTTGCGCGAGTCGCAGGAGCTGCGGCTCAAGCGGCTGTACCCCCGTACGGTCCTCAAGCCGGCCACCCGACAGATCCTGGTACCGCGCCCGACCACCGGCAAGATCGGCGGCAAGCCGCTGGTCGGCCGCGAACTGCTGTCGTGGGTCGGGGAGTTCTTGACCACGATCCTCGGCTCGTAGGCGCTCGGCGCGGCCGTTGGGCCCCGGCCGGCGGGCCGTTGGGCTCCGCCGGCGGACCCGGTCGGCAAGCTGCCGCCGCGGTTTCCCGGGGGCGCTGATTGTCAGTGGTCGCGGTGAGAATTGCCGGTATGAAGCGGACGGTTCACACGGAAGCCGAGCGCCGCCCCCCGCGCGGTAGCGGGGGCGGCGCTCCTCGGGTTTCCGTCGATTCTTCCGCTGATGTCCGGCAGTTTCTGAGTATGCGTCACCTTCCTGCACCGTCGGCGAATAATGCCCCGCCAAACCATTCGTCATCGCAGGTCAACTGGTGTGTGCTGAGGTCGTGATGGGGTTTGCGAAGTAGGTACGGGTACTCATGCGGGTCGCTTCGGCGGATGTGACGGTGGTGTCGACGGGGGCTGGGGAAGGCGGACGGGTACGGGCAGGCCGGCGCGGGGCGCCGGGGAGCCGATGCACCGTTCGAGATCCTGCTTCCGGCGCCATGCGGGAGGGAGGAGGTGCTCCTACCGAGGAGGGCCTGGGTGTGACGGCACTCAGGCGTTCGGCAGCGGCAGCGGCAGTGGGTTGGGGCCGGTACCCGGACCGGGGGACCGTGCCGGACCACTGACGCGCAATCAGGGCCCGATCTGGCGGTGTTCCACCTTGCCGGGCCCGGACCAGGGGGAAAACAATGAAGACGTCTTTGCGTGCACGGGACGGTATGCCCTGTCCGTACCAGGGGTCGGACGACGGCCCGCTCGAAGGCCCGGTGGATCTCAGCCAGTTGACCGAGCGGGAGAAGCAGGTGCTCCTGCTCCTGGGCGGCGGGCCGACCAACGGCCAACTGTCCCGGCGGCTGAAGATCTCCGAGCGGACGGTCAAGGCACATATCTCGCGCATCCTGATCAAGATAGGCAAGAGCTCCCGGCTGCAGGCCGCCATGGTCTCCGTACTCCACCACCATCAGTTGTGCCCGTCACCGAGCTGCCGGTGGAGCCTTGCGGCCGACTCGTCATCCCATGACGCGGCGTCTGCTGCGTGACACATCAGCGGCCTGACGGATCCGCGGCTTGATGGATCCGCTGTCCGACGGATCCGCTGTCTGCCGGGAACTCCCGGCATCCGGCATCCGGCATGAGGCTGGGCCCGCCGCGCACCACGCGCACCACGCGCAGCGGGCCCAGCGGCGCGTGCCGGGGAGGGTGCTTCAGGCCAGTTCGACGGTGTCCCCGAGTCGTACACGTCCCGGCTGTGCGACCGTGGCCAGGGCGTCCAGCCGCATGTCGTGTGCCTGGGCAATGACTCGCAGAATCAGCGCGGAGTGCGGCAGGTCCTGCTGGGCCTCGTTGGTCATCACACATCGCTCGCTGGAGCGCTCGAACCGGAGGCACAGGGCGCCGCCGATCCGGGCGGTGCTGCCGAACCACTTGTCCTCCACGAACGGAGGGGTGCCCGGCGGTGTCCGCACCAGCAGGTTCGGCCGGAACCGGCGCTCGTCGACCGGCACGCCGGGAACGGCCGCGCGGACCCAGTCGACGGTGGCGGTGGTCAAGACGCTGAGGGGGAGCTGGTCGAAGTGCGAGACCGCGCCCTCGCGGGCCACTTCGACGTCGTTCCGGTCCAGGTAGTGCCGCATATAGGAGGTCGGGTCCGCTACCGGCTCGCCGTCCGGCGTCAGCAGCTCGGGCGCCTCCGTGGCCGCTCCCCCGGGGTATCGGGACTGCAGTTGCAACAGTCCCGGCATGCGCCGGAACCGGCGCGTGTTCTTGCCCGAGCCGAACTTGCCCTCGGCGTCCCGCACCGCGTAGAGCCGGTCGCCGACGAGGCCCCGGGCATCCACGGCGGCCTCGTCCAACAGCTCACCGCCGGTGGACTTGATGGGGTACCGCCAGATCCGCTCGATCGTGCCGAGCACCGTGCCCATGTCCGTCCCTTCCGCGAGTTGGTGGTCAGTTGGCTTCCGCGGCCACCCGCACCCCGAAGCCGATGAGCACCCCACCCGTCACGCGGTCCAGCAGACGCCGGACGCGCGGCCGTTCGAAGAACGAGCGCGCCCTGGAGACGAGGTAGGCATAAGCCCCGAGCCAGGTCAGGGTCAGCATCGCGTGCAGCAGAACCAGCAGGCCCATGCCGGCCGCCGTGGGCAGTCCGTGCGGGGTCAGGGTCGGCAGCAGACCGGTGTAGAAGACGGCGATCTTCGGGTTGAGGACGTTGGTGGTCAGGCCCGTCAGGTAGGCGCGCCCCGGGCCGGTGGCCGTCAACGCGGCGGTCCGCGGCGCGGAGCGGCGGCTCTGCCAGAGGGCCTGCAGACCGAGGAGGACCAGGTACGCGGCGCCCAGGATCTTGACGACGAAGTACGCCTGCGCCGAGGCCGCGAGGATCGCCGCAAGGCCGACGACGGTGAACACGCCCCACACGAGGAGCCCGGTGGTGATTCCGGCAGCGGTGCGCAGGGCCTCCGCCCTGCCGGAGGCGATCGCGCGCTTGGTGACCACGGCCATGTCCGGCCCGGGTACCACGGTCAACAGGGCGAGCACTCCGGCCGCCACGGCTGTCTGCGTCCACATACGGCCAGTCTGCTGCGAAAGATCACACCTGGGAAGTGACCACGGTCACGGTCGAACGCACCCTCGGCGGTACGGCACTTCGGGCCGGGAGCCCGGACGGACCGCAGGTGGTCAGTGGGCGGAGGTCCGGTGAAGTACGACGAGGTCCGCGGCGCCGCCGAGGACGACGTAGGTGGACTTGGGGTGGCGGGCGGTGGCGTCCGCCAGCGCCTGCCGCGGGGTGTGGTTGTCGCGTAGCTGCACGGCGACGTAGTCGGGCGACAGACCGTCGGTGTCGCCGGTCCAGTAGACCCGGGTGCGGCTGGTGAGGCGGCTCAGCGGCCGGATGTCGGACTCGACGCTCGCACCGTCGGGTATGCGGTCGAGCAACTGCTCGGCGGCGGTGACGTCCGGCGGTATGCGGTACGTGGCGGCCTCGGTGAGGCGGGCCAGCGGAAGCGTGGTCGTCAGCGCGAGGGCCACGGCCACCACGGCGGCCGGCAGATGGTGGGCGTACGAGCGCAGCCAAGGGCGGGCGGAGACCCGGGCCCGGGGCAGGGCGTCGATCAGGGCGAGGAAGACCACCGGCATCAGGACGGCGTTGTAGTGCCAGTCGATGCCCCAGTAGTGGGGCTCGTGGGACAGAAAACGCCAGCCCAGAGTGGGCAGCGCGACCAGCAGAAGAGGGGAACGCAGCGCGAGCAGGCCGGTGGTGGGCAGCAGGACCCAGAGGGTGGTGCGCACGGCTGTGTCGAGCGGGATGGTGAGGCCGCCGCCGTCGGCGCCGAACTTGCTCCAGTAGTCGTACGAGCCGGAGCCGTTGAAACCCGGTATGAGCACGCCGAGGGTGACGGCGGTGGCGGTGATGCCGAAGGCGACCAGGCCGATGGCCAGCGGACTGGCCCGCCGGGTGCGTATCAGGGCGAGCGCACCGATGACGGCCGCGGTCACCCCGAGGTCCTCCTTGACCAGCACCAGGGGCGCGGCCCAGCACACCACCGCCGTCCACCGTCCGCGCAGGACCGCTTCGAGGGCGAAGGCGATCAGCGGCAGCGCAAAGGCGATCTCGTGGAAGTCGAAGTCGACGGCCTTCTGCACACCCCAGGACGTGCCGTAGGCGATGCCGAGGGCCAGGCCCGGGACACGGCCCAGCGAACGGGCGGCGGCGCGGGTGACCGGTATCGCGGACAGCGCGAAGAGCGCGGCCTGCGCGATCAGCAGGGTCAGGGGGGAGGGGAACAGCCGGTAGAAGGGGGCGAGCACGATCAGTACGGGACTGAAGTGGTCGCCGAGGATGTTGGTGCCGGGGCCCTTGAGGTCGACGATCGGGGCCCGGAAGTGGGCGTAGCCCCGTATGGCCTGCTCGAAGATGCCCAGGTCCCAGGAGGACGTGGACAGCGTGCAAAAGCGCAGGACGGACAGCAGCGCGAAGGCGACGAAGAAGAACCCCGCCGTCCAGTAGGGGTCGAGGCGGGGGACGCGCAGTGGAGCCGTCCGGTCGCGCAAGCGGCGGGCGCCGCGCCGCAGGCGCCCGGGGCCGCTGGGCGGTGCGCCGTTGGTGGCGGTCCCGGGGCCGGCCGGGTCGGCGGCCCGGGGCGGTGGCACGGTGCCGCCGGCTTCCCCCGGACTCCGTCCGGCGGCACCGGCCGTCGCTGCGGCCGTCTCCATGCGGGTCCTCACTCTCAACTGCCGAAAAGATACGCGAAACTTCCAGCCGGTCGGTCCGGTGGCCGCTGCGTCGCGGGTGGCCGGGACGGCAGTGGTACGGCAGTGATTCAGACGTCGCTGCGGGGCCGTCCGTTCCCCGGGGCGGGACGGCCGTGGGGGGGGGGGGCGGGGGGGGGGGCGGGGCGGGGCGGGGGGGGGGGGGGGCCGCGCCCCGGGGCGGGGGGGGCGGGGGGGCGGGGCCGGGGGCTGTGGAGCGAGGAGGGGAGCCGCAGGCTCAGAGGGCCAGCTTCCAGTGCACGGAGTCGAGCAGGAGGTCCGGCGTGACCTCGACGTCGAGCTCCTTGGCGGTCGGCGGCGCGTCGAAGACCATCTCCACGTCGGCGGTGGCGCCGGGGTTGATCGAGTCGCCGAAGTCGTGGTGGAGGATGCCGTGCTTGTCGTCGTCGACCTCCTCGGCCTTCTTGCCGTTGACCCGGGCCTTGGTCTGGACGAGCGGCTTGTCGAACACCTTGCTGCCGGCGTTCTTGATCGTGACGGTGAGCTTGTACGCCTTGTTGCCGTCGGTGTGGCCGCTCACGACGGTGTTCGGGTCGACGGTGTACGGGCTCGGCTTCGAGACGGTCACCTCGACGCCGTTGTTGTACTTCGCCGTGGAGCCCGGGGTGAGCTCCTTGGCGCTCTCGCCCGAGCCGTTCTTCGGCTGGCCGGAGCTCTCTTCCACCTGCTTGTGCACCTCGTCGACGGCCTTGTTGACCGCCACCACGGTGACGATGACGCCGACGACCGACAGGATGAGCGCGACCGCGCCCAGGATCGTGCCGGTCACCGCCACGCCCTTGTTCGTGGCCTGGCCCTTCTTGGCGCGGCTGAGGCCCACCAGGCCGAAGATCAGGGCGAGGATGCCGAGCGGTCCGGCCAGCCAGAACAGGATCATCGGGATGCCGCTGAGCGCGCCGATGATGCCGAGGATCAGGGCGGCGACGCCGAGGCCGTTGCGGGCCGCCTGGGGGGCGTGAGCGCCGGTGGGCCCCTGCGGGGCGGGCTGGTAGTGCATCTGCTGAGACATGCGAAGGGGCCCCTTCCGGGCACTCGGATCGATTTCCGCCGAAGCGATGGGTCAATAACAACAGAGCCTGTGAACCGAGTCAACATGAGTGGATGAACTTGGAGAGTTCACGATGTGAAGGGGGGTATTGATCGTGCGTGGGTATGCTTGTCGACACAGTGGTCGGGGGTTCACGGAGGTCGGGGGTCACCGGATGGGAGTCAGCCAGGTGCCGGACAGTGCATCGCCGGACAATGCGACGGACACCAGGGCGACGGAGGCGGCGGTGGGGAGCCGCCCGACCGAGGTGACCGCCGCCGGTATCGCCCGGCTCGCCGGCGTCGGCCGCGCCGCGGTCAGCAACTGGCGGCGCCGGCACGCGGACTTCCCCAAGCCGGTCGGCGGCACCGAGACCAGCCCCGCCTTCGCCCTCGGCGACATCGAGCAATGGCTGCGCGACCAGGGAAAACTCGCCGAGGTGCCGCTGCGCGAGCGGGTCTGGCAGCAGCTGGTAGGGCACCCGGCGGGCGCCCCGGCCGCGCTGCGGCAGGCCGGCGCCGTGCTGCTGCTGGTCAGCGAACGGCCCTCGGCCTGGCGGCAGTTGCGCGCCGCCGCCGACGACGCCGAGCTGACCGGCGTACTGCCCGCGATCCTCGACTCCGTCCTTGCCGCCCGGCTCGGCCCCGAGCACCCCGTACGCGGGCTGACCCGTGAGGCCCTCGCTCCGTCCGCCGCACTGGTACGGGCCGCCGGCGACCTCGCAGCCCAGGACGGCGCCCCCGAGGCGTACGCGTTCCTGCTCGGCCGCCACCTGGACGCCAACCCCCGGCAGTACACCCTGACCCCGCCGGCGCCGGCTGCGCTGATGGCCGAACTGGCCGCCCTGGCCGACCCGTTGCACACCGTCCTCGACCCGGCCTGCGGCGCCGGCGCCCTGCTGGCCGCCGCCCAGGAGCGGGCCGGGCAGGACGCCACGGACCCTTCCGGCGCCGCCGTCACCCTGCACGCCCAGGAGGCCGACCCCGACCTCGCCGCGTTCACCGCGCTCCGCCTCGCCCTGGGCGCCCCCGACGCCCAGGTCCGGGTACGCGCCGCCGACACCCTGCGCGCCGACGCCTTCCCGGAGCTCGCCGCCGACGCCGTCCTGGTCCACCCGCCGTTCAACGAACGCAACTGGGGCCACGACGAACTGGCCTACGACCCCCGCTGGGAGTACGGCTTCCCGGCCCGTACGGAGTCCGAACTGGCCTGGGTCCAGCACGCGCTGGCCCGGCTCCGCGAAGGCGGCACCGCCGTCCTCCTGATGCCGCCCGCCGCCGCCTCCCGCCGCTCCGGCCGCCGGATCCGCGCCGACCTGCTGCGCCGCGGCGCGCTGCGCGCCGTCATCGCGCTGCCGGCCGGCGCCGCCCCGCCCAACGGCATCCCGCTGCACCTGTGGGTGCTGCGCAAGCCCGGCGGCGGTCCGCCGCCCACCCCGCACCTCCTCGTCGTCGACACCGCCGACCTCGCCGTCGGTGCTGTCACCGGCGCGGCCACGGGCCGCGACAAGCCCGACTGGGGGACCGTCCGCGCCACCGCCCTCGACGCCTGGCGGGCCTTCGACCGCGACGGCGGCATCGAGGAAGTGCCCGGTGTACGGCGGTCACTGGCCGCCATCGACCTCCTCGACGACGATGTCGACCTCGCCCCGGCCCGGCACCTCCCGCCGCCCGCAGCGGCCGGCGGTCCCGCCGAACTCGTCCGGGTGCGCGACCGGCTGACCGCCACCCTCGCCCGCACCACCGAACTCACCCCGCGGCCCACGGCCGGCGACACCCTCCCGGACCTCGCCGCCGCCTCCCGCTGGCCGCTGACCACCGTCGGCGAACTCGCCCGGGCCGGCGCCCTGGTACTGCGCGCCGGCGGCGCCGGAACGCGAGAGGTCGGGGGAGGGCCCGCGGTCCTCACCGACCATGACGTCATCGGCGGCGGCGCCCCCTCCGGCACCCTCCCCGAAGCGCCCGCCTCCGGGCCCGCCGAGGAACCGGTCCTGGTCCGCGCGGGCGATGTCGTCGTCCCGGTCCTCGGCGGCGGTGCCATCGCCCGGGTCGTCGACGAGGCCACCGCCGGTGCCGCCCTCGGCCGCAACCTCACCCTGCTGCGGCCCGACCCGGCCGCCGTCGATCCCTGGTTCCTCGCCGGCTTCCTGCGCGGCACCGCCAACAACCGGCAGGCCAGCAGCTACGCCTCCACCGCCACCCGGCTCGACGTCCGCCGCCTCCAGCTGCCCCGGCTGCCGCTCGCCGAGCAGCGCCGCTACGGGCAGCGGTTCGGTGAACTGGCCGCCTTCGAAGAGGCCTTGCGGCTGGCGTCCCGGCTCGGCGAACAACTGGTGCGGGGTCTGTACGACGGGCTCACGGACGGCTCGGTGGCCCCGGACTGAGCGGACCGATCGGGCTGACGGGACCGACCGGGTCCACCGGACCGACCGGGCTGGAAGGGGCGGCGGCGTACGGGAGCCGGCACATCGGGCCGGTCATTCCGTACAACCCCGCACGCGCGGTCGGCGTCGTATATACGCTCGCAGGCACGCCCGCGCAGCCGCGCCCGCCCGCGCGAGGGGGCGGTGCCACCCCACCGGCCGCTACGGCACGCCCCGCCCGCCACGAACGATCCGTCAGGAGCAGCAATGCACGGCCCCGTCCCCGCCCACCCGCCGCACCGCCCCCCGGCGCAGGGGACGATCATCCTGCTGCGGGTGCTCTTCGTGGCCGGCACCGTTCTCAGCCTGGGCTTCCTGGCCTGGGCCGCGCTGCTGCGGGCCGCGATCGTGCAGCGCAAGCCGCTGGGGTGGTGGCTCTTCGCCGGCGATCTGGCCCTGGTCATCGGCACGAGCCTGTGGTCGGAGGGCTACCCCGAGACCGACTGGCGCACGGATGTCGCGGTGGCGGTGCTGTTGTTGCAGTTGGCGGGCACCGTGGCGTACTACCTCTTCGTCGACATCGGCGCGGTACGGGCGGCCGGGCAGCCGAACGGACCACTGCCCGCTCCGGTGCCCGGCCCGGGGTTCGGGCCCGCCTACGGGTCCGCCCCGGCGTCCGGTCCGGGTGCCGCACCGCACTCCTACGGCCCGCCGCAGCCGCCCGCGCGGCTCCCGCTGTACGCCCAGGAGACCCACCCGTCCGGGCCGCAGGACCCCACCCCCTACGGTTCGCCGGAACCTAACCCGTACGCCGTGACCGAGACCCGGCTGCCCCCGCAGCCGGCGCCGGGCCAACCCGCCCCGGCGCCGTACCGGCCCACCCCGCCCCAGGAGCGGCCGCAGCCGCAGCGCATCGACCGGGTGCGGGCCGAGCTCGATGAGCTCAGTGACTACCTCCGCAAGGAGGAGGGGCGGTGAACGGCCGGGTCATCGGTGAGCGTTATGCACTCTCCGCGCTGCTGGGCCAGGGCGGTATGGGCCAGGTCTGGATCGGCTACGACCGCCGTCTGGACCGCCGGGTCGGCGTCAAGCTGCTGCGCCCCGACCGGGTGGCGGGCACCCCGGACGGCGAGGAGATGCGCCGCCGCTTCGTTCGCGAATGCCGGGTCACCGCGCAGGTCGACCACCCCGGGCTGGTCACCGTCCACGACGCCGGCAGCGACGACGAGGACCTGTATCTGGTGATGCAGTACGTCGAGGGCGCCGACCTCTCCGACCACCTGGCCGAGCACGATCCCTACCCGTGGCCCTGGGCCGTCAGCGTCGCCGCCCAGCTGTGCGCCGTGCTGGCCTCCGTGCACGCGGTGCCGATCGTGCACCGCGACCTCAAGCCCCGCAATGTCATGATCCGGCCGGACGGCTCCGTGGTCGTCCTCGACCTCGGTATCGCCTCCGCGCTGGACACCGACACCACCCGCCTCACGCACACCGGCTCCCCCATCGGCAGCCCGGCCTACATGGCGCCCGAGCAGGCGATGGGCGGCACCGTCGGCCCGCACACCGACCTCTACGCCCTCGGAATCCTGCTGCACGAACTCCTCAGCGGCGAGGTCCCGTTCGCCGGCTCGACGGCCCTGGGCGTGCTCCACCGCCATCTGCACGAGGAACCGGTCCCGGTGCGCCGACTGCGCCCCGACGTCCCCGAGGCCCTCGAAGCGCTGGTCCTCCACCTGCTGCACAAGGACCCGCAGGCCCGCCCCGCCGACGCCCAGGAGGTCTACCAGGCGCTGGCCCCGCTGCTGCCCGCCGCCACCACGGGGCCGCAGGCCGCACAGTCCCCGCCCGTCCCGCTCGCCCCGATGGACCCCACCCGCCCCTTCCGGCAGCCGCAGGCCCCCTGGCCGGTGCGCTCCCAAGGGGCCCCGGCGCCGGCCCCGACTCCCACCGCGCTGTCCACGCCGCTCGTTCCGGAGGCCGCACTCCGTCCGGGTGCCGTCCCCGCGGCCACCGGGCCCGGCCGCCCGGCCGCCGACCCCCGCGCCTCCGCCGTCCCCGCGGCCCGCACCTCCCGGCCCGGTGCCTGGACCTCCGCCGCCGACCCGCGCACCTCCGCCTCCGGCGGCCCGGACGTCGCGGCCGCCGTCGACGAGGTCAAGAACCTGCTCGACCAGGGCCGGATCACCCACGCCGTGGACATCCTCGGCGGCATCCTGCCGGCCGCCGCCGAGCGGCACGGAGCGAACTCCCCGGTCGTCCGCACCCTGCGCAAGCAGTACGCCGCCACCCTCATGGACGACGGCCAGTACCGCCGCGCGCTGCCCGAACTCCGGCTGCTGGCCGAGGAGTTCGCGAAGGAGTCCGGCGCGGGAGCGACCCGCCAGTCGCTCCAGTTCCACTACGAGGCCGCCCAGTGCCTGGAACAGCTCGGCGAGGTCGGACAAGCCCTCGACGAGTACCGCGCGCTGCTCCCGTACTTCGAGCACTACGCCGACGACCCCGCCCGCCCGCTCGAAATCCGCCGCTCCATAGGCCACTTGCTCCTCGCCCAGGGCGAACGCGGCGCCGCCCAGGAATCTCTCTCCCGGCTCCTCTACGACGCCGAACGCCTGCACGGCCCGCACCACCCCTTCCCGGAGGAACTGCGCCGCACCCTGTACTGGCTGGGGCAGGTCCAGGCCTGAGAGGGGCGGGGCCTTGGAGCCGGGAGTGGCCGGTGAAGGACTCCGGGGCGCCGACATCCGCGCAGACGCGGACGGAACGGAACGCCGCAGGAGACGCACGGTGAGCGGGGCATCACCGCGGGTTGGCCGGGGCCGCCGAGCAGTCCGTCCGCATGCGGAGAAACCGACCCCGCCCCAGATCGTTGGCCGAAGCAGTGGCCTGGGCCACGCCGACTCCATAGCATCGATCCACCAAGGTCGAGACTCCGTCGCACGATCTGCCGGGAGGCCATGTGTTCCGCCGTAGGACAGCGCTCTCCGTATCCGCCACCGCCGCTCTGCTGGCGGGGGCCCCGTTGCTCGCGGCCTGCGGCAGCGACGCCCACCCCGGGGCCGCGGCCATCGTGGACGGGAAGCGGATCACCGTCTCCCAGCTGCAGGCGAAGGTGAAGGATGTCCGCGCCGCCCAGGCCAAGTCCCCGCAGGGCGGCCAGCTCATCATGAACACCGGCCGGCTGAGCCTGGCCACCCTCAACGGCATGATCTTCGACGAGGTGCTGGCCCGCGGCGCGAAGGACGCCGGGGTGACGGTCAGCCGCCGCGATGTCCAGCGCTGGCGGGCCCAGGCCGAGAAGCAGTCCGGCGGCGGCGAGCGGCTGAAGGCGATGTGGCTCCAGCAGGGCGTCGCCCCCGACGAGATCGATGCCATGGTCCGCAACCAGCTGCTGCTCGACGGCGTCGCCCGGCACCTCGGTGCGGACCGCGGCAAGCCGCAGGGTCAGCAGAAGCTCGCCCAGGCGCTGGCCAAGACCTCCCGGTCCATGGGGATCGACGTCAATCCGCGGTTCGGCAAGTGGGACGACCACCAGGTCATCCTCGGCGAGACCAAGGACCCGTGGATCACCAGCGAGCCCGCGAGGCAGCAGGCCTGAGCGGGCGGTCTGTACGGGGCGGTCCGTAAGGAGGCGTCCCCGGCGGGGAGCAGGGGGCGTCCGGGCCCTCACCCACCGGCGCCGGGCGTTGTCGGTGCGGTGCGTTACGTTCGAGGCGTGAACGCTGACGCCTCTGCCGCCGACACCGGCGCCGAAGCCCGCCCCGAGGGCACCGGCACCGGACGCCTGGTCCTGCTCACCACCAGCCACCGGGTCGCCCCCGGACTCCTGTCCTGGCCCGCCTGGCAGATCCTGCGCGGGGCGGACCGAGTGCTGTGCGCCGACCCGGACCACCCCCAGCTGCCCTATCTGCGGGAGGCCGGCATCGAGGTGGAGACGGCCGCCCCCGCCGCCCGCGAGCTGGTCGACCACTGCGTGCCGGGGAACCGTACGGCCGTCGTCCTGACCTCGGCGGACGGCGAGAGCGCGCTGACCGACGGCCTGGCCAGGCTGGCCGGCTCCGGCCGCGAGACCATGCCGGACCTGGAGCTGCTGCCCGGCTCCTACGACCTGCCCGGCGCCCGGCTGCTCGACCTCGTCCAGGTCATGGACCAGATCCGCGCCGCCTGCCCCTGGAGCAGCATCCGTACGCACCGCGACCTCGCCAAGTACGGCATCGAGGAGGCGTACGAGCTGGTCGAGGCCATCGAGGAGGGCGACCGCGAGGCGCTCCGCGAGGAGTTGGGCGATGTCCTCCTCCAGGTCGTCTTCCACGCCCGGATCGCCCAGGACGACCCCGACGAGCCGTTCTCCCTCGACGATGTCGCGGGCGGAATCGTCGAGAAGCTGATCCACCGCCATCCCCATGTCTTCGGGGAGGAGGACGCGACGACCCCGGAGGACGTCAAGGCGCACTGGCTGCGGACGAAGGCGGAGGAGAAGCAGCGCGATTCGGTGACCGAGGGCATACCGCTGGCCCAGCCCGGACTGGCGCTGGCGGCGAAGCTCTCCTCCCGCGTCCGCACGGCGGGGCTCGATGTCGCGCCCCCGGCCGGACAGGGCATCGGATACGAGCTGCTGGCACTGGCGATGCGGGCCGAGGCGGACGGCATCGACCCGGAGGCGGCGCTGCGGGCGGCGGCGCGGGCCTACCGGGATGCGGTGGTGGCTGCCGAGGGCGGTGCCGGTTCCTGACACCTTCGGCACGGCGGCAGCGCGGCGGCGACACTGCGGCGGCGCGTAGGCCGGCGTGACGGTGCTCCGGCCTGCGTCACCCGCTCCGGCGTGATCCCGGGGCTGCCGGGGAACGCGCCTTGCTGCCGGAGCGCCCTCGGGCGCTTGGACGCGGGGCGCAGGACGCGGCGCCGAACCGTCAAGGAGCGACGGAGCTCGCCGTCCCGGCGACGGCCACCGGCTCCTGCTGCCCGCGGACGCCTGCCGCAGGACGGCGCCGCAGCCGGTCGGCGAGCCAGAGCCCCACGACCGCCACCGCCAGCGCGGCACCCAGCGCACACACCCCGCCCCAGCCCCCGATGCCCCACACCACCGACGTCAGCGCCGACCCCGCCGCCCCGCCCACGAAGTAGCTGGTCATATACGCCGAGTTGAGGCGGTTGCGGGCCTCGGGGCGGACCGCGTAGACCAGGTTCTGATTGCTGATGTGGACCGCCTGCGCGCACAGGTCCAGCACGATCACCCCGGCCAGCAGCGCCGCCAGCGACCAGCCGCCACCCGCCCCGCCGGCCGCGAGCAGGCCCCAGGACCCCAGCAGCAGGAACGCCGCGGCGCCGGTGACCCGGTGCGCCAGACCCCGGTCAGCCAGCCGCCCGGCCACCGAGGCGGACAGCGAACCGGCCGCGCCCACCAGCCCCAGCAGCCCGATGGCCGACTCCTGCCAGCCGTAGGCCGGCCCGGACATCAAGAACGCCAGCGCCGTCCACAGCACGCTGAAGCCCGCGAAGGTCAGCGCGCCCAGCGCGCCCCGCCACCGCAGCACCGGCTCCTGGGCGAACAGCGCAAGCGTGGAGCGCAGCAGCGCGGGATAGCGCAGCCCGGCGGTGGTGCGCAGCGCGGGCAGCCGGAGCCGCAGCAACAGCGCCATCAGCAGCATCAGCCCCGCATTCACCCAGTACACGGTGCGCCAGCCGCCGAGTTCGGCCAGGAGCCCGGCGGCCGTACGGGCCAGCAGGATGCCCAGCAGCAGTCCGGTCATGACGGTGCCGACGGTCCGGCCGCGTTCTGCGGGCGCCGCCAGGGTCGCCGCGTACGGCACCACGACCTGGGCGGCGACCGAGGTCAGGCCGGTCAGCGCGGTGCCGGTCAGCAGCAGGGCGGCGTTCGGCGCGCTCGCGGTGACGGTGAGGAAGGCCGCGGTCGCCAGGGTCAGGGTGACGGCCAGCCGGCGTCGCTCCAGCAGATCGCCGAGCGGGACGAGCAGCAGCAGGCCGAGCCCGTAGCCGACCTGGGCGACGGTGACGACCAGTGCGGCGGTGGACGGGGAGAGGTGCAGATCGCGGCCGATGACGTCCAGCAGAGGCTGGGCGAAGTAGTTGCCGGCGACGGACAGTCCGGCGGCGACCGACATCAGCAGCAGCGTGCCGCGCCCCGGGCCCGGCCGCCGTTCCGCCGGGCCCCCGGTGGCCGGCTCCGCTCCGCGCTCGGTCTCCATGCATGCCTCCCCTTCACCGCCCACGGCCACCGTGGCGGCGGGCGTCCCCCCCCAGCCTGGGCCGGTCCGATCGATGAGTCCAACACATCATTGTCATCGCATCCATCGCGAATTATGATCAATGCTGGCTAGGATCGGTGGGCATGGAGCTCCAGCAGATGCGCTATGTGGTCGCGGTCGCCGAGACCGGTGGGTTCACCCGGGCCGCCGAGCGCTGTCATGTGGTGCAGTCCGCGCTCAGCCATCAGATCGCCCGGCTGGAGAAGGAGCTCGGTGCCCGGCTCTTCGACCGGACCAGCCGCAGTGTCCGGCTGACCGTCGCCGGTGAGGCCTTCGTTCCGGTCGCCCGGCAGGCGCTGGAGGCGGCCGAGCGGGCCCGCGCCGAGGTGGCGGCGGCGACCGGCGTGGTGCGCGGCCGGCTCGCGGTCGGCGCGATCTCCACCGTCGCGGCCGTGGACCTGGCCCGTGAGCTGGGCGCCTTCCGGACGCGCTGCCCCCAGGTGCGGATCAGTCTGCAGACCGAGATGAGCGACCAGCTCATCGAGCAGGTGCGGCAGGGCGTACTGGATGTCGCGTTCGTCGGGCTGGCGCCCGGCGCCCGTACCGTCGGCGTACGGGAGAAGGAGCTGGCGCGCGGTGAGCTGGTCGCCGTGGTGCCGCCGGGGCATCCGCTGGCGGGGCGGGAGTGGACCACACTGTCGCGGGTGGCGCGGGAGACGTTTGTCGACTTCACGGCGGGGTCCGCGGCCCGCCGGCAGCGCGATGAGGCGTTCCGCGCGGCGGGGCTGACCTCGCAGGTGGCGTTCGAGGTGACCACCGTCGAGTTCCTGGCGAAGCTGGTGCGGACGGGCCTGGGCGTCGGAATGGTGCCGGAGGCCATCGCCTCCGAGCTGGCCGGGCTGCACATCGTGCGGGTGCGACCGGCGCCCGAGCGCACCGAGCGGGTGGTGTGGAGTGGTCTCGGCCCGTCGCCGGCGGCCGTGGCGTTCCTGACGGGGCTGGGGGTGGATCCGGCGTAACGCAGGCGCCCGCCGGGCCCCGCCGGTGCGCGGGCGCGCCCGGGTGCGCCCACCGGTTACGGTCGGAAGGTGCACGACAACCCCCACGCCACCTCCGCCGACGCCCCCGCGGGCTGCCCCGCCGCCGCGCCCGCCCCCGCGCTGTTCACCTGGGAGTTCGCCGCCGACCCTTACCCCGCGTACGCCTGGCTGCGGGAACATGCGCCGGTGCACCGGACGGAGCTGCCCAGCGGCGTCGAGGCCTGGCTGGTGACCCGCTACACCGAGGCACGGCAGGCGCTCGCCGACGGCCGGCTGTCCAAGAACCCGGTGCACCACAGCGAGGCCGCGCACGGCAAGGGCAAGGTCGGCATCCCCGGTGAGCGCAGCGCGAACCTGATGACGCATCTGCTCAACATCGACCCCCCGGACCACACCCGGCTGCGCCGGCTGGTCTCGAAGGCCTTCACCCCGCGCCGGGTCGCCGCCTTCGCCCCGCGCGTCCAGGAGCTGACCGACCACCTCATCGACGGCTTCGCGGAGCGCGGCGAGGCCGATCTGATCCATGAGTTCGCCTTCCCGCTGCCCATCTACGCGATCTGCGATCTGCTGGGGGTGCCGCGCGAGGACCAGGACGACTTCCGTGACTGGGCGGGCATGATGATCCGGCACGGCGGGGGGCCGCGCGGCGGTGTCGCCCGGTCCGTGAAGAAGATGCGCGGCTATCTCGCCGAGCTGATCCACCGCAAGCGCGAGTCCCTGGGCGACACCGCGGAGGCGGACGAGGACCTGATCTCCGGTCTGATCCGGGCCTCGGACCACGGCGAGCACCTCACCGAGAACGAGGCCGCCGCGATGGCCTTCATCCTGCTCTTCGCCGGTTTCGAGACCACCGTCAACCTCATCGGCAACGGCATCTATGCGCTGCTGCGCCACCCCGCCCAGCGCGAGCTGCTGCAGAAATCGATGGCGGCGGGCGACACCGAGCTGCTCACCACCGGCCTCGAGGAACTGCTCCGTTACGACGGCCCCGTGGAGCTGGCGACCTGGCGGTTCGCGACGCAGGAGCTGACGCTGGGCGGGCAGCGGATCGCGAAGGGCGACCCGGTCCTGGTGGTGCTGGCCGCCGCCGACCGCGACCCGGCACGCTTCGGCGAGCCGGATGTCCTCGATCTGACCCGTCGTGACAACCAGCACCTGGGATACGGGCACGGCATCCACTACTGCCTGGGTGCGCCGCTCGCCCGGCTCGAAGGACAGACCGCTCTGGCGACACTGCTGACCCGGCTCCCGGACATCCGACTTGCCGCGGAACCGGACGATTTGCGCTGGCGCGGCGGGCTCATCATGCGCGGACTGCGGTCGCTGCCCGTGGAGTTCCCGCCCGAACGGCCCTGACCAGCAACAAGGTCAAAAGTGACAGAGAGTCAGCCGTGTGACCTTTACGTGATCTGCACTACACCGACTTGTGACTACCCGTGACCCCGGCTACCTTTCGACCGACGATCGACGGGCTTCACTCGATCGGCCGAAGCGGTGATGTGGGGGACCGGTGTAACGGTGTGCCTCGTGCGCGTCGGCCGGCCGGGTAACCGTCGAGCAGCTCGAAGAGCTCGTCGTACAACTCAACCGCCGCGCGAAAGGCATCCGCATGCGTTCCGGGAACGGCCGACACCGGCGCCCCCGTCAAGCACCGGCCATCTTTGTCACGGCGGGCGTGACCGGCGCCGGTATTGCCCTGCCACTGCTCGGCGCGAGCGGTGCTCACGCCGCCGACACCGCCACCTGGGACAAGGTCGCCCAGTGTGAGAGCGGCGGCGTCTGGAGCGCGGCTTCGGGCAACGGCTACTACGGCGGGCTGCAGCTCACCCAGGAGATGTGGGACGACTACGGCGGCGCGGCCTACGCCTCGCGCCCCGACCTCGCCAGCCGCTCCCAGCAGATCGCGGTGGCCGAATCGATCCTCGACCACCGCGGCCCGGAGAACTGGTCGAGCTGCGCGGTGAGCGCCGGTCTGACCAAGGACGGGCGCGCGCCGGAGGTCGACCCGGGCAGCACCGCCACCCCCTCGCCCGCCCCGTCGGACGCCGACGGCTCCTCGGACCCCTGGGACCCGTCCGATGCGTCCGGCACGCACGACGGCTCGGACTCCGCCGGCACGCACGACGAGCCCGGCGACGAGCAGTCCGATCCGGCGCCCTCACCCGATGCCCCGGACTCCGCCGGCTCCGGCGACGCGTCCACCGACCCGGAGCCGTCCGACTCGGCGACGCCGGGCAAGGGGGACGACGACCCGTCGCAGTCCGCCGACCCGTCCGACGACGGCAGCCGCACGGACACGACCGGCACGCCGCAGGAGAAGCCCGCGAAGGGCAAGCACCGCGGTGATTCGGGCGACGAGGGTGACGACGACGGCGGCAGGTCCTCCGGCCGGCATGCCTCACGCGGCGACGAGGCGCGCACCGGCCCGGCGGGCGACGGCGACTACACCGTGCGCCCGGGTGACACGCTGTCAGCCATCGCCTCGGCCCACCGGCTGCCCGGCGGCTGGCCCGCGCTCTACGACCACAACGAGGGCGTCGTCGGCTCCGACGCGGACCTGATCAAGCCGGGCCAACTGCTTGATCTCGGGCACACGGCGGGGTAATTCGCCGCCCTTCGCCCGCTTTTGGGAAAGTGAGACAAGGCTCTCGTTGACCGTGGTGAACCCCGGTTCGTCCCGCTCGGCAAACCGGGGTTCACCTGCGGGTATGTGACCCACCCGTGATCAAAAACGGCCAACTTGGTTCAGATGGTGGGGTTTGAACCCCAAGGGGATTACTGCTTAACGTCAGGACCGCTCGCCCAAAGCGGGCCCTTCGATCACACGCCGAATCCTGCCGGTGATCGGAGGCAGTTGACGCGCAAGCGCCGAAGGCAGGAGCGGGGGACCCAAGGTAAGTGCCGGCCCCACCCGTGAAAGCGGGTCAACCGGCTTGGGGTGAAGCCACGTGCGCCACGCGCACGAGGCCGGGCGATTCTCACAGCCCGAACCCGACAGCTCACCTCGTAGGCGTCGGTGAGGAAACGAACGAACCATGCTGATCATCAAGGGCAAGCACCGTCGTCCGTCCAAGGCCGTCCGCGTCGCCACCCTCGCCGGCATCGCCGGCGCTGCCGTGGCCGTCCCGCTGATGGGCGCCACCTCCGCCTCCGCCGCCTCCGTCGGCACCTGGGACAAGGTCGCCCAGTGCGAGTCCGGCGGCAACTGGTCGATCAACACCGGTAACGGCTACTACGGTGGCCTGCAGTTCTCCAACTCCAGCTGGGCCGCCGCCGGCGGCACCCAGTACGCGGCGCGCGCCGACCTGGCCAGCAAGTCCCAGCAGATCGCCGCCGCCGAGAAGCTCCTCGCCATCCAGGGCCCGGGCGCCTGGTCCTGCGCCGGTGCCGGCAACCTGACCGCCGGTGGCCCCGCCGCCGACGTCGACACCTCGGGCTCCGCGCAGACCAAGTCCGCGCCCCAGAAGGACGAGGGCTCCGCCAAGACCGAGGCCAAGAAGGCCCCGGCCGCTCCCGAGCAGCACGCCTCGCGCTCCACCGAGCGCAAGTCCATGGGCCACGGCAACTACACCGTCAAGGCGGGCGACACCCTCGCCAAGATCGCCAAGGCGCACGGTGCCGACTGGAAGTCCGTCTACAAGGCCAACAAGTCGGTCATCGGCGGCAACCCGAACCTGATCTTCCCGGGCCAGAAGCTCAACGTCTGAGTCCACCCCTCAGCGGGAATCCGGCGGGCTCGAGCGGCGGGCCCCCTTCCTCGGTGAGACCGCCCCGCCCGGCGCGCCCTTCCCCCCAGCGCGCCGCGGCGGGGCTTCTCGTTGCCCGGCCGCGCCCGGGTCGCACCCATAGCGGCCGCACACGGTAACCGGTTCCGTTCCGCGTTTCTCCCGTTCGGCGAACAATGCGCCCAAACATCCCGTGAACTGGGCTTTTGGGGAGCTTTCCGGGTCTTTCCATCCCACAGAGCGGGCCAAGGGCAAGCGGACGTGCCCGGGGCCGTTAGGCTCGTGCTGCAGACTCCAGACACCCACGAAGGAGACAACGTGCCGTCCATCGACGTCGTCGTAGCCCGCGAAATTCTCGACTCGCGAGGTAATCCCACGGTCGAGGTCGAGGTCGGCCTCGACGACGGCAGCACGGGCCGTGCCGCCGTGCCGTCCGGCGCCTCGACCGGCGCCTTCGAGGCCATCGAGCTTCGCGACGGCGACCCGAACCGCTACCTCGGCAAGGGTGTGGAGAAGGCCGTCCTGGCCGTCATCGAGCAGATCGGCCCGGAGCTCGTCGGCTACGACGCGACCGAGCAGCGGCTGATCGACCAGGCCATGTTCGACCTGGACGCCACCGACAACAAGGGCTCGCTCGGCGCCAACGCCATCCTCGGCGTCTCCCTCGCCGTCGCGCACGCCGCCTCCGAGGCCAGCGACCTCCCGCTGTTCCGCTACCTCGGTGGCCCGAACGCGCACGTCCTGCCCGTGCCGATGATGAACATCCTGAACGGCGGCTCGCACGCCGACTCCAATGTGGACATCCAGGAGTTCATGATCGCCCCGATCGGTGCGGAGTCCTTCTCCGAGGGGCTGCGCTGGGGCGCCGAGGTCTACCACACCCTCAAGAAGGTCCTGAAGGAGCGCGGTCTGTCCACGGGCCTCGGTGACGAGGGCGGCTTCGCCCCGAACCTGGGCTCCAACCGCGAGGCCCTCGACCTCATCCTCGAGGCCGTCAAGCAGGCCGGTTACGCCCCCGGCCAGGACATCGCGCTCGCGCTGGACGTCGCCGCCTCCGAGTTCTACAAGGACGGCAAGTACCAGTTCGAGGGCAAGGACCGCTCGGCCGCCGAGATGACCGAGTACTACGAGGAGCTGGTGGCGGCCTACCCGCTGGTCTCCATCGAGGACCCGCTGTACGAGGACGACTGGGCCGGCTGGAAGGTCATCACCGACAAGCTCGGCGCCAAGGTCCAGCTCGTCGGCGACGACCTGTTCGTCACCAACCCCGAGCGCCTCGCCCGCGGCATCGAGGAGGGCTCCGCCAACGCGCTGCTGGTGAAGGTCAACCAGATCGGCTCGCTGACCGAGACCCTGGACGCCGTCGAGCTGGCCCAGCGCAACGGCTTCAAGTGCATGATGTCGCACCGCTCCGGTGAGACCGAGGACGTCACCATCGCCGACCTCGCCGTCGCCACCAACTGCGGTCAGATCAAGACCGGTGCCCCGGCCCGCTCCGAGCGCGTCGCCAAGTACAACCAGCTGCTGCGCATCGAGGAGATCCTCGACGACGCCGCGGTCTACGCCGGCCGCTCCGCCTTCCCGCGGTTCCGTCACGGCAGCTGACCGCAGGACGGCCCGCTGCCGGGCCGATCAGCGCAGCAGGGGCTAATCGGGCGAGACAACCGCCCAGCACCCCGTACGTCCCCGGCGACGGTCCCGTACCGTTGCCGGGGACGTACCTGCTTCAGCAGTCAGGCGTCAGCCAGTGAAGGGGAGACGACGTGCCCGCGGACCGGTTCTCGACCGCGACCCGACTCAAGGCGCTCGGCGAGCAGGCCGCCGCCCGCGTCTACCGAGCCCGCCCGCCCCGCCGCAACCGCCTCACCGGCCGCGCCGCCCTGCTGGCGCTGGTGATGTGCTCTCTGGTCGTCGCCCTCGCGTATCCGATAAGGCAGTACATCTCCCAGCGTTCGGACATCGCCGACCAGCGCCGCAAGGCCCAGGACGCCGGCGCCGCCCTGGACCGGCTGCGCGAGCAGAAGGCCCGCTGGCAGGACCCGGACTACGTACGCCAGCAGGCCCGCCGGCATCTGCACTACGTCATGCCGGGCGAGACCGGATACATCGTCCAGGACGGCTCCGGCACCGGCTCCGCACCGAAGGGGCCGCAAGCGGCGCAGCGCCCCTGGTACGAGAATCTGTGGGACACCGTCGACGCGGCCGACAAGCGGTAGCCGCGCCCTGCCCGTACCACCGCCGAGCCGCAGCCCGTACTGTCGGCGACGGCCCGCCCCGCCGCCACCTCACCACTCACCTCACCGAAAGCGCACATGGACACCCCCCCGCCCCAGACCGAGCCCACCGAGCCCACCGACGCGGACATCGCCGCCTTCCGGGAACAGCTCGGCCGCCCGCCGCGCGGCCTGCGCGCCATCGCGCACCGCTGCCCCTGCGGGCAGCCGGATGTCGTCGAGACGGCGCCGCGCCTGGAGGACGGCACGCCCTTCCCCACGCTCTACTACCTCACCTGCCCGCGCGCGGCCTCCGCGATCGGCACGCTGGAGGCCAACGGCGTGATGAAGGAGATGACCGAGCGGCTGGCGAGCGACCCGGAGCTGGCCGCCGCCTACCGGGCGGCCCATGAGGACTACCTCCGGCGGCGGGACGCCATCGAGGTGCTGCAGGGTTTCCCGAGCGCCGGCGGCATGCCGGACCGGGTCAAGTGCCTGCACGTCCTCGTCGGCCATTCGCTGGCGGCCGGGCCGGGCGTCAATCCGCTCGGCGACGAGGCCCTGGCGATGCTGCCGGAGTGGTGGAAGAAGGGGCCGTGTGTGACCCCCTGTCAGGACACCTCCGACGGCCCGGACACCTACCGGGCCCAGGACGCCCCCGAAGGAGACGCCACGTGAAGCGGGTCGCCGCCATCGACTGCGGTACGAACTCCATCCGGCTGCTGGTCGCGGACGCCGACCCGGCGACGGGCGAGCTGAAGGACCTCGACCGCCGGATGCAGATCGTCCGGCTGGGCCAGGGGGTGGACCGCACCGGGCGGCTGGCGCCCGAGGCGCTGGAGCGCACCTTCTCGGCCTGCCGCGAGTACGCCGCGGTGATCAAGGGACTGGGCGCCGAGCAGGTCCGCTTCGTGGCGACCTCCGCCTCCCGGGACGCGGAGAACCGCGAGGACTTCGTCCGCGGCGTGGTCGGCATCCTGGGCGTGGAGCCCGAGGTGATCACCGGCGACCAGGAGGCGGAGTTCTCCTTCAACGGCGCCACCAAGGAGCTCACCGGCCGCGCGGATCTGGAGCGGCCCTTCCTGGTGGTCGACATCGGCGGCGGCTCGACCGAGTTCGTCCTCGGCAGCGACTCCGTACGCGCCGCGCGCTCGGTCGACGTCGGCTGCGTACGGATGACCGAGCGGCATCTGGCACACGAGGGCGGTATCAGTGACCCGCCGTCCCCGGGGCAGATCAGCGCCATGAAGACCGACATCGCCGCGGCGCTGGACCGGGCCGAGGAGACCGTCCCGCTGAGCGAGGCCGCCACCCTCGTGGGCCTGGCCGGCTCCGTGACCACGGTCGCCGCGATCGCGCTCGGCCTGGACCGGTACGACTCCGAGGCCATTCACCACTCCCGGATCTCCCTGGCGAAGGTCCGCGAGATCACCGGCAGGCTGCTGTCCTCCACCCATGCCGAGCGCGCTGCCATCCCCGTCATGCACCCGGGCCGGGTCGATGTGATCGCCGCGGGCGCGCTGGTGCTGCTGTCGATCATGGAGCGGTCGGGCGCCGACGAGGTCGTCGTCAGCGAGCACGACATCCTGGACGGCATCGCCTGGAGCATCGCCGGCTGACCCTGGCAGCCGTACACAAGAGGCCGCGGCGAAGGGCAACCGACCTGCGGTAGACACACCTCGGCGCCCTCGGTGGGGGAGAGATCCCACCCGGGGGCGCGTGCGTGCCGTGGGAGGACACCTGCCGCCGCACTTCCGCCCCGGCATGCCGGGCGGCCGAGCGCCGGCAGGGGGTGGCAACGGCCTCTGCCGAATGGCCCTTTGAGCGGGTGGGATGCCCGTCTGAGCGCCTCTTGGGGGCCTTCAGGAGGGGCCGGGAAGGAGCCCACGAAGAAAGTTCGTGAAATCCTTCACATGAAAAAGCCTCCCGTTGGGCGAACAATCGGATCGTCGGACCCTCATTCGAAGGTCCTAGGTCCCCTCGACCCGGAAAATGCGCGGTCCCCGGCGTGTGGGCGGCGCGCTCGCGGAGGCAGTGGTTCGCCCGTCCGACGGACGACAATCCCTGATCAACGGGGGTCTCCAACGCCTCGCGTAACACGCTGGTTCCGGTCCACACTATGGCGTCGGTCACGAAGCCGGCGGAGTGTAGCAGATACCCCCCGGTTGCTTGTGAAGGGGCTCACGAGCGACCCCCCATGTGGGGGTGGATACTCGATTGCATGAGCACCACGGAGCGTCCCAGGATCCTCGTTGTAGGCGGTGGGTACGTAGGCCTGTACGCGGCACGCCGCATCCTCAAGAAGATGCGGTACGGCGAGGCGACCGTCACGGTCGTCGACCCGCGCTCGTACATGACGTACCAGCCCTTCCTCCCTGAAGCTGCAGCCGGCAGCATCTCCCCCCGCCACGTCGTGGTTCCGCTACGACGTGTGCTCCCCAAGGCGGAGGTTCTCACCGGCCGGGTCACCACCATCGATCAGGACCGCAAGGTTGCCACGATCGCCCCGCTGGTCGGCGAGGCGTACGAGCTGCCCTTCGACTACCTGGTCGTCGCGCTGGGTGCGGTCTCCCGTACCTTCCCGATCCCCGGCCTGGCCGAGAACGGCATCGGCATGAAGGGTGTGGAAGAGGCCATCGGCCTGCGCAACCACGTCCTGGAGCAGCTGGACAAGGCCGACTCCACGACCGACGAGGAGGTCCGCCGCAAGGCGCTGACCTTCGTCTTCGTCGGCGGTGGCTTCGCGGGTGCGGAGACCATCGGTGAGGTCGAGGACATGGCCCGCGACGCGGCGAAGTACTACAACAACGTGAAGCGCGAGGACATGCGCTTCCTGCTGGTCGACGTCGCCGACAAGATCCTCCCCGAGGTCGGCCCGAAGCTCGGTGCCTACGGCAAGGAGCACCTTGAGAGCCGTGGCGTCGAGGTCTACCTCAAGACCGGCATGGACTCCTGCGTCGACGGCCACGTGGTGCTGAACAACGGCCTGGAGGTCGACTCCAACACCATCGTGTGGACCGCCGGCGTCAAGCCGAACCCGGCGCTGTCCCGCTTCGGTCTGCCGCTCGGCCCGCGCGGCCACGTCGACACCGGGACCACCCTCCAGGTGCAGGGCACCGACTACATCTGGGCGGCCGGCGACAACGCCCAGGTCCCCGACCTGGTCGGCCGCAAGGGCGGCAACGAGAACGCCTGGTGCCCCCCGAACGCGCAGCACGCGCTCCGGCAGGCCCGCGTCCTCGGCGACAACGTCATCTCCGGGATGCGCGGCTTCCCGCAGAAGGACTACAGCCACGCCAACAAGGGTGCGGTCGCCGGTCTGGGGCTGCACAAGGGCGTCGCGATGATCGTCCTGGGCAAGACCAAGATCAAGCTCAAGGGCCGTCTCGCCTGGTACATGCACCGCGCGTACCACGGCATGGCGATGCCGACGTTCAACCGCAAGATCCGGGTCTTCGCCGACTGGACGCTTGCCATGTTCCTCAAGCGCGAGGTCGTCTCGCTCGGCGCCATGGAGAACCCCCGCGAGGAGTTCTACGAGGCCGCCAAGCCGGCGCCGGCCCCGCCGACCGCCGCCGAGGCCGGGGACAAGACCAAGGCCAAGGCCTCCTGAATTCCCGGTCGGGTACTCCGACCAGCCCGAAGGGCGTCCGCCATCCGTGGGGCGGGCGCCCTTTGGCGTGTCCGCTCTGGCGAAAACCAGGCGGTTTGCGGTTCTCTTGCGTGTGAACGGGACTATCTGGGCGCCCCATTGGCGTTTACGTGGTGGGTGAAACTTCTTTGCCCGACTCGTCAACACGGAGGTGTGCGACATGGCCGACGCCGCTGGACGGCTCACCAAGCTCGCCGAGGAGGTGCTGGGAGCCCCGCTCCCGATGCGCATCCGCGCCTGGGACCGTAGCGAGTCGGGCCCGCCGGGGGCACCCACACTCGTCATCCGCCATCGAAGGGCGCTGCGCCGGCTGCTGTTCAAGCCGGGCGAGCTGGGCCTGGCCCGCGCCTGGGTGGCCGGTGACCTCGACATCGAAGGCGATCTCTACGAAGCGCTCGACCGGCTCGCCGGACTGATCTGGGAGCGCAACGACGCCCCCAAGCGCGCCGCCGCGCTGCGTGCCCTGGTCCGTCCGGAGTTCCGCGCCGCCGCCCGGGAGCTGCTGACCCTGGCCGGCGCGCCGGTTCCGCCCACCCCGCCCGCGGAAGAGGTCAGACGCCGCCGTGGACCGCTGCACACCCTGCGGCGCGACAAGGAAGCCATCAGCCACCACTACGACGTGGGCAACGACTTCTACGCCCTGGTGCTCGGCCCGTCCATGGTCTACTCCTGCGCCTACTGGGGAACCCCCGAAGCCGCCGGCGAATCTGCCGCCACCCTGGAGGACGCCCAGCGCGACAAGCTCGACCTGATCTGCCGCAAGCTCGGCCTCCAGGAGGGCGCGCGGCTGCTCGACGTCGGCTGTGGCTGGGGCTCGATGGTGCTGCACGCGGCCCGCGAGTACGGCGTACGGGCGGTCGGCATCACCCTCTCCGAGGAGCAGGCCACCTTCGCCCGTAAGCGCATCTCCGAGGCCGGGCTGGCCGACCGGATCGAGATCCGGGTGCAGGACTACCGCGAGATCCACGACGAGCCGTTCGACGCCATCTCCTCGGTCGGGATGGCCGAGCATGTCGGCCGGACGCAGTACGCGGAGTACGCCGGCGCCCTGCACTCCCTGCTGAAGCCGGGCGGGCGGCTGCTCAACCATCAGATCGCCCGGCGGCCGGTCGTGGACGAGGACGCGTACCACGTCGACGATTTCATCGACCGCTATGTGTTCCCGGACGGTGAGCTGGCGCCGCTCGGCCGGACCGTCGGCCAGCTGGAGGACGCCGGGTTCGAGGTCCGGGACGTGGAGGCGATCCGGGAGCACTACGCGCTGACGCTGCGGCACTGGGTCGCCAACCTGGAGGAGCACTGGGACGAGGCGGCGCGGCTCACCTCCGTGGGGCGGGCCCGGGTGTGGCGGCTGTACATGGCCGCGTCCGCGCTGTCCTTCGAGCGCAACCGGATAGGAGTCAACCAGGTGCTGGCCGTCCGTACGCCGGAATCCGGGACCTCGGGGGTGCCGCTGCGGGCGCGCGACTGGCGCACCGGCGCGCACCGCGGCTGAACGCCGCCCGCCCACCCGCTCCTTCACGGCAGCGGGTGGGCGGGCGACAGGACCGGCGTGCGGTGCCGGTGGCGGGCGTTACTCCGCCTTGATGGCGGCCAGCATGTTCAGTCCGGCCGCGCGGCGGGCGGGCCACAGGGCGGCCAGGACGCCGACGGCCGCGGCGAGGGCGAGGAAGAGGCCCATCCGGCCCCACGGCAGCACCAGTTCGTAGGTCGGCAGCGTACTGCCGATCAGCTCACCGGCCGCCCAGCCGAAGAACACGCCCAGGCCGATGCCGAGCACCCCGCCGAAGAGCGAGATGACCAGCGACTCCAGCCGCACCATGCGCTTGATACCGCGCCGGTCCAGACCGATCGCGCGGAGCATGCCGATCTCCTGTGCGCGTTCGAAGACCGACATCGCCAGGGTGTTGATGACGCCCAGCACCGCGACGATCACGGCCATGGCCAGCAGGCCGTAGACCATGTTCAGCATCAGGGTGAATATCTTGGCGATGCCGTCGGAGACGTCCTTCTTGTCCGAGACGGAGATCGCCGGATTCTTGCCGAGCGCCCTGACCAGCGTGTCCTTGCTGGCGTCGGTGGCGCCGTGCTTCGTCTTGACCATCACCTGCATATCGGTGATGTGCCGCTGGTGCGGGGCGAGGGCGGCGTTGTCGAGCAGGATGCCCTTGATCATCTGGTTGCCCCGGTAGACACCCGAGACGGTCAGGGTGCCCTTCTTGCCGTCCTCGAAGGTCACCGGGAGACGGGAGCCGGGCCGCCACCCCTTCTCCTTGGCGGTGGCGTCGTCCACGACGGCCCTGCCGCCCTGCAGCGTGCCGAGCGAGCCCTTGGTGAAGTCGAGCCGGGTGACCTGGCCGAAGTCCTTGCCGTTGACGCCGGTCAGGTACGCGGTGCCGGTGCCGACACGGGCGGGGGAGTTGCGCAGCGGGGTGGATGCGGTGACCTCGTCCAGACCGCTGATCTTCTTCGCAACGTCGGGCGAGAGCGGCGTCCGGCCGGCCATGGAGACCACATAGTCGGCCTTGAGCGAGTCGGTGGCCATCTTGTCGATGCCCTTCTGCACACTGCCCGCGATCACCGTCAGGCCGGTGATCAGCGTTAGCCCGACCATCAGCGCGGAGGCCGTGGCGGCCGTACGGCGCGGATTGCGCAGGGCGTTCTGCCGGGCGAGGGTGCCGGAGATCCCGAAGGCGCGGAGTACGGGCGCGGCCAGCGCGATCAGCGGGCGGGACAGCAAGGGCGTCAGGATGAACACGCCGATCAGCAGCAGCACCGCGCCGCCGCCCATCACGGCCTTGCCGTCGTCCATGCCGGTGGCGATCAGCACACCGGCCGCACCGGCGCCCGCGAACAGCGCGCCGATGGTGTTGCGGACCACCAGCGACTTGGTGGTGGCGGTGGCGTGCACGCTGTTCATCGCGGCGACCGGCGGGATCTTCGCGGCCCTGCGGCCCGGCAGCCAGGCGGCCAGTACGGTCACGACGATGCCGACGACCAGCGAGGCCAGGACCGTTCCCGGCGAGATCACCAGCGGCCCGTCGGGGACCGTCGCACCGAAGTTGCCCATCAGGGCGCGCAGTCCGGCACCGATGCCGATACCGGCGGCCAGTCCCGTGACCGCGGCGACCGCGCCCACGACGAACGCCTCGATCAGCACCGAGCGGGTGACCTGGCGGCGGGCGGCGCCGACCGCGCGCAGCAGCGCCAGCTCCTTGGTGCGCTGGGCGACCAGCATGGTGAAGGTGTTGGCGATGATGAAGATGCCGACGAAGAGGGCGATCCCGGCGAAGGCGAGCAGGCCGGTCTTCATGCCGTCCATGCTCTGGGCGATCGCCTTGGCCTGGTCGTCGGCGAGCTTCTTGCCGGTGGTGGTCTCGGCGGTGTCCTTCGGCAGCGCCTTGTCGAGCGCGGCCTTCAGGGCGCTCTGGGAGGTGACCGGCGCCGCCTTGACGTCGATCTCGTCGAAGGAGCCGGGGACGGCGAACAGTTTCTGGGCGGTCGGGGTGTCGAACAGCGCGAGGCTGCCGCCGGCCGCGACCGTGCCGTCGTCGGTGGTGAAGATGCCGGTCAGCCGCTGCTTGCGGACCGGTCCGTCGACGGAGATCCGGACGGTGTCGCCGACCTTGTAGCCGGCTCGGTCCGCGGTGTGTGCGTCCAGCGCGAACTCGTGCGGGTTCCGGGGGGCCGAGCCGTCCCGCATCGGGTAGCGGGCGTCCTTGCCGTCCTTGCCGGGGAAGTAGTTGCCGCCGAGGGTCGAGAAGCCGTTGCCGATCAGCTCGCCCTTCTTGTCGGCGATGGCGGTGAAGCCGGAGACGGTGCCGGTGACGGAGGCGGCGCCGGGCACCTGGGCGGCCTTGTCGAGCAGCTTCCGGTCGAGCCGCGGCTCCTGGCCGGGGGCGCCGGCCGCCCGCTCGGAGGAGTGCGGCTGGAGCGCGACGTCGACGTTGTCGTAGCCCTTTTGGGAGCTGTTCTGGAACGCGTCGGAGAGGGTCGAGGTGAAGACCAGGGTGCCGGAGACGAAGGCCACGCCGAGCATCACGGCGAGGACGGTCATCAGCAGCCGGGCCTTGTGCGCAAGCACATTGCGCAAGGCGGTACGGAACATGGTGGGTCAGTCCTGGAGGAGAGGTCCGAAGTGAGGGTGGCGACTGCTGGTCAGCTCGTACGGCCCTTGGCGTCGAAGCCCTTCATCCGTTCCAGCACCAGGTCGGAGGTCGGGCCGGCCATGTCGTCGACGATCCGGCCGTCGGCGAGGAAGACCACGCGGTCCGCGTAGGACGCGGCGACCGGGTCGTGGGTCACCATCACCACGGTCTGGCCCAGTTCGCGCACGGAGTTGCGGAGAAAGCCGAGGACCTCGGCGCCGGAGCGCGAGTCGAGGTTTCCGGTGGGCTCGTCGGCGAAGATGATCTCGGGCCGGGAGGCCAGCGCGCGGGCCACCGCGACCCGCTGCTGCTGGCCGCCGGAGAGCTGGCTGGGGCGGTGCTTGAGACGGCCGGCCAGGCCGACGGTCTCCACGACCCGGTCCAGCCAGGCACGGTCCGGCTTACGGCCCGCTATGTCCATGGGCAGGGTGATGTTCTCCAGGGCGTTCAGCGTCGGCAGCAGGTTGAACGCCTGGAAGATGAAGCCGATCTTGTCGCGCCGGAGTTGGGTGAGCTTCTTGTCCTTCAGCCCGGTCAGTTCGATGTCGCCGATCCTGGCCGAGCCGCCGGAGATCGCGTCCAGCCCTGCCATGCAGTGCATCAGCGTCGACTTGCCGGACCCGGAGGGGCCCATGATCGCGGTGAACTGGGCCTGCCGGAATTCGACGGAGACCGCGTCCAGGGCGACCACCTGGGTCTCGCCCTGTCCGTAGACCTTGCTGAGGTCCGTGGCGCGGGCGGCCGCCGGGGTGGTGCGGGCGGCGGTGGCGACACCGGAGTGGGTGGTGGTCACGGGAAGGGGCTCCTGTCGGGACGAAGGACCATCGGATTCCGCGGCGGCCACGAGGGCTCCTGCCGCGGACGGAAGCGGACCTCTCCATCGTGGGACAGCCCGAGGGGTGCGGACGTCAACCCCTGTGCCCGTCCTGAGCCACACCTGGGAGGTAGCCGTAGATCACGTGGTCATCCCTGGGGAGGACTCGAACCCTGAGGGCACTGCCGCGTCCGCAGCAGTCGGACGGGTGGCCCCGTGTCAGCGACGGGGGTCCGGAGGAGGCATCGAGTTTCCGTCAATTCGGGCACGGAATTGCGCTGGGGCGCGTCATGGCGAAGGTGGCCTTCAGGCATGTGCCCAAGGCCTGTACCCGTCGCTGATGCGTCCTCAGTTGCCAATAAAATAAGACAACCTCGGGAAGAGCGGCCGATCTGCGTGGTGCGCTGCGGGCTACGCTCGTGCTGCCTCTTTGGGGTGGCATGGGGGATCCCAGGCCCGGATGGTGGAATGCAGACACGGCGAGCTTAAACCTCGCTGGCCTACGGGCCGTGCCGGTTCAAGTCCGGCTCCGGGCACAGCACAATATCGATTGTTCCTGAAAGTGCGACTGAACACAAATTCCTGTGTGGTCCGCTGCGTTCGGGGTGAGGGTGCCGTCGTGTATCGGTGCGGCGGTGAGCGGAGTTCGAGCCTCAGGCGTGGACGCAGGCTCGCTTCAACCCTGGGTTGCGTGGTGGTGTGGGGCAGTCGTCCCGTGTCCGCGGGCGCCGAACTCAGCATGTCGTTGTGCGCTGTGAAGGCGGAGACTTCGCCGTGGCGATGAGCTGAACCGGATTTTGTCTCAGCCCTGAAGCCGGGCATGCCCGGCTCGGCAGATGAGATGGGGCTCGGGTACCTGCGGGTCTGGGCCAACTCACCACCGGCCTGTGGCAGTTGCTCCTGCTCCGCCCCTCGGGGAAGGCCCGCGGGGGCGTGCGCCGCCGTCTGGGGCCCGCCCCACTGAAGTTGCTGTTCACTCAGCCGGCGGGCCCCGCGGCCCGGCCGCACACCCAGGTGTGCGCTGCCGCCGGCGGACTGTCGCTCCCAGTGGAACCGATCTGTGTGTCTGGTTGAGGGCAGGTGCCGGTCAACCCACCTGCCGGTCAGGGGCTTCCAGGGTCACTGCGGCTGGATCGGCTTGCCTCTGCACGGGCCGGTCGTCATGGGCGCGAGGCGTCTGTGTGCCGGCGTCCGGAGTGAGGAGCGGTTCGTCGAGCCGGGGCTGGGGCGGCGGTGGCGTGGCCACGGTGCCAATTCGTTTGCGGACGAGACGAGTTCGGCGTGTTCGGTGGTGGTGGCAGGCGCAGACGCCACGGCTGGCGAGAGCGTCCGGGACGGCATCGAGTCCGGCATCGGCAATCCTCCGCATGCCATCAGCAAAGAAGTGACGGCCGGATCAGCGGATTTCGCGGGGCGTTCACAAGTGCGGAAGTCGGCATGCGTCGGGGCGGATCCTTGTGGCCCAACCTGGCGGCGGGTAATTTACCTGACCGATGTCAGGTTACGGGGGCAACCCAAACAGACGCCTTCGCTCGGAGCAGCGTGCGGAGGTGATCTTGGATGCCGCGGCTGAGGTGTTCGCGGAGCAGGGATACGACCGGGCGTCCATGCGTGAGATCGCTCGCGTCGCCAACATCACGACGCCAGTGCTGTACGACCATTTCCAGAGCAAGGTCGATCTCTATATGTCGACCGTGGAACTACAGGCCAATCTGCTGATCGCCGAGTGGCAGACGAATCCGGAGTCGGTAACTCCGGAAGAGGTGTTCAACTCCACGACAAGGGCATTCTTTCTGGCGGTCAGCCGGTCGGACCGGACCTGGCAGCTGCTGTTCGCCGACCGCCCGTCCGCGCCTGAGGCCGTGGCTGTTCAGCAGCAGATCCAGTCGTACGCGACGGAGGCCCTCGTCGCCGCACTGCACCAACTACCCGTGCTGGACCACCCGATGGCAGTGTCGGACGAGCGTTTCTACTACGCGCTCGCCGAGGCGATCAAGGGGGCCGGTCATTCGCTGATCGGCTGGTGGCAGAACAACAAGGATGTACCGATAGATCAGATCGCCGCACTGAGCGAGTTGCTGCTCTGGAAGGGGCTGGCCAGCATGATCGTTGGCCCGAAGGCGCAGCACAATGAATGCAACGAACCGGGGGACAAGCGAAATGGCAGAATCGTGTGAAGTTCTCGATGCCGCTCTCCATGCCGTATCGACAGGATCCTGATTTTGCATGCGATTTTGCCATGATGCCTTGCGTGCAGAAAAATCAGTGAGGATTGTTTGATGCTCATGAGCGTGCAATCAGAAAAGCCGAGAGTAGCTCTATTATTCCCTGGGCAAGGGGCGCAGCAGGCGCGCATGGGAATGGGCCTGTACGGTGCCGAACCTGTTTTCACCCAGGTCATGGATGAATTCTTCGCGGCTCTCGGTGAGGACGGTCCCGCGGTGCGCTCGGATTGGCTGTCCGCCTATCCGGGACCGATGTTCGACGACTGTTCGCGCGCCCAGCCCTTACTGTTCGCGGTCGGCAGTGCGCTGGCTGCCGCGGTGGTCGGCCGGGACATCCGTCCGGAGGTCCTGGTGGGCCACAGCGTCGGCGAATTGGCCGCCGCGGCTACCGCAGGGGTGTTCGACATCCAGGACGCCGGCCGGGTGATGGCGGCGCGTACGAAGGCAATGGCCGCGACCGTGCCGGGCGGGATGCTCGCGGTGGCCACGGGCGTGGACCGGGTGCGAGAGGTGCTCGGCAACGACCTCGGGAACGCGTCCGGTGACGGCGTTGCGATAGCCGCCATCAATACGCCGAGGCAGACGGTCCTCGCCGGATCCAGGGCCGCGCTGGCCGCCGCGCAGAGCCAGTTGAGCGCCCAGCTCATCGCCTGCCACCCGGCCAGGGCACGGCAGGCCTTCCACAGTCCGTTGTGCGAAGAGGCCGCGGCCGAGTTCAGCGACGTATTCGCGAGCATCGCACTGCGCCCGCCGGCCATCACCATCCGGTCGACGTACACCGGCCGGGACGTGACCGACCAGCAGGCGGTCACCCCGGATTTCTGGGCGGTTCAGCTGGCCAGGCCGGTGCAGTACTGGCCGGCGGTGGACAGCTTGCTCCAGTCCGGTCGCTATCTCCTGCTGGAAGCCGGTCCGGGCGGCAGCAGCAGCGCATTGCTGCGTCGCCATCCGGTCATCAGATCCGGGGCCAGTCGTGTCCTCCCTCTCTTGCCGACGATTGCCGACAACGACGCATATCGCGTTTTCGAAGGGGCGATTTCCGAGGCAGCTTCACTGATCGGTGCCTCGGCCGGCCTTCCATAGCCCGCCCGCCGGAACCGAATCCAGGGAACTCCGCGAAGTAATGGATGGCATTTCCCTGGCTGCATTGTCGAGCTTTCTACTCGTTGTAGAAGAGGTGCATTGTCATGACCATATTCGATGCGTCTGCCTATGATTCATCCTGTAAGCGGCTCTTTGGCCATATTTCGCCGAACTTCAGCCGGGCCGAGCCGCGGCAGCGGGCCTGGACGTACATCCGCAGCCTCGTCGACCTGCCGGGCGACCGCAGCTCACGCAGGCATGTGGCCACATATCCGGGGGAGCGCAGGGCGGACGGCGCACAGCGGCTGCTGACCAGCGCCCAATGGGACGAGGACAAGGTCAAAGCCGATCTGGTCGGCTTCGTCAAGAACAGGTTCGGCTGCACTGGCGGCACGTTGTACGTCACCGAGATGGCCTTTCCCAAGAAGGGCGTGCGCGCCGCCGGGGTCGAGCGGCAGTTCAGCGTGGAGAGCATGCGCCAGGAGAACTGCCAGATCGGCATCCTGCTGTTCTACGAAGCGGCGGAAGGTTCGCTGGTCCTGATCGACCGTGACCTGTATGTGCCGGAAAGCTGGATCAACGATCCGGATAGATGCCGCAGGGCATCCGTGCCGACGGAGCTGACCTACCGCTCGAAGTCCACGATCGGGGTCGATCTGGTCCAACGTGCGCTCTCGGCCGGCATCGCTCCGCAGTGGACGCTGATGCCGGTGCAGTGTCCGGACAAGGCAGCCGCCCAGCAGGCGCTGCGGCGGGAGGGTTTGCAGCACCTGATGCCGTTAACGCTCAGTGAGTTCAATGCGTTCGTCCGCTATAACGACGGCCGGGTGCAGGTGGTGTCCCAGGAGACCTATGCCGATATCGGGCCGGACAGCGCACGCGCTCGGCACGGGCAGCCACGGGCCGCCGACCAGCCGGTCCGGGCACATCTGCGCCGGATCAAACCGGCCGCCGCCGGCGCGTCGTCCCGCTTCGATGTCTCGTACCTGGTGGACAGCGTGGCCGACCGGGGCCCGGAGCGTTCCTCGGGGCACTACTACGCCTACAGCACGCGGGATCTCGCCAACGGCAAGCTGATCGAGGCGGTATCGAGCCTCAAACGGCTCTCCTCGGCAACGGGACAGGTGCGCAACGAGGTCGGCATCGACCATTACGAAGTGCGCAGTTGGCGCGGCTGGTACCGGCACATGACCCTGGCCATGGTCGCGCACACCGCGATCTCCCTGGGGCGGACGGAAGAGTTCAGCGGCTGTGCCTAGGGTTCTGAATCGGGAATTCTGTTCCGATGGCCGGCGAGGCGCTCGAGGATTTCGTCGGCGGACTTGGTCCAGACGTATGGTTTCGCGTCGGTGTTCCAGGCGGCGATCCAGTTGCAGATGTCCTTCCATCGGTCGTCGTGCGACGACGCACCCAGCCCTCCCACACCGCCCGTTGGCCATCGGTCAGTGACAACGGCGGAATCTACGGACCCGGGCGACTCATACCGAACCAACGACGCACTCTCCGACTCAGGTCACTGGGACGGGGCTTGGTGATCAGGACGACCCGACGTGATCCGGGAGACCCGCCCTGACCGTCACTGCGGTCAGGGCGAGCCCGTTCGCGACCCGCCAGCGGCCGGTCATACGGGCGAGTGAGGCTCCGCCCGCCTCGGGGGCGGGCACGCGCAGCCGCGCGGTGAAGGCGTCGGTGCTCGGATGGAAGGCGAGCAGTGCATCGCCGAAGTCCAGCCATCGTCCGGTCAGCGGGTACCACGCCTTGTAGATGCTCTCCTTGGCACTGAACAGCAGACGTTCCCAGCACACGGAGGGGGCCGACTGGTGGAGTTCCGCGAGCCGTTCCCGCTCCCACTCGACGGTGATCACATCGAGCAGCCCGACGGTCAACGGCCGGTGCGGCTCGGCGTCGATCCCCACCGAGAGCACCCGCGTGCCGAGGCCGACCGCCGCGGCCCGGTAGCCGTCGCAGTGCGTGATGCTGCCGACCACGCCGGCCGGCCAGCGCGGTGAACCGCCGGGCGCGCGCAGGATCGCGCCGGGCGGCAGGCCCAGCCCGGCCAGCGCCCGCCGCCCGCAGCCCCTGGCCGCCGCGAACTCCGCACGCCGGCGGCCGGTCGTGCGCCCCAGCAGGGCGTCCTCCTCCGGAAAGTCCGAGAGGCCTCGTACGGCGGGAAGTTCTCCCACCGACTCGGCCGAGCACACGCTGCCGGGCAAGATCGCCTCGATCACCACGCCTCCCCGCCGGCCCTCATAGGACCGCGTCCGACTGGGACAGCAGGGCGGCCAGCCCGTAGGCCGCGCCCATCACACCCAGTTCGCAGCCCGCCCAGCCGATCAGCCCGGAGGGCCGCCCGGCCGCGATGCGCGGCATCAGCCGGTAGCGGATCCGGCCGCCCAGTAGAGCGAGCATCAGCACGCATACCACCTTGGCCAGCGCGAGGGCGCCGTAATCGGTGCCCCACAGGGCAGGGAGCCCCGCACCGGGGGTGGCCAACACCTGCACCACCGCGTCCACCACTCCGGTGCCGCCGACCAGCACCAGCGCGACCGTGGCCAGGCGCGAGAACGGGGGCAGGGCGGCTGCGAGTTCGACCCGGTGGGAGACCACCAGCAGCGCCAGTGCGAACAGCCCGCCGGTCCAGGCCGCCGCGCCGATCACATGCGCGCCCCGCGTGAGCATGATCAGCCCTTGATACGCGGAGTGCTGCCCATGACCGGTCATCGGCAGCGGGAGCAGCGCGGCGCCGGCCGCGATCAACCGAAGCTCGGGCGGCACCCGTTGGGGGCGTGAGTGACAGCCCAGATTGAGGGCCAGGCACACCAGGCCGATGGCGGCGAGGGCCAACAGCGCCACTCCGGTCCGCTGCGCGCGCACCTCCTCGGCGAGCAGACCGAAGTCGAACCGCGAACCGGACGCGCCCTTCGCCGTCTCGAGGACCAGGGTGAGCACCGCGGTCAGCACCAACAGGACGTTCGCCGGGACCGACGCCCGCAGCGCCGCCCGGCCCATGGCGGGGGAGTCCTTCACCAACAGCACCGGGAGCAGCCCGAATCCGAGCATGGCCGCGGCGGCCAGGTCGGTCAGCGCACGGGCGAGGGGCAGACCGTAGTCGATCAGCGCACCGGGCAGCGATGCGCCGAGCTCCGGCCGTGGCGCCGTCAGAGCGGCGGCTGCCAGCACGCTGACGGCGACGCCGACAAGCGGGCCGAAGGCCGCTGCCCTAGGCCGGGCCGATCGCGAATCGACCACTGGATCACTCAGCGGGCGACGGGGCATCGTCGCGCAGCAGCACGCCGATCACCGTGTCGGTGGCCACGACTGCCGTCATGCCGAGCGCGAGCCGGTTACGTATCCGCCGGTCCGGATGGGTGGCGACGATCGCGCCGAGATCGATGAGGTCCGCGACGGTTCCGGCGAGCATCCACTTCGCCGCGTGCCGACGCTGGTGCAGTGCGCGCTGCAGGCCGGCGCCGAGCGCGAGGTCGCGCACCACGTAGTGCCGGGCGGCGAGCCGGGCGGCCGGAGACGTCCCCGGCGATCCGAACATCTGGGTCATGGTCTTCGCCGGGGCCGCCGCGAACGCGATACTGACGCCGTATCGGATGCCCATGACGGTGTATCCGAGGAGCCGAGGGATGCGGTGGTGTGCGCTCATGGACGGGAGAACCAGCTCTCGAACTTGGTGGCGGCCATCATGTCCCCGGAAACCCGGATTTTGCGGGTGAGGAACGCCCGCACCGGCGCCATGGTGCCGGTCAGCACCTGCAGAAAGATCGGGATTTCCATGGTCATGGTGACCCTGGGCTTCTCCAGCTTGCCGCTGCCGCAGTGGCAGCCGCCGTCGCGTACGTCCGCGTAGTAGTACCGCGGGCCGTTCGCGCCGGTGATCTCGTACTGGAAGCTGATCTCTTGGGTGCCGGCCTTCTCCGGGAGGAACGCACCGGGCATCTGGGCGAAGACCAGGTCGAGAATGGCTTCGACGCCACCCTCCCGGCCGTCGACGTAGGCGCGGATCTCCGCGTCGCTCTTGTCGCTGATATGGGACTTGATCTCGTAGAACACGGCGGTTGAACTGTCGGTCACAACCCTGCTCCTTCGTGGTCGGTGAGTGCGGTCAGCAAGCCGTGGGTCCTGGCCTGTTCCAGCTCGGAACCGATGACCAGCGCATTGAGGTCACTCACCCCTGCCCGGGCAAGCCGTTCGATGCCGCGGGTGACGTCCTCTTCGCTGCCGACCAGCGAGATGTCCCCGCCGTGTTCGGCATTCTCCCGGTCCAGCATCGCCCGGTAGTTGGGCAGCGACCGGTAGATCAGGAACATCCGCGCGGCCAACTCGCGGACGGAGTCGGGATCTGCGGTGACACAGACCGGCAGGCTGGCCACGACGCGGGGCTGCGAGCGGCCGGCCGCTTCCGCGGCCTTGGTCAGCCGCGGCACGATGTGGTCCTCCAGGGTGCGCGGTCCGGTCATCCAGGTGATCACCCCGTCCGAGCACTCCCCGGCCACCTCGAGCATGCGCGGCCCGAGCGCGGCGACGAGCACCGGTACCCGTCGTGCCACCGGAAACGACAGCGCGCCATGGGCACTGACCGTCTCACCGCTGAAAGACGCGGCGCCTTCCCCGCACAGCTGGTTGAGCACGGTCACGTACTCCCGCATCCGCAGCGCGGTCCGGTCGTACGGGTAGCCCCATTGGTCCTCGACGACGTGCCGGTGGGACACGCCGATACCGAGGGTGACCTGGCCGGTATGCGCGGCCTGCACCGTCAGCGCCTGTTCCGCGAGCACCATGGGGTGGCGGGGGAAGGTGGGCACGACGCAGGTGCCCAACTCGATGTCGGGGACGGACTGGGCGGCGACCGCGAGCGCGGTCAGGCTGTCATATCCGAACAGTTCGTGCCGAGTTCGCCGACTGCTCCGTTTTCGCGGACCAGAGCCGGGGCTCTGCGGCAGCCAGGCACTGACATATCCGGCCCGGCTCGCATGCTCGACTTTTTCGATCAGCTCAGTGAAGTGCCGTCCGCCGTCGATGTTCAATCCTATTCGCACGGCGGCAACGGTAGATCGCTGTCCGGCGAATGTTGAAGTGACAAGTGCGGATGTGGTTGTTCTTGTCGGGACGAGATTCGGGTCGCGATACGGGTCGAGATCTCATGTGCGGTTTTGGCTGCGGTGGATGGCAAGTGCGGCTCTGGAGTTGATTGCTCGAGATCCGCTGTGTTCAATGACCGCAACTCAACGCTGTAATAGCGATTTTCCGGCTCTTCGGACAGTTTCTGGCAAGGAGTGAGCTGTGGTGTCTGTCGATCGTGGTGAGATCTTTGAGCGTCTGCGGGTGCAGATGGCAAAGAACTTGGAGATTGGCGTGGACGAGATCGAATTGGATTCTCGTCTCGTTGATGACCTGGATGCCGATTCGCTCGATCTGCTCGAGCTGATTCTCGCGCTCAAGGGCGAGTTTGGTATTGCGGTGAATGATGGCGAGGTCAAGCAATTGCTGACGGAGCTGGCCCGCTTCCTGCCCGATGGTGTGGGCAGCGACGGGCAGCTGTCGGATCAGGATCTGGCCGAGGTGTCCCGCCGGCTGTCGGTCGGGAACGTGGTGGAGTTCATCGCGGACCGGGTCGGTGCCGGTGTCTGAGCGGGTAGTCGTCACCGGGCTGGGTGCGGTGACGCCGGGCGGCTGGTCGGCCGAGGAAACCTGGGCCGGCGTGGTCGCGGGCAGGTCGTGCGTCAGCGCGGTCGACCGGTTCCACACCTTCCCCTCCTCCAGCCGGGTGGCCGGGATGGTGCCCGGCCGCGAGGGGGTACTGCCGGCCCACTCACTGTCCATCGAATACGGCACCCACGCGGCCCGTGAAGCGCTGACCATGGCCGGACTTCCCCTCGCCGATGACGGCGCGGCCGAGGGCGCCCCGCCACCCGAGCCGACCGTGGACCTCGCCGTCGTGGCGAACCACGGCGAACGCCGGCTGCCGACCGAGCAGGGCAGCGGCAGGGTCATCGGGGTACGGGGGATCGCCGCGCGGATCGCCGAGGTGGCCAACGCGCGGCGGAGCAGCGCTCCCTACGGTGCCTGCGCCGGCAGTGCCCAGGCCATCGGCATGGCCAAGCGGATGATCGAGTCGGGCCGCGCGGACGTTATCCTCGCCGGCGGCAGCGATGCGTTGGTCACACCGTTCGACTTCTTCTCCTTCTCCAGCCTGTACGTGATGTCGACGCGGGACTGCGATCCGGCCCAGGCGTCCTGCCCGTTCGACAGCCGACGGGACGGCTTTGTGCTGGCCGAGGGCGCCGCCTTCTTGGTGCTGGAATCCGAACGGCACGCGCAGGAGCGGGGCACCCGCCCCCTGGCGTATCTGGAGGGCTTCGGCCTACGGCAGAACGCGTACCACGTCTTCGCACCGCCGCCGGACGGTCTCGGACCCGAATACGCGATGCGCGAGGCACTGCGCGACGCCGGGCTGGCCGCAGCCGACATCGACCACATCAACGCGCACGGCACCAGCACCAAGGACAACGACACCTCGGAAACCCTGGCCATCCGTGAGGTCTTCGACAAGCACGCGGAGTCGGTGCCGATCACGTCCAACAAGAGCCAGCTGGGCCACACCATGGGTGCCTGCGGCGCGATCGAGGCGGTGCTGAGCATCCTGTCGCTGCGCGACGGCATCATGCCGCCCACCTCCAATCTGCGGGAGCCGGACCCGGCCTGTGACCTGGACTATCTTCCGGGCGGGGCGCGGAAGGCACCCCTGCAGCACGTCCTGAGCAACAGCTTCGGATTCGGCGGGCACAGCGCCTCCCTCGTGTTGGGGAGGGCCGCATGAACTATCGGGTCAACGCCACCTACCGCAGCCAGGACGGCCCCGGCGACCTGCGGGAACACGCCAAGAAACTGACGTCGCGCAAGGTGCTGCGGTTTCTGGACGCCGCGTCGATGGCGCCGTTCGTGGTCACCGCCGCCCTCTACCGGAGCGATCCGGCCGCCGAGCCGAAGGACGTGGCGCTCTACACGGTGGGCGGCTGGGACGGGGACATGCCCGATCAGCCCTTCCGCTCCGACGGATCGGCCGATTCGGACGCCCTGATCAGCCAGAACATCCTGGAAGAGGCCAACCCGGTCAACTGGCTGCGCATGCTCTCCAACAACGCGCTGTGCCAGGTATCCATTTCGGAGGGGTTCCGCGGCCCCAACGCACATCTGGTCGGCGGCCCGGACGCCCTTGAGCAGGTGCTCGCGGTCGCCGCCGCCGACCTGCGGCGGGGCGCGGCCAAGCAGGCCCTGATCATCGCCTATGACACCGATCCCGAACACCGCAACCACCCCTCGGGCCGGGCACCCAGCGCCGCCGCCGGCCTCTCCCTGGTCGCGGCCGACGAAGACGACGTGCTGCCCGCGCTCTTCGACCTGGCCGAACTCGAGGCGGCGACCAGCGACTCCGCGCTGGACGTCATGCACAGTTGCATCGCCTCCCTCGCCGCAACCCGACCGGCCCTGCGAGGTACCCGGTGAAGAACCGCCGCGCCGAGCCGCCGCTGGTATTGCCGCGGCAGGACGTGATGGACGGCATCGCGCACTACTGCAAGGACTTCGTGGAACTGCTCCAGTCCCTCGAACCGGCGGAATGGTGCGCGCCGAGCCGGTGCGAAGGCTGGGAGGTACGGGATGTGGCCGGACATGTGGCAGGCCTGTTCACCGATGTCGCGGTCGGTCGGATGGCGGGCCAGGGCCTGCCCGAGGTGACCGCACGGCAGGCCGCCGAGCGCAGGCACCGGACCCCGGCCGAGGTGGCCAAGGAACTGCGCAAGGCCGGCCGGCTGTGCGGCAGCGTGCTCGACAGCTTCACCGACGAGGCCTGGCTGGCCCGCGCTCCGGGCGGCTTTCCCGGACCGCTGCGCCGGGCCGTACTCGTGCTCTGGTACGAGCTGTACGTACACGGCGACGACATCCGCTCCGCGGCCGGCCGCGAGCCGGACCGGGGCTCCGGCCTCCGGGCCGGCGTGGTGCATGTGGCGGAGACACTCGGCCTGTGGGGCTGGGGCCCCGCGACGCTGCGGCTGGACGGGATTGAGGAACTGCGGATCCGGGGTGGCGGGGACCCAGTCACCGGCGATCCGCGTGACTTCCTGCTCGCGGCGACCGGCCGGCTGGACGCAACCCGTATCGGCCTCGACGACCGGGTCAACATCTACCGGGAGGTGGGCACTTGACCACCGAACGAGCGGTGCAGCCCGCCGGCACAGCGCCGGCGGATGCCGCACCGGACCGGCCCACCGAGCATGTGCACACCGCAGTGGTCGGTGCCGGCGTCGCTGGGCTCGCGGTGACCAGATGCCTGATGGACCGCGGCGTCGGTGTCCTCGCCTTCGACGAGAACACCGAGATCGCCCACACCTGGCGCAACCGCTATGAAAACCTGCGCCTCAATTCGGTGCGCTGGCTCTCCCAGATGCCGGGCCAGGCCATCCCCAAGCGCTACGGCCGCTGGGTCGCCAGGGACGACCTGGTCAGCTACATCACCGACTACGCCGAACCGGTGCGGCATGTGGTGCGCACCGGCGTACGGGTGACCGGCATCGCGCGCGGCCGCGACCACCGGTGGCAGCTGACCACCGGCAGCGGCCTGATCACCGCGCACCACGTCGTGCTCACCACCGGCCTCTACCACCGGCCGTTCACTCCGGACTGGCCCGGCCGGGCCGGATTCGGCGGCCGGCTGCTGCACGCGGCCGACTATCTGCGGCCGGACCCGTTCGAGGACGAGCGGGTGGTCATCGTCGGCGCGGGCGTGTCCGGTGTGGACATCGCGAGCGATCTGCTGCGGCGGACGAAAGGGACGCTGGCCATCGCGGTACGCACCTCGCCGAGCTTCCTGCCGCGTGAACTGTGGGGCCTGCCGCTGCAGGGCCTGTCGGTGAGCAACAAGCATCTGCCGGTCCGGTTGCAGGACATCGGCGGTGGCATCATCCAGCGCCTCTCCGCAGGTGATCTCGGCAAGACCCCGCTGGGCCGACCGGAGGAGGGCATGTTCACCAGGCTGCTGCGCACCGGGGTCAGCCCCTCCGTCGACGACGGGGCGTTCCTGGCCGGCGTACGCGACGGCCGCATCGAAGTGCTGCCGTCCGTGATCGGACTGCAGGAGACCGGAGTGACGACCAGCGACGGGCGGACCCGGGACGCGGACACGGTGATCACCGCGACCGGCTACCGCACCGGCCTCGACTCGCTGATCGATGAGCCGGGGGTGCTCAACGAGCGTGGCGTACCGCCGCAGTACGGCCCGGAGAACAAGCGATTGGCCGGTATCGGACTGCACGTCATCGGCTTCACCTCGCCGTTGACCGGACATCTGCGGGAAATCGGGCTGCTGGCCAAGCGTGTGGCCAAAACCATCCAACGTGAGCAGGCCGGCTGGCACGATCGGAAAGCGTCGGCCGGATAAAGCCGGCGGCCCGGCCGCAGCGGCGGGACAGGGCGAGCGAACGACTGCTGAGGAGAACGCGGATGGCAAGGGGAGAGGCGCGGCTGTTCTTCGATCGTCCCGCCAAGGACATCATTGAGTTCATCCTCGATCTGAACGCCTACAAGCAAGTGGACGCGAAGTTGGGGAAGATCTACCGGACGGAGCGAACCGGCAACGAGGTGGTGTTCACCTTCCAGCCACGTCTGCTCGGCCTGCCCGGACCGAAGACAACGCAGCGGGTGGTGCTCGCGGAGGACCAGAAGAGCATCAAGATCGGCGGCGTGCCGTCCTGGACCGACCGTCTGGCGCATTTCGGGGCGTTCTTCACCTTCGACGAGCGGGACGGGGGCACCTGGGTCACCCGTCGGGTGGAGTTCACCTTCGCCAAGGCGCTCGCCTGGCTCCTGGACCCGCCCTTCGACCGCTGGCTGCGCAAGGACGTGGCCAAGGAACTCGCCGGCGCCAAGGCCTTCCTGGAGAAGTGACCTCCCTCGTCCGGACACCGCAGACAGCGGCTCCCCGACCTGCTCGGGGAGCCGCTGCGTGTGCTGGGACCGCGCTGCGTGAGCCGGGGCTTGGACCCGCCCCAGCTAGTCGTCCTCCTCCCGCTCCTTGCCGAGCAGCAGGAGCAGATCCTCGTGCAGTTCCAGCCAGACGTCGTGGTACGAGTCGGTGAACGGCTGGAGCAGCGCCGCGGATTCACCGGACCTGAAGCGTCCGATTGCCGCTTCGAGCCGAGGTTGATAGAGCGCGAAGCGGGGAAGCAACGCGGCGAACCGGCCGAGGAGAGCGTCCGCCGTACGGTGGATCTCCTCGAACCCGGTCGTGATGGACCCGTCCACCGCCGCACTCGTACTCGATGTCCGTTCCAGTTGCCAGCGTGCGCAGAGTTTCTTGAATGCGCTGTTCAGCGCGAGGAATTGAGCGTCATACAGTTCCGTCGGTCCCGCCATGTCGATCTCGGCCTGCTCGGCCGCGCTGTGCTCGCTCCACTGCTTGCGGCCCTCCGGCGTGAGCAGCCAGCCGGCCAGTCTGCCCGAACGCTGCGTCGCCAGTCCGTCGGTTGCCGCCTGCTCCAATGCGCGCTGTACGGCGGCCTCCTCGGCCCCCAGCGCGGTCGCGACCCCGGCCGTCCGAGCCCTGCCCTTGATCCGCAAACAGTGCAGTACGGACGTGCCCAGCTCGTGCGCAGTATTCACCGTGCCCCCTTGTCTCGCTTGCCTTGTGTCAGTTGTGCTTGCCCTGAGCGACCTCGGCCCGCCAGCGGGCGAGGAGCTCGGCCGGAGCGGGCCGCCCGGAGCCATCGCCCTCGCTCTCGTCCTGTCCGGACCCGAGGGCATCACCGGCGTAGATGCGGCCGGTGCCGCCGTCGAGGGTGACCACCTGTCCCCGCAGCCGGGCGACCGTGCCCTCGCCGCAGCCGACCACGCAGGGCAGCCCGAGCTGCCTGGCCACCACCGCGGCGTGCGAGGTGGTGCCGCCGCGTTCGGTGATCACCCCGTCGGCGATCAGGAACCCATGGATGTCGTGGGTGCTGGTGGTCGAGCTGGCGAGCAACACCTTCTGCCCGCGTTCGGCCATCTCCTCGGCCTGGTCCGCGCCGGCGACCACCAGACCGGTGGACACCCCTGGCGATACGCCGATGCCGCTCGCCAGGAGCGCGGCCGTTTCGTCCCGGGACTCGCTGCGTCGCGCTTCCGGTACCGCGTCGACGGGCACCCTGGCCAGCGCCTCGGGGATCTCGATGACCCCGGAGTGCACCAGGTCGACGGCCCAGCGCGCCGCGGCGGCCGGCGTGCTCGAGGAATTGCGCACCTGGAGCAGGTACAGCATGCCGGACTCGACGGTGAACTCGATCTCCAGCACATTGCGTTGGGTGCGCTCCAGCCGCTGCCCGAAGCCGATGAGCTGCTCGTAAATCTCGGGCATCGCCGTGCGCAGCTCGTCCAGCGGCTTCGGTGTGCTTCGGCCGCCGACCAGCTCCTCGCCCTGCGCCTGCGGTAGCCACTCCCCGAACGGGACCTGCTCCCCGGTGATCGGATTGCGGGTCACATACACACCGGTGCCGGAACGCTCGTCGAGGTTCCCGAACACCATCGCCTGCACGGTCACGGCGGTGCCCAGATCATCCGGGATGTGGTTGGCCGCTCGGTAGGTACGCGCCCGGTCGCTGTGCCAGGAGTCGAAGACCCGGGTGATCGACGAGCGCAGTTCCCGCAGCACATGCTCCCGCGACGGGAGAGAACCGGCCGCGGACAGCGTGGTGGCGCGCTCCTGGGCGGCGTACTCGGCCAGCGAGTCGCGCAGCCCGGTCGCCTGCCGCTCGTCGCCCAGCCAGGCGAGCGCGGCAGGGGTGAGCCCGACGTTCAGCAGCGTGTCCATCATGCCCGGCATGCTCACCGGAGCGCCGGAGCGGACGGATACCAGCAGCGGCGGGGTGCCCCCGAACCGGGATCCGGTCCGCCGTTCCAACAGCTCGATCTCGCCGAGTACGTGGTCCCACAGTTCCTCGGACAGCTCGCTGCCCTGCTCGAAGTACTGGTTGCAGGCCGTGGTGGTGATGGTGAAGGCGGGCGGCACCGGGATGCCGAGCTGGTGCATCTGTTGCAGGCCCCAGCCTTTCCCGCCGAGCAGGCTGCGGTCCGCGGAGACCGAGCCGTCCAGCGGTGCCGTCAAGGGGACGGCGGCGGGCAGTGTCGTGTCGCCCATGCTCCGTGCGCTCCAGATCTCGGGGAAGAACCATTTCTTTGTGGTGTCGCGCAGATAGCGCGCACCGGTACTGCCTGAGGTGCCCGGATTGGCTCCGATCGCATGGACCACGAGCAGGTAGTGCCGGTATCGCCAGCGGTTGAAAGCGATGTCGTACTCGATGAGTTCCTCGGCGAATGCGCGGATCTCCGTGACGGATTCATCATGGACGGAGTAGAGCTGATGCACTGTGATGCCGGCCCTGGCCAGGAAGTGCCCGAAGGCCTGTCGGATGCTGGGCATCAACTGTGCCTTCCGCAGCCGCGCATCCGCCGAGCCGACCGCGCGGGCGATGCGTAGCGTGTCCTCCGCGGACAGGCCCGATGCCAGCTCCAGCGCGCGGAACTGCGCGGACTGCAATCCGCTGGCGCGCCCGAGCGCGTCGCGGAAAGCGAAGAATTCCTGCATCGGCATGGTGTCCAGCACATCCATGTGTGCCGAGCACAGATCGATGATCTTCCGCAGCCGGCCGGCTTTCCGGCCGGCCGCGGCCAGGCGGTCCGCGTTGAGGTCGCGTACGAGCTGGTCGATCTCGTGCAGCGCTTCGGAGAACCACAGTTCCAGCGCTTGGTGGGTGACGATGAAAAGGTACTCATCCGGTACATCGGTGAGCGGGCGCTGCCGGCTCAGCAGTCCGTCGATGTCCAAATAGGAGGAATAAGAGACCGGTGCATGAGAGACCGCTGCATTGGAGACTGTTTCGTCGCTGCGCTGGTGTTCCGATGCCATCTTCGTCACCCGTTCTCCGCCAGCCGCAGCCAGCAGTTCTTCAGGACTGGTCGGCGGTCCAGACTCGCGCCGACCACATAGGCATGGGCCGCGACGGAGGTGTGCGCCGCGAAGTCAACGGTGCTGCCCGGGAACACCGGCCGGCTGAACCGGGCCTGTAGGTAGCGGAGCCGGCTGTGCCGCTCGTTGCGCAGCGCGTTGACCAGCGCGCTGATCCCGGTGGCCAAGGTGCACATGCCGTGCAGGATCCGGCCGGGATGTCCGGCCTCGCGGGCGGCTGCATCGTCGAGGTGCAGTGGATTGTGGTCGTCGGCCGCGTCCGCGTAACGGCGCGGGGCGTCCGCGTCGAATGTGCACCGCAGTGTGGTGGCCGATTCGCCCTTGGCGGGCTGGACCGTGCGGCGGCCGGACGGGGGGAGGCCGCTGCTGCCCTGCATGGCAAGCGTGCTCTCCATGGACACCACCGGCCGGCCTTCGGCGTCCAGCAGACCGCTGCGGATGATCGCCGCGTCGTTGAATCCGAAGCCCACCACATCCGCGACCCATGCCTGCGCGGTGACCTTCTCGCCCACCCGCAAGTCGCGGTGCGCCATCAGGCGTTGTTCCGCGTGCAGCACCCGCTGGTCCTCGGTGTCCAGTTCGGGTGCCTGGTAGATCGACCGCCACAGCGGAGCGACCAGCCGCACCGCGTAGAACGGCGATGCGGTGCCCCGGTCGAGGTGCGGGCCGCCTTCGTCGCCGATCGCCTCGTGATAGGCGTTGCTTTCCTCCGCGTCGACCAACAGCCCCGCTGACTCGTACCGTCGGCCGATCAGAGCTCTGCGGTCTGGCATTCATCCTCCCGTCCGGAAATTCGTAGCCAGCTGATTACGTAGCCGCCTGATTGCTTTGCGCCAGTGCGGTAGTTCCCGTGGACGATAGGCGCTGCGGATGAGCGCGACAAAGGCGCAAGTGCGGATGTATCTGTCTCCTGCCATGACACGCTTCCCGCGCCGTGCGGCATGTGCGGTTTTAGTTTCCTTTCCTGGCAAGTGCGGTTCTGGGTTTGGCCGGTGGAAGTGGCCCGTGCTGGACTGCGCTTGCTTGTCGAGTTCATCGGGTTCATTTCGAGTTCCCGCACTTTCGGGCGTGGGTGTTCGGTCTCTACGGGAGGTCTGTGGTGTCTGTCGATCGTGGTGAGATCTTTGAGCGTCTGCGGGTGCAGATGGCGAAGAACTTGGAGATTGGCGTGGACGAGATCGAATTGGATTCTCGTCTCGTTGATGACCTGGACGCCGATTCGCTCGATCTGCTCGAGCTGATTCTCGCGCTCAAGGGCGAGTTTGGTATTGCGGTGAATGATGGCGAGGTCAAGCAATTGCTGACGGAGCTGGCCCGCTTCCTGCCCGATGGTGTGGGCAGCGACGGGCAGCTGTCGGATCAGGATCTGGCCGAGGTGTCCCGCCGGCTGTCGGTCGGGAACGTGGTGGAGTTCATCGCGGACCGGGTCGGTGCCGGTGTCTGAGCGGGTAGTCGTCACCGGGCTGGGTGCGGTGACGCCGGGCGGCTGGTCGGCCGAGGAAACCTGGGCCAGCGTCGTGGACGGCAAGCGGTTCGGGCAGTATCTGGAACGGTTCCCGCTGTTCGACGCCGGCACCCGGGTGGGCGCCCCGGTGCCGGGCCGGGCGGCCAATTCGGAAACCGCCTCGCACGCCATCGAGTTCGGCACCCACGCGGCCCAGGAGGCGCTGGCGATGGCCGGGTTCGAGGGCGCGGAGCAGGCGATGGACATCGCCGTGATCGCGACGCACGGCGAGCGGCAGCTCCCCGGCCAGGGCCGGGTGGCTCAGATCGGTCCGGCCGAGGACATCGTGGCGGCCATCCAGCTCGCCGCGGGCGCCCGCCGGAGCACCGGCCTGTACGGCGCGTGCGCCGGCGGCGGGCTGGCCGTCGGCTCCGCGATGAAACTCATCGAGTCCGGCCAGGCCGATGTCGTCCTGGCCGGCGGAGCCGACTGCCTGCTGCGCGAGATCGACTTTTTCTCGTTCTGCAGCCTGTACGCGATGACGGCGCGGGACTGCGATCCGGCCGAGGCGTCCTGCCCGTTCGACGCCCGCCGGGACGGCTTCCTGCTGTCCGAGGGCGCCGGATTCGTCGTCCTCGAGTCCGAACGGCACGCCGAGGCACGCAACGCCGAGCCGCTGGCGACCATCGACGGCTTCGGCTTCTCGCAGAACGCCTACCACATGGTCGCCTCCCCGCCGGACGCGCTCGGCCCGACGTATGCGATGAGCAGGGCGCTGGACGACGCGGGGATCAACCCGGCCGACGTGGACTACATCAACGCCCACGGCACCAGCACCAGGGACAACGACTGGTGCGAAACCCTCGCCATCCGGAATGCGTTCGGCGATGCCGCCAAGTCCATCCCGATCAGCTCGGTCAAGGGCTCGCTCGGCCACAGCATGGCCTCAGCCGGCGCCGTGGAGACCGTCCTGGCCGTCAAGGCGATACGCGACCGCGTGATCCCGCCGACCGTCAATCTCGGCAGCGCGGATCCCCGGTGCGATCTGGACTATGTGCCGAACACCGCCCGTGAGCGCGGTCTGCGCAAGGTCGTCAACAACAGCTTCGGGTTCGGCGGCCACAACGCCTCCCTGGTTATCGGAAGTCTGTGAGGGAGAAGATGACCACCAAATCCACCCACGACTTCGCGCTGCTGTCCGCGATCGGTTCCGCCGAACTTCCCGGGGACCTCAAGCAGCGGTCGAAGGCCGGCGTGCCGCGCAAAGTGAGCCGGCTGCTGGAGCGCGCCTTCTACGCGCCGTTCGTGGCCGCGATCGAGCTGGCGGACCGGGCCAAGACCATCGACAGCTCCCTCGATCTCGAGCGGTTCGCGCTGTTCACGGTGAGCAACTGGGATCCGTCCATCCCGATACCGGACTTCGCGGCGGAGGACGACCCCGACATCGTGGAGCGGCTGAGCCACTTCTATCTGCACCCGGCCAACCCGACGGACTGGCTGCGGCGGATGCCCAACAACCCGCTGTGCAACATCGCCATCACCACCGGGTTCCGCGGCCCGACGATGCACTACACGGGCGGCGCCGACTCGCTCTCGCTGCTGACCACGGTGGCCCTGTCCACCCTGGCCAACGGCTCCGCCAGCGCAGCCATGATCGTGGCCTTCGACCTGGCCGCGGGCGAAGAGCACCTGCTCGCCGAGGAAGGCGACTCCGCGGCCTCCGCAGTGCTGCTCGGTGCCCGCCAGGCGGGCACCGGCGAGGAGCCCGCCGCCGCCGATCTCGCCGGCTTCACGGCGGCCGCGGCGCCCGGTACCACGGCGGTGGCGGCGCTGGACGCCTTCATCGCGCACAGCAGGACCCGTACCGTCGAGCCGGCCGGGGAGCTTCGATGACCCTGCCGGTCGCACTGGTCACCGGAGCATCCGGCGCCCTCGGGGCGGCCTGCGCAAAGGCGCTCGACGCCAAGGGCTACCGGCTGGCCCTGCACTGCACCAGCAACGAGGAGGGCGCGCGCAAGGTAGCCGCCGAGCTGACCCATCCCGCCATCGTGGTGCGCGCCGATATCGGGGACTGGGCCGCGGTGACCGGGATGGTCGAGCAGGTGACCGACGAACTCGGTGCGGTGTCCGTACTGGTCAACTCCGGCGCGATTCGCCGGGACGGGCTGATGGCCACCCAGTCCATCGAGGACTGGGTGGCCACCATCCAGGTCAATCTGATCGGTAGCTTCCACACCAGCCGTGCCGTGCTGCCGGCCATGCTGCGTGCCCGATGGGGCCGCATCATCAACGTGGTCTCGCCGGCCGGGCTGGTCGGCAGCAAGGGACAGACCGCGTACTCCGCGTCCAAGGGCGGCGTGATCGCGATGACCCGGTCGCTCGCCCTGGAGTGCGGCCGCCGACACGTCACCGTCAATGCGCTGTCACCGGGATTCATGGCCACCGAGCTCACCCACGATGTGCCCGATGAGGCGCGCAAGCACTTCGCCGACCGCACCCCGATCCGCAGGTTCGTCACTCCGGACGAGGTGGCCAAGGGCATGGAGCTGCTGGTGGATTCGGATGCGATGACCGGACAGGTGCTGTCCATCGACGGGGGGCTGTCCATCTCATGACAACCGACGACGCCGGCTCGTTCGGAGTCGCCTTTCCCGGGCAGGGCAACAAACGCCCGGCCGTGATAGACGCATTGCGCACCCATCGGGCGCACCCGCTGGTCGCCGCGTTCCTCGACCGGTTCGGCGACGATCCCGAGGCGCTGGACCTCAACGACACCACCATCGCCCAGCCGGCTACCTACGCGGCCGGAATCGCGGCCGTTCAGGCCACGTACGGCGAACGGCCCGCGGTACCCCTGGTCATCGGGCACAGCCTCGGCGAGCTGACCGCGGCGGCCTGCGCAGGGGTGATCGACGTATGGGACGGATTCCGACTGGCCGTCCGGCGGGGTGAGGTCAGCCGCGAGCACGGCCGCCCCGGTGTGATGGTCGCCATCATGGGTGCCCGTGGCCCGGCCATCGAGTGGCTGCGGCGCAATGCCATCGCCCGGACTGGCGGAGTGCTGGAGGTGGCCGGATTCAACGGCAGCCGGCAGACGGTGCTGACCGGTGACCGGCCCACGGCGGACGCCGCCAAGGTGCTGGCCGGAACGATGGAGCTGCTGGCCGAAGTGCTGCCGATCGGCGGCTCGTTCCACAGCCCGCTGCTGGCCGACGCGCTGCCGCACTGGCGGACCGAAGTGGAAGCGGTTCCCTTCGCCCGGTCCCGTTCGGTGTATGTGTCCACCGCGGACGCGGAGGTCCACGAGGACCCCGAGGAGATCAGGGAGCTGCTCATTCGGGCGCTGCTGCTGCCGGTGCGCTGGATCGATGCGGTGCACACGGTCCGCGCGGCCGGCATCCACCAGCTTTATGACGCCGGACCGGGCAACGGCCTGACAAAACTGGGGCGCAGAGAAGGTGTGGTGCGCTTCGCGCCGCTTCCCGCGCCCGCGAAAGCCGATCGAGCCGAGGCGGCCGTGGAGGCCCTGACGTGACCGTATTGATGTCCGGCGCGACCGGATTCCTGGGAATGGCGCTGCTCCGCAAGATCAGTGAAGCGAACCAACCCGTGGTCGCGGTGATCCGCGGCCGTGATCACGAAGGCCGGGCCCGCTCGCTGGCCAAACGCAGCGGTGCACAGGTCGAGTCCGTACAGGGTGACATCCGCGCTCCCCACTGGGGCCTGACCGCAGCGCAGGTCGACGCGCTCAAGGGCCGGGTGCGGATCGTACTGAGCGTGGCGGGCGACGTCGGCTGGTCCGCGCCGTGGGCGCGGCTGGCCGAGACCAATATCGATGGCGCCTCGCACGCGGCCGAACTCGCCCACGCCTTGGGCGCCAAGCTCATCCATGCCGGCTCGCTGTATGTCGGCTACGACTACGGCGCCGAGGTCGGGGAGTTCCTGCTCGAGGAGCGGGACCACCTCACCAAGTACGAGCGGGCCAAACTGCGCGGCGAATGGGCCATCGCCCGGCTTGCCCGCCGCTACGACCTGCCCGCGTTCATCGCCCGGATCCCGGCCCTGTCCGGCGATCTGGACCCGGTGTCCGGCGACAACGGCTCGCGCAAGGTGCCGCTGTCCCGGCTGATCACCAGCGGCCGTTGGCCGCTGCTGCCCTACAGCTCCGGCGCCCGGCTGGACGTCTGCCCACGGGACCTGGTCGCGGCCAAAATGGTCGAACTCTTCGACACCGAACCCGTGGACATTCCTGAGGTCCGCAACATCGGCCAGGGGGCCGCCGCACCGATCGTCGAGGCCTTCATCCGGGAAGCCGCGGTGGCCAGCGAACGAGAGCCGAGCACCTTCCCGCGGCCCGTGCGGCTGCCCGCGAACTGGCTCAAGGCGGTGTCCCGGCAGGCCGACCGGCTGGACGAGAGCCCGACCAATGCCGCCGCCATCGGGCTGCGGTACTTCGCCTCCCGGACCGTCTACACCGGCGAGGGACTGGGCCGGGACGTATCCGTACGCAGCCTGGTGCGCACATTGGGCATGCCGTTGACCGATGAGCCGGTCCGGCTGAACAGCTACTACTCGGGGTGGCCGTCATGACCATGCTCGTCGTCGGGATCAGCGGACACGTCGGCTCGTCCTTGGCCGCACAGGCCGCGCAACAGGACGTTCCGCTGGTCGGCCTGGCCCGTAAACCGGCCCCCCATGTGGAGCGGTTCGCCAAGGTGCACCTCGGTGACGCCCGGCGTACCGACCTGGGCCTTGCACCGGAGGAAGCCGAGGCGTTGGCCGCCGACGTCACCTCGATCGTGGTCTCCGTGGGCAGCTTCGACCTGTCCATCTCGCTGGCCGACGCGCAGGCCGAGCACATCGCGCCGCTGCGCGGGGTGCTCAAGTTCGCCGGCCGCTGCCCCAACCTGCGCACCGTGGTGCTGGTCTCCAGCCTGCTCGCGCTCGGCGACACCCGCCAGCGGCTACGCAGTGATCTGATCCCCGAAACCATGCGGCACCGCAACTTCTACGAGTGGGCCAAGCTGCATGGCGAGCGCATCGCCCGTGCCTCCGGCGTCCCGGTGGACATCGTGCGCGCCGGACATGTGGTCGTCAGCGAGGACAACGGGGACCGGACGAGCGAGCCGCAGGCGCTCTTCGAACTGTTCCGGCTGATGACCGCGGGCTGGCCCCTCGCCGTCGTGGGCAGCAACCGTTACTGGTCCTGCCCCGCCGGCTTCGCCGCGGGGATCCTCCTCGACCGTGCGCAGCACGGCACCGGCGGCTCGGCGGTCTGGGCGGTCGACCCGAACTCGCCGACCTACGCGGAGATCTTCGATCTGATCAATGCCCGTTACGGGCTGCGGGTCAAGCGGGTGCGCAGCGCCGGCCTCGCCCGTGCGCTGGCCGCGGTGGTGCGGCCGAAGTGGCTGGACCTGTCCATGAACCGCGAGGTCCTGGACTACTGCAACGCGCAGTGGGACCTGGACCTGCGATGCCTCGACCAGCTGGTGGCCACCGGCCGGGTGACCCCGCCGCTGGGCCGGGACTATCTCGTGCGGTCCCTTGACTACGAGTTCGCGCGACTGAGGGAGCAACTGCCGTGACGTCTCTGCCCGCCTTTTCCCTGGACACCCCGGCGACCGAACGGGTATCGGTCCACAGCGGTCACAACTTCCGCGAGGTGTCCCCCGAACTGCTCTCGCCGCTGAGCTGGTCGATTATCGGGCCCGGCATGGAACGCGGATTCCGGGACGCCGCCGTCAAGTTCGGCCGGCAGCAGCCGAGCGGCCCGCGGCCGAACTTCGTCAGCTACTTCGGCTTCCGTCCGTTCTTCAACATGACCACCGTCGAGCGACTCGCCGACGAACTGCCCGTCGTCGACCCCGAGGACATCTGGGAGCTGCTGCTCGGCGGCGCCGGGCCGGAGAGCCAGCGGGAGAAGCGCCCCGGCAAGCTGCACCGGGCGCGCCGGCTGCGCGGTGCGCTGTCCTTCCTCGGCAACAACGCGCACGCCTTCGGCCAGGCCCAGGCCGAACTCGCCGCGGCTGAAGCGGCCGTGCTGGACGCCATCAACACCGGCGGCAGCTGGCAGACCGGTTCGGCCTGCGACGCGGCCATCAAGGCAGGGCGGACCGCATGGGCCCTGCACATCAGGACCACCAGCGTCGCCCTGGTCGCCGCATCGGTGACCAAGCAGATCCTGCGCCTGCAGTACGACAGCGACACCGCGCTGGAACTGCTGCGGGCCGGCGCGCACCGCAAGGACGGCGCCAGCGCCAGCGCCCGCGGCGGCATCCTCACCGAGGACCTGCACCGGCTGAACAACTACGAGGTCACCGACGGCGGCGGGCCGTTCGCCCGGTTCTCCTCGCCCGTGCTGTCCTCGGCGGCGTCCGTGCTCCGGGGCAAGGGGGTGGCGGAGCGGGCGGACACCGGACTCGACGAGGTCGGTGTCCCGCTGGGCACCGCGCTCGGCCCGGTCTTCGACCGGACGGTCAGGATGCTCGGCCTCGCGCTCGGCGAGCGGGAGCGTTCCAAGGAGATCGGCCTGCGCGCGCTGCACTGCACCCGCGTGCTGCTGGACCGTGGCGCGTTCGGCGCCGACCCGGCCGAGGCCGCGCTGCTGGGCGTACAGGAGCTGCGGCAGCTCGATGCCCGGGCTCGCATGCGACTGGTGGACAAGCGGGCGGAGGAACTCGACGAGGCCGCCAAGCTCGACTTCCCGGTGGATGTGCAGCAGACCAACGGGCAGCTGACCGCCGCCCGTCGCGCGCGACGGGGCAAGGCCGCGAACGCCGGCCAGGCGCTTGCTCCCGGCTGGGCCGAAGGCGTGCTGGTCCAGGAGAGCGACGGCGAGGAAGGCCGGATCGTGGTCGGCGACCGGGTGGACGGCAACTACGTTCTCGCCGTACTCCCGGACGGAGTGGTCAGCAAGTACGGCAGCGTGCTCTCGCATGTCGCCATCGTCTGCCGCGAGTTGGGCATCCCGTTCATCGCCGGGGTGGCCACCGACCCGGCCGACCTGGGCAAGCGTGCCGTGGTGGACGGCTGGACCGGCACGGTGTCCGTGGACGCCGGCAGCCCGGCAGGCAGGGTGGTGGCCTGACCGTGGCCCGGTGTTCAGTCCTCGGCGGCTGCGGACGGCGACAGCAGATGGAAGGTACGGCCCGCGACGAGCACGTACACCAGGTGTTTGCCACCGTCCACGAGCAGCACTTGGCCGTTCACCCGCTGCCCCTTGCCGGACAGGGCGAGCAGGGCCAGCCACGGCAGCCAGACGGCGCCCAGGTGCGCCAGCTCCAGTTGCCAGCCGGACACACGACGGCGGACCAGTGCCGCTCTGCTCAGGCCACCGAGGGCGCCGTATCCCCAGTGCAGCAGCGCGTTCACCAGCTCCGCCGAAGGGTGCGCCGGGCCCGTCGTACCGGCCGGGTCACGCTGTCCGGTCAGCGCCGTGGCTACCTCGCCCGGCTGGGTGGTGATGCCACCTCCTATGCCCCGGCGTTTCAGCTGGGTGCTGGCCACGGTGTATGCGGCGGTCCCGGCGATACCGGCGATGACGGCGCGGCCCGGAATTCTGCTGAGCAACGGCACGATTTTCCCCCTGTGTTGGTGAACTGCGGCATCGAATGAAATCGGGGCGCGGCAAATTATTGACCGCCGGAGTGCGACTCTGCAAGGGGTTGAGGAAATGGTGACGGAAAGCGCACCCACGAATCGTGTCGGTGCGGCAAGTACAACGGGGGAGCTCATCGGTTCGCTCGGCCGACTGGGAAAGGTAAAACTTTTCGAGATTTGGCTCGGCCCGATCATTTCCTGGTCGTTGACCATTGGCGTACAAGGACTGCATCTGAGGTCCACCGTACTGTGCCTGCTGTTCTTCGCGGTGATCGCCTTCGGCATGTGGTCCTCCCACGCATTCGATGACATCACCGGATACCGGGACGGCAGCGATCTGCGCAATTACGCACCGGAAAGAAAACGCAGCCAGGTCAAACCCCTGGTCCACGGCCAGCTGACGGTACGCACGGCGCAGATATTCGCGTTCGCCACCGCGGCGACCGCGGTGGCCTGCGTGGTGCTCTTCTGCGTTGTTGCCGACTTCCGGCCGTGGTGGATATTTGTCGGCGGTCTCGCCGTTGTGGTGCTCGGTGTTCAGTATTCGGCCGGAATCAACTTCAGCTACCGGTTCATCGGCGGCGGGGAAGCCGTCACCGGGGTCACCCTGGCGGCCAGTGTGCTGCTCCCGTACGCGGCCGCGACCGGGCGGTTCACCGCCGCCGCGCTGATCCAGTCGGTGCTGTTCGGGACCTGGCTGGTACAGGTGCTGATCTGCTCGAACAGCTCGGACGCCGACGACGACCGGCAGGTGGGACGGCGCACGGTCGCCGCGCGCACCTCGGAGCGCGCCAACCGGGTGTTCGTGGCCACGGTGTTCGCCTCGACCTGGGTGCTCGCGCTGGCCGGCACGGTGTGGGGCGCACTGAGCCCATGGACCCTGCCGGCCCTGCTGCCGGCCTGGACCCTGCAGGTATATGTGCTGCGCAACGGAATACGCGGCCAATGGCGGAATCGACGCAACTACGGATTCCTGGCGCTGCGCCTGGCCGTACTGGGGCTGGTGATCGTCAATGCCCTCGACTGAGCACACTGGCGCAGACACGTACGACGTGGTCATCGTCGGCACCCGGATAGCCGGTGCGGCGCTGTCCGCGCATCTGGCCGGGCAGGGCATGAAGGTGCTGGCCGTGGACCGGGCCACCTTCCCCAGCGACACGCTGTCCACCCACCTGATCCAGGTCAGTGGGGTGCGCTCGATGCAGCGGCTCGGCGTGCTGGAGCAGCTCCGGGGGACCGATGCGCCGTTCCTCACCGCGGCCCATGTGGTCTACGACGGGGTGGACCTGAGCGCCCCGGTAAAGGCCGAGGACGACTGGCCTCCGGGCGGGATCAGCATCAACCGCAACCTGTTGGACGAGATCCTGGTGAACGCCGCCCGTGCGGCCGGTGCCGACATCCGCACCAAGACTTCCCTGCGGGAGGTGCGTCGGGACGCCACCGGCCGGATCAACGGCGTGCTGCTGCGCACCCCGGAGGGCGAACGGACCATCCATACCTCGCTGTTGGTCGGCGCTGACGGCCGGAACTCCAAAGTGAGTGAACTCGTGGGTTCGCGCACCTACAACGTCACCGAAAACCAACGGTTCGTGTACTGGGCCGAGTTCGAAGGCGTCACCGAGACCGGACCGGCCTGCGTGCACCACCACCGGGACGGCGCCAACCTGACCGTGGCATTCCAGTCCGACGGCGGCCGCTTTGTGGTCATGATCTGCCCCGGGCTCGAAGAATTCGCCGCATTCAAACGGGACCTGGAGGCCAGCTACGACGCGGCGGTGGCCGCCTGCGCACCGCTGCGGCCGCTACTGGCCACGGCCCGCCGGTCGGGCCGGCCGATCGGCACCGCGTATGCGCCCGGCTATTTCCGCGAATCGGCAGGACCGGGGTGGGCGCTGATCGGGGACGCCGGCCACTTCAAGGACCCCACCCTCGGACAGGGCATCTCCGACGCCTTGCGGCAGGCCGAGATGCTTGCCCGGTATCTGCGCCAGGTCCACGTCGCGGACACCGGGCAGCTGGACCGGCGGCTGCGCCGCTGGAGCCGCTGGCGGGACCGGGACGCAGCGCCCATGTACTGGCTGGCCTGGGACTTCTCCAAGGCGGGTGAACTCGGCCCGCTGGAGCGGTCCTTGATGGCCTGCATCGGGGCGGACCCGGACATCCGGCAGAAGTTCGTGGACGGTGTGCTCTCCCACCGGGTATCGCCCTATGAGGTGATCGGCCCGCGGCTGGTGCTGCGAGCCGCGCGGCATCTGCGCGGGACGGGGCTGCGCCGCCGCGACGTGGGGAGGGTGCTGGGCGAACGCATCGCCGCCGAACTGCGCCACCAGATGCTGTTGCGCCGGCCGCGCTACCAACCGCTGCCGAGACCGTCCGGCGCGTCATCGGCGGCCAAGCTGCGCTCCGGGGATGCCTGGAGCGGCGATATCGCCGATGACGACAGCACCGTTGCCATGCAGGCGAAGCGGACATGACGCACTAGGACCGCACCACGACAGGGAGCAGATGTGAGGACAGACATCGCATCGGTCGATTTCGCGCTGGACGCGCGTGACTTCCGCGCAAACCCGTACGACAGGTACCGGGAACTACAGGAAAAACACCGGATCTTCTGGCACGACGGCTACGCCGCCTATGTGGTGCCCGGCTACTCGGACGTCATGGACGTACTCAAGAGCAGCAAATGGAAGGTCCGGCCCGGCTCCAACTTCCTCGAACGCCAGCTGGCCGCCAACGAAACCGTCAACCAGCTGATGCAGGGCTTCTACTACTTCCTGGACGAGCCCGAACACCGACGGCTGCGCAGCATCGTGTCCACCACCTTCACCCCGCGCATCGTGCTGAACTTCCGTGAGCGTATCCAGCAGATCCTGGACGAGTTGCTGGATCAGACGCTGGCCAAGAACGGCACCGTCGAGTTCATGAGCGAGATCTCCTACCCGATGACCATCAGGGTGATCACCGAGATCCTCGGCGTGAGCGAGGAGGAGGACCACACATTCTTCGCCGATCTGGGTCTTGCCCTGGCCGGACTGTTGGAATGGGACGCCCCGGTGGAACGGGTACTGGCCGGCGGCGAATCGATGATGGCGATCAGCAATCGATTCGTCGATGTCCTGGACGCGCGACAGCAAGAGCCGCGCAAGGACCTGATCAGCGCGCTGATCCAGGCTCAGGCGGAAGGCCGGGCATCGGACAGCTTCGAGATCATCTTCATGTGCGTGCTACTGGTCACGGTCGGCTATGAGACCACCATGAACCACCTGGGCAACGGCGTGTATTCGCTGTTGTCCAACCTGGACCAGTACGAGCGGCTGCGCACCGAGCCGGCCATCACCTCGCAAGCCATCGACGAACTGCTGCGCCACGAGGCCCCGGTGCAGGTCACCTCCCGTGTCGCCATCGAGGACATCGACGTCGCCGGCACCACCATCAAGGCAGGCGAGCAGGTGGTGGTGCTGCTCGGCGGAGCCAACCGGGACCCCCGTGAGTTCCCCGACCCGGACCGGCTCGACCTGACCCGGGCCAACGCCGGCAAGCACATGACGTTTGTGCACGGCCCGCACTACTGCCTCGGCGCCGCGCTGGCCAAGACCGAGGGCGAGATCGTGTTCGGCACGCTGGCCCGGCGCTTCCCCCGTCTGCGGCTGAGCGGGAAGCACGAGTGGCGGGACACCGCCATCCTGCGCTCGCTCGACCGGCTCCCCCTCGAACTGGAAGGCTGAGGTGTCCCTTCATATGACGCAGAATGTGCACAGCCGGGCCGCGCTGCGCTTCGGCGGCTGGCTGGCCATCGCCGGCACGGTCCTGTCCCTCGTAGTCAATGCGATGCACCCGCACCAGGACATCCCGACCGATCCCTTCATGCACGAGGTACATCACACCGACTTCTGGATCCCGCTGCACGTCGGCATCGTCTTCGCGCAGATCCTGGACATGATGGCGATGCTGGCCATCGGCCGTACCCTGCGCAATACCCTCCGGTCCGACCTGGTTCGCTACGCCGACGGCGCCGCGGTGCTCGCCGCAGCGGTGATGCTGGTGCTGATGGGACAGGACGGATTCACCACCAAGCACCTCGCCGACTACTACCAGAACAGCACCGGCGTGACGCAGCAGGCCGCGTACCCGGTCGCGTACGCATTCCTGCTCCTGCTGCTGGCCGGACTCGGACTCTGGTACCTGGTGTTCTTCGGCATCGCCATGCCCCTCTACGCGTTCGTGATGCTGCGCAGCACCCTCTACCCGCGCTGGCTCGCGCTCCTCGGCCTGTTCTCCGGCGCCTGTGGCCTGATCACCGGCACGCTCATCTATGCGCTCGGCTCCTCGTTCCTGGTGACCACGCTGATGTTCCTGGTGTTCTCCGTCATGGGCTTCGGCTGGCTGGCGGCCACCGGCATCTACCAGCTCCGGGCGGCCAAGGAAGCCGCACCGGCCGAATCGCCGACGAGCGCCTCCGATGACGAGGCGCCGGCCATGGCCGGCACGACCGGCGAAGGGGCGTGAGAAGGATGAGCACCGAGCCGAACACCTCGCCGTCCACCGGAACCGACACCCCGACCACCGAGGAAGCGGCCGTCGCTTTGGTGCGCCGGTTGTACGACGCGTACAACGCGCGGGACATGGACGGCCTGCTGGCCTGCTGGCACCCTGGCGGTATCGAGCATCTGCCACTGGTCGGCGACATGACCGCGCCCGACCAACTCCGCGGCCACCTCAATGCGTTCTACGGGTCATTTCCCGACGCCCACACGGAGGTCATGAGCTTGGTCGCCGACACGGAGGGCAGGGTAGCCGCCCAGGTGCTGCTGACCGGCACCTTCACCGGCACCCGGTTCAACGGTCTGCGTGCCAACGGCCGCCGGTGGAGTGCCCGGATGTCGGAGTTCTTCGTCGTCGAAGACGGACTGATCAGCCGCCTGGACGTCTATATGGACAACATGGATCTCGCCCGGCAACTCGGGCTCCTGCCCCCCGACGGCGGTCCGATGGAGAAGGTGTTGCGTGGCGCGTTCAACCTGAATGTCGCGCTCCGTGGAGCGCGCGGGGCACGCCCCTGACCGTAAGTGCGGATTTATTCTCGCGAGCAAAGTTCTCATCAAGCGGATCGCCAGAATCCATAGCACGCGCAATTACGGCTGATACGGTTGATCGATAACTGCTGGGGGTGGTTTTGAGTTGGCCGAAAACAAACAGGTGCGAGACCGTCGGGTCCGTGCCCTCGAGCGCAACCCTAAGAAGGTACTCGGTGTCGCAGCGATCATCCTGTTGATCACCCTCGGCTTCGGAATAGGTGTCATCCCGTCGCTTTCCGGCGGGGGCTTCGACGCTACCGGCACCGAATCGGATGTCACCGCACAGTCCCTGCACCACGAGTTCAAGGTCGGCGACGCGGACGCCGCCTTCCTGATCACCGCCCGTAAGGGCACGGTGGACAGCGGGGAGGTCAAGGCGGAAGGTCTCCGACTTGGCAAGAAAGTCCGCGCCAAACCTGGCGTCGAATCCGTCATTTCCTATTGGGAGACACCGGCCCTCGGCGGCCTGAGCGGCAAAGACCATAAACAGGCTCTGTTGTTGGTTCAGCTAAGCGGCAGTCAAAACGATAAAAGCGACTGGCTGAACGCTGCGCACGACCGGTATGACGCTGGACAAGGAACGCTGGGAATTGAAATCGGCGGGAACGCCGAGGTGTTCCGGGCGATTCAGGACCAGATCGTTGTCGACCTGGTCACCTCAGAAGCGATCGCCGTACCGCTGAGCATGATTTTGCTGCTGTTCGTGTTCCGGAGCGTGATGTCCGCGCTGCTTCCAGTGGCGATGGGCGCGCTCTCCGCCGGTATCACTTTCTTTGTGCTACGGCTGTTGTCGATGTTCACCGAGGTATCCATTTTCTCGCTGAACCTGACCAGTGCACTGGCTCTGGGGCTCGGTATTGACTACGGCTTGCTGATGGTGACCCGATTCCGGGAGGAACTGGCGGCCGGCCGGGAAGTGCCGGACGCGGTGCTGCGCACCCTGCGCACGGCCGGCCGGACCGTGTTGTTCAGCGGCATGATTGTCGGCCTCTCTCTCGCCACCCTCCTGCTGTTCCCCCTGCCGTTCCTGCGGTCGTTCGCCTATGCGGCGGTTCCCTCGGTGTTCGGCGCGGTGTTCGGTGCGCTGGTGGTGTTGCCCGCGATGCTGCGGCTGCTGGGCCGCAACATCGAGAAGTGGCCACTGCCCAAGCTCCCCGGACTCAATCCGAGCGAGAAGAGTTGGGGTCGGCTGGCCCGCTGGGCGATCCGCCGTCGGTTCCCCGTGACGGCACTGCTGGTGGTCGCCCTCGCGGTGCTGGCCGTGCCGTTCCTGCACGTAAAAATCGGCAAGGACGATGAGAAGGTGCTGCCGGCGGAGGCACAGGTCCGGGCGGTGCAGCAGCGGATCCGGGACAACTTCCCCGGCAATACGGCATTCCCCGTCAATGTCTACCTCCCCGGCCTCAGCGGCGGGAAGAACGACAAACCTGCCCAGGAACGCATCCTCCAGCAGATCAGCACCATGCCCCATGTCAGCCTGGTCCGTTCCGCGGAAGGGGTCTGGGAGAACGGCCGGCTGGCTCACCCACTGCCCGGCTCCGGATCGGTCATGGCCAACGCGGACAACTCGTTCGTCTCGGCGCTGCTCAAGCCGGATGTGGACGTGTACTCCCCACAGGCGGAGCAGACCGTGCACGACATCAGGGCGATGAGCTATAAGGGCCGACATCCGCAACTCACCGGCGAATCGGCCCGGTTGGTCGATGACAAACAGTCCATCGGCGACCGGCTGCCCTGGGCCATCGGCCTGATCGCCGTCTTCAGCTTCCTGCTGACGTTCCTGCTGACCGGCAGCGTCGTCGTGCCCTTGAAGGCGCTGTTCCTCAACCTGCTGAGCCTCACCGCGACATTCGGTGCAATGGTCTGGGGTTTCCAGGACGGGCATCTGCAGAAACTGCTCGGCTTCACCTCGTCCGGCTACCTCGACAACGCCATGCCGGTTCTCATGTTCTGCGCCGCGTTCGGCCTCTCCATGGACTATGAATTGTTCCTGGTGTCCCGGATCCGCGAGGAATACCTGATCAGCAAGGACAACAACGCCGCGGTGGTCGAGGGAATCAAGAAGACCGGCGCGGTCTTCACCTCGGCGGCGTTGCTGCTCGCCGTGGTGTTCGCAGGGCTGATCGCCTCGAAGGTGTCCATCATCAAGATGGCGGGCCTGGGCATCGTGCTGGCGATCTTGATGGACGCCATCGTGATCCGCTCGCTGCTGGTGCCCGCACTGATGGGCATGATGGGCAAGGCGAACTGGTGGGCACCAGGATTCCTGAGGCGGCTGCACAGCAAGGTGAATCTGTCCGAAGTAGCCGATCCCGAAGAGCCCGCAGAGGAATATCCGCCGACCCACCCGAAGCGCACCGCCAAGGTCAACTGACCCCCTGGCCTTCGAACGGGACGCACTCCCACAAGCCTTGTGGGAGTGCGTCCCGTTGCCGGTTGAACAGCGCGGGTCCGGTACGAGAACCAGAGTTCTGGGGATCGGTGAGGCAAGAGACCTTGCAAGGGCCTTGGCATGACGCCAGGGGGTCTCACCCCGGATGCGCCTGACCTCCCCCGCGCTGTCTGCTGATTGCCTGGTAGGCACGGCAGACGACGGGGAAGACCTCGATCTCGCCCCCGTACGCAAGGCCATTCAGGACACCGGCTGCTTCGGTACGGATGATCTGATCGACGGGAACTGCTGCTTCCCCTTCGCGCCGGGGGAGTGAGTGGGGGCGCGCGCTCGGTCCTGTGCGCCGTCCGGGCCCGGACAGGACCGGCCCGGAATGGACGGGCGGATCATGGTTCCGCCGGGCGCGGAGAAGGTGCGGTCGGTTGTGGAGATATCACAACTTGCCGACGGCGCATCGGTCCCCTTCTCGCCTGTTCAGCAAGTGAATTGCTGAGATGATCTCTACAAGACCCTCATGGGTTTTGTGCAGTGTCTATGAGATCAGAGGAGACGAAGATGGCCGAGAACGGTCAGGTGCTGGTGACGGGTATCGGAGCGATGACTCCGGTCGGCGCCGATGCGTCATCGTCCTGGTCGGGGCTGCTGGCGGGAAAGTCCGGTGTGCGCGCGCTGGAGGAGGCGTGGGCCACTGACCTCCCGGTGAGCATTGCGGCCGGACTCCCCGAGGACCCGGCCGCCGCGCTGCCCCGTGTGGAGGCCCGGAAGCTGGACCGCGGCGAGCAGCTCGCGATGCTCACCTCCCGGGAGGCCTGGCAGGACGCCGGCGCTCCCGGCGTCGAGCCCGAACGGCTGGCCGTGGTCATCGGCACCGGCACCGGCGGTGTGCTCACCACCCTCGGCCAGGACGACCTCTTCGAGAAGTCCGGGGCGCGCCGGCTCTCGCCGTTGGCGGTCCCCATGCTGATGCCCAACGGACCGGCCGCCTGGGTGAGCATGGACCTGGGCGCCAAGGGCGGGGCCAGGACGCCGGTCAGCGCCTGTGCGTCCGGTGCCGAGGCGCTCGCGATGGGCCTCGATCTGCTCCGCGCCGGGCGGGTCGACGTGGTGGTCGCCGGCGGCGTCGAGGCCTGTCTGCACCCGTTCACCCTCGCCGCCTTCGCCCAGATGAAGGCGCTCTCGACGCAGTCCGAGGACCCGGAGTCGGTGTCCCGCCCGTTCGATGTGGCCCGCAGCGGCTTCGTCATGGGCGAGGGTGCGGGAATCATGGTGCTGGAGCGCGCCGAGTTCGCCCGGGCCCGCGGCGCCAAGACGTACGGCACGCTGGCCGGCAGCGCCGTGAGCTCCAGCGCGAACCACATCACGGCCTCCGACGCAGCAGGTCAGGTCCACGCCATCGAACTGGCCCTGCGGGATGCGGAACTGACCCCGCAGGACATCGGCCATGTGCACGCCCACGCCACCTCCACCGAGTCCGGCGACCTGGCGGAGGCCGAGGCGATCGGCCGCGCCGTGGGCACCCATGCCTCGGTCACGGCCACGAAGTCCATGACCGGCCACATGCTGGGGGCCTCCGGCGCGGTGGGCGCGCTGGCGGCGCTGCTCGCACTCAAGGACGGCGTGGCGCCCGCCGTCCGCAACCTTGACGCACTGGACCCGAGGATCGACCTGGACGTGGTGCAGGGCGAGAACCGCACCGGCCGGTGGAACGCCTCGCTGGCCAACTCCTTCGGCTTCGGCGGACACAACGTGAGCCTGGTCTTCACCAAGTGACCACGGCCGCTCGGCCGGTCCTGCGGGGGCAGAAGACGTGGGCCGTCGAAGTGGTGGCGGCCGGCCGGGCCATGCATCACCCCACCGCGGCCCGTCGCCTCATCGAGGGGTGCCAGACGGCCGGATTCCCCGGCCCCGCAGGCGCGCATCGAGCGGCTCACCCACAGGGAGACCGACGTGCCGGAGGGGCCGCCACGAAAGCACGTGGCGGCCCCTCCGTACGCGGAGTTGTCGGCTCAGCGCCCCATGAGCGTCACCGCTCCACGAGGGCGAACAGGCTCTCCCAGCGGCCGAGGATCTCGTCCGTGGAGAAGCGCTGGATGTTCTCCCGGGCCGTGGTGCCCATCGAGTCCCGGAGGTCCTTGTCGGACATCAGGGTGTCGAGGTGCCGGGCGAATTCGGCGATATTGCCCGGGGGCGCGAGGAGCCCGTCCACGCCGTCCGAGATGATCTCGTGGACGCCCGGCGCCACATCGAACGCCACACACGGCACGGCCGTCGCCATCGCCTCCATGGGCGCCAGCGGGAAGCCCTCGCCGCGCGAGCTGAGCGCGAAGACCGCGCTCTCGCGCAGCGCGCCCGGCACATCTGCCGTCCGGCCCATCCAGGCGACCGTGGCGGCGATCCCGAGCTCCGCGGCCTGCTTGCGCAGCGCCGCCTCCTCCTCGCCGGAGCCGTAGATCCGCAGCATCCAGTCGGGGTGCTGCGGCGCGACCTTCGCCCAGGCCTCCAGCAGCAGGTCCACGCCCTTCTCCTCGTGGAGCCGGCCGATGCTGACCACACACTTGCGGGAGCGGTCCGAGGGGACCTCGGGGAAGAACGGCAGCGGGTTCGGCATGAAGCCGACGTTGTCCATCCGCTGCCGGATCCAGCGGTCGGCATCCTCCCGGGTGAGCGTCAGCATCCGGTCGACGCCCTGGTAGAACCGCTTGACCCGGCCGAAACGGGACGACTTACGGCAGGTGTCGAACGATTCATGGCTCATCCCGATCACCGTCAGACCCGCGGTGTCGGCCAGGGCGACCCACTCCATCGCCCACACCTGCGTGACGATCACCACGCCGTCCGGCTTCGCCGCCCGGAAGAGCGCGCTCATCTTGGCCGCCTGCTCCTGCATACCGGCCTCGCGGGCGGTCCGGCGGCGCTGCTCGGCGAGGTTGAGCTTGTCCTTGAGGCCCCGCACGGGGCGGACGGCCGGCGGATGCTCGGCGTAGAGCGTGGTGGTCCGGAACGGCAGGTCGGCCGCCAGCTCGTGGCCCCGCCCCTCGGGAGGCGGCACCACGCCGACGATGTGCACCCGGTGGCCCTGCTCGCTGAACAGGCGCGCCATCTGGTGCGACCAACTGGTGATGCCGCCCATCTCGTTGACGCTGTTGGAGACGAAGAAGATGTCCCGCGGCTCGGCTGCGTACGACTTGGTCATCAACGGCTCCACTGCGCGAAAAACTGATCGACGATGCTCTGGGCGGCGTTGCCCCGGTCGTATTCTCCGAACTTGGCGACGAATTCCTTGCGGCTCTTCGCGTATTCCAAAGACTGCGACTCGAACGACTTGATCGCCTCGTGGAAATCGTCCTCGGTGTGGATCACCGGGCCCGGTGCATGCTCCAGCAGATCGAAGTAGGTGCCACGGCCCTCGTGCACATACTCGTCGTAGTCGTAGGTGAAGAACACCAGCGGCCGGTCGAGCAGCGCATAGTCGAACATCACCGAGGAATAGTCCGTGATCAGCCCGTCGGCCAGCTCCAGCAGGGGTGTTACATCGTGGCGCGCCGATACGTCGATGACCCGGCCCTCCACGGTCGGTGGCAGCACCACATGATTGAGGTAATGCGAGCGCACCAGGAGGACATAGCGGTCGCCGAACTGGTCGGCGAAACGCTCCACGTCGAAGGGCAATTCGAAGCGCCCGTGCCGCCCGCCCGCCTTACGGAACGTCGGCGCGTAAAGCAGCACGGTCTTGTCGTCGGGAATGCCCAACTCCGCGGCCAGCGCCCCGCGTTCACGCGCTCCCAGCGCCGCTTCCCGCTGCCGGGCGCGGACCAGTGCGTCATTGCGGGGGTAGCCCACCCGCAGCAGGGTCTTCTCCTTGAGCCGGAAGGCCTTGGCCAGGGTGTGCACATCGTGCTCGGAGCGGATCAGGAACCGGTCGAAGCGGTCCAGCGAACGCTGCTGCTCCGCCTGCTGCTGCCGGGTCTGCGCCTTCAGCGACGGCTGGTCGAAGCCCATGTTCTTCAGCGCCGAGCCGTGCCAGGTCTGGAGGTAGGTGGTCTCCGGGCGCTTGGTGAGCTTGAGCGGGTAGCTCTGGTTGTCCACCCAGAACTCGGCCTGCGCCAGCGCCTTGAGATAGGGCAGCGACCAGCGCCGTACGAGCGTGACGCCCTTCGGGAACTCCTTCGGGGACCCGGTGTACGACCAGATCGCCTCGAACTCCAGGCCCTGGCGGCGCATCTCCTCGTAGATCGCGCGCGGGCTGTCGCTGTACTGCTTGCCGAGGTGGCTTTCGAAGACCACCGTGCGCTTCTTGATCGGCAGCCGGCTGAACACCTCGTGATAGGCGCGGAGTTTGTTGTCGCCGGAGGTGACCTTCTTGCGCAGCTCCTTCGCCTTGCGGTAGCCGGTCTTGGCCAGCGTCCCGGGCTTGCCGCGCACCCCGCGGGCGATCAGTTCCTGTACGCGCTCGGCGTTACGGCTCTCGCTGACCAGGCGGAACGCCAGATGCCCCTTGGCCGAGACATGCGGTTCGAGGCGATCGGCGACCATCCGCGACAGCCGCGGCCGCACCGGCAGCCCACCGGACAGCTCGGTGTCGGCGACGGTGAGCCGGCTCGTGGTGCGCACCCCGTCCACGTCCAGGCGCAGCCGTACGTCCCAGATGGTGTCGACGATGCCCAGCGGGCGCAGCTTCGCGGTGAGGTCGGCGGTGGTCTCCCAGTGGATGGCGTCACCTTCGTGGCGCAGCTCCCGCACCGGGAAGTGGAAGGACTGCAGGCTGCGCCGCCGGGCGCTGAACTCCAGCTCGCCCTTGAGCTGCGCCCCGGGCGGGATGATGCCGAGCGGATTGTTGATCCGGCCGGTCAGTGAGACGGACCTGCCGGACTCGCTGAAGCCGGTGAGCTGATTGCGCAGGAACAGCTGGTTGACCGGCTTCTCGTGGTAGCCGATGTCGGTCACGTCCAGTACGGCGCGCCCGAACGCATCGTCGGTGTAGCCGTCGCACCAGAAGATCCGGCCGTCGTGCTCGGCGAGCGGCGAGGAGACCTTGTCGCGGTTGATGAGCGTGTCGACCGCCGGGATCAGGTTGTCCCAGTCACCCTGCTGGAGCAGATACGCACAGATGGCCTGTATCGGCTGCACACGCTCGTACGCCTCGGGGGCGATGCTTTCGAGGTATTCCCGGGAGAGCTCGGCGAACTCCTGGCGGTAGGAATCGTCGCGGAACGGCAGATCCCGCAGATGCAGCACCAGGTCGTGCTTGAGGAATTTGACGTCCTTGGCGAGCTTCATCTCGGCCAGCCCGCGCTTCGCCAGCATGGCGTCGATGCGTCTGTGAATTTCCAGCCGGTGGGAGTAGTTACTCATTTCGTGCCGCCGGTTCGTCACCGACTTCACGGCGGCCTGCTCATGGACGTGCCAGAAGTAGACCTGATTGGGAATCAGGGTGATGCGCTGTGCCGCAAGATAGGCTTCGGCGATAAATACCAGGTCCTCGTAGAACATTCCCTTGGGGAACAGGAGATTGTTCTCGACGAGGAATTCCCGGCGATAGCATTTATTGGTGCACAGGGTGTCCCAGACGAACAGGTCCGGCAATTCCGTGACGGATTCCAGCGTGCGGGTGGTGGAATACAGCCAGGCGTACCACTCGTCGCGCTTCTGGTTCCGGGTGTCCATGTGCAGCCGGACGGTCAGTCCGGAAACAATGTCCGACCCGGTTTCCTCCGCCGCCTCCAGCATATTTCTGCACGCATTGAGTTCCAGGACGTCATCGCTGTCCAGGAACATGACGTACCGGCCCTCGGTGTGCTGGATGCCGACGTTCCGCGGCTCGCCTCCCGCACCACTGTTCTCCGGCAGCCGGCAGGCTCTGACCCGCCCCGGATGATCGGCCGCGAGTTGCTGCGCCACTTCGAAAGAACGGTCGGTGCTGCAGTCGTCGACGATCACCACCTCGACGTCCCGGAGCGTTTGATCCAGCACGGACTGGACCGCGATCGGCAACCGGTCGGCGTCGTTGTAGACGATGACGACTACTGAGACGTCAGGCACAGGCACCTCAACCCTCTTTCGCTACTGTTTCCCGCCAGAATAGCCCTATCTGTCCCTCCGGATAACAACCGATCGCGTCCATGGTGCTACGGATGGTGAGCCACGGGAGCATCGAGAAGGGGCACTCCGGCGTTCGGATCTTGACCATGCGTCAGCCCCGCAGATCCACCCGCCGGGGCAGGCTCCGGCCAGCAGGGAAGACGGGACCCCCCGCGAATCGGTTGCCTGCCCCGTCATGTGACGTCCGTTGCGATCAGACATTTATCGGATTCCGCGCGAAGCGGCAGCGGGAAGGCGTCCCCGGGGAAGCCGAGGGAAATGGCAGTTCGGGCACGGCGGCATCACACGACGACAACAGACGACGACAAGAGGACGGCAAGAGCTCGGCGAGGCAACGGCAAGAGCACAGCAAGAGATCGAATACCCGGAATGCCGGTGACGGGACGACGTTACGGTGTAACGGCAGGACCGCCGGCCGGTCGGGTGCCGGGCGTCCGGGCCCCGCTCCGGGCACCTCTCCGCCCTCTCAAACGTCCTCCTCATGGAGGAGGCGTCCGGGCGGGTTCAGGGAAAGATCCTGCTCAAGAACTAGCGACGCCCTTTTGCCAAGCCATTACGCTTGCCGTCAAGGCCGCGCAGGGCGGCCATGGAGGAGTGAGATGAGGAGCAGCAACCCGGTCTTCTCGCGTCGGGGGTTCAGCCGCGACACCGGCTACGCGGGCTTCAACGCGCCGCCGCAGGCCGGGGGCGCCGCGAACCCGTACGCCGGAACGAACCCCTACGCGCAGGGCGGCAACCCGTCCGCCCAGGACCAGCAGCAGGCCACCCAGGCACCGCCGCAGTACACGCCGCAGACCCGCCCGATGACGATGGACGATGTCGTCGCGCGCACGGGCATGACGCTCGGCACGGTCATCGCGGGCGCCACCGTCGGCTGGCTCTTCCTGACCCAGAGCCTCGGCTTCGCGATCGGCGCCGGTCTGGTCGCGATGGTGCTGGCGTTCGTGCAGTCCTTCAAGCGCAAGCCGTCGCCCGCGCTGATCCTGGCGTACGCCGCGCTGGAGGGCGTGTTCCTCGGCGCGCTGAGCGGCTTCATCAACGGCCTGCCGAACATGAACGGCGCCCCCATGCAGGCGGTGCTGGGCACGATGGCGGTGTTCGTCGCCATGCTGGTCGCCTACAAGACGCGGATCGTGCGGGTCACCGCCCGCTTCACCCGCTTCGTGATGATCGCCGCGCTGGGCTTCGTCCTGCTGTCGATGGTCAACCTGCTGTTCATGGTGTTCGGCGGCGGTGACGGCCTCGGCTTCCGCAGCGGCGGCCTGGGCATCGTCTTCGGCATCGTGGGCGTGGTCCTCGGCGCGCTGTTCCTGGCCCTGGACTTCAAGCAGGTCGAGGACGGCATCGCCTACGGCGCTCCGCGCGAGGAGTCCTGGCTGGCGGCGTTCGGTCTGACGCTGACGCTGGTGTGGATCTACATGGAGATGCTGCGGCTGATCTCGATCCTCCGGGGCGACTGACCCCGTACGACGCCGCGGCGCGGGATGCGCCGTACGCGCCGTACGAAGGGCCCGTGGGCAATGTGCCCGCGGGCCCTTCGGCGTGGTGAGTGAGGAGTGTTCCGAGCCGGACCGGGACCGAGCCCCGTCACCGCGGATCAGAACTTGCGCGCGGCGCGCCTGAGGTCGTGTTCATGGACGATTGCCTTGGCGTGGCCGTAGGCGAGATTGTGCTCGCCACGAAGCCAGCTGACCTTTTCGTCGAAGCGGAAGAGAGCGGGGCCTTCCTCAACGGTGCGGAGCCAGTCGGAGATTTCCCGGCCGGTGCAATGCGGGATACGGGAGAGCATGTTCCGGTGGGTCTCTTCGGAGAAGAGCTGAGACATCGGCGCCTCCGGACGCGGTCGATGCTGGTTCTTCAGCCCACCGTGCCTGAGCGTTGGGGCGTTGGCAACCACCCCGGGGTGGCGCATAGGCTCGCGGCGTGCTTGACGTGACCCCCCTGCAGACCGCCGTCGACGCCCTCGCCGACCGCCTCAGATCGCTGCCGCAAAGCAGGATGCATCGCGGTGCCGCGGCCGAAGGGCTCGCGCTGGCGCGGCAGTTGGCGACCCGGGCGCAGCTGATCGAGCGGCCGGGGGAGACCCCGTACGAGCTGCCGGACGCCGGGATGTTCGCGGCCGGGGACCAGCTGGCGGTGGCCGGACACGATCTTGTCGAGGCGCTGCGGGCCGCGGCGGTACGGATGGCCGACGGAACGGGGGACTCTGACGCGAAAGTGGCCCCCGCCGAAGAGCTGGCGGAGGCCGTGCGATACGTCCGGGCGGCGGCGGAACGCTGCTGACGCGCGCCGCCGCGCCAGGTCAGAGCGAGGCGATGACGCGGTCGGCGAGGATGTAGACGCTGTCCTCGCGGCTCTCGCCCCAGGAGAAGGTCAGTGCATACGCACCGGAAATACCGGAGCCGCCCAGCAGCACGGGAGTGAGCCCCGCGTGCAGTGCGCCGGCCACGCGCTCCGCGGTCTCGCGCTGCCCGGGGGTCAGACAGAGCGTGGTGCCGTCGGTGAAGACATAGACGTCCAGGGTGCCCAGCGGGCCGGGGCGTACGTCCGCGAGCGGGGTCGCCTGCTGCGCCAGCTCCTCCAGGCGCGCGACGGTGCGCTCGTGATCACTGATCACCGGGGACGGGGCGAAGTCGGGGTGCGAGGGGTGGCGCCGGCGCGCGGCGGCCAGCTCGGCGGACTCGGTCTCCTCGACGGGCTCCAACTCCGGCGCGTCCAAGGCGTCCATGGACTCCATCGCGTCCATCGCCTCCAGGGCGTCCCGGCCCAGCAGCGGTTCGAGGCCGGCCAGGTCCGCCTGGCGCGGCAGGAACGGCTGGGTGTCGAGCCGGTCGGTCTCCTGGCGCTCGGGCAGTTCGCGCTGGTCGGCGCGGGCGTCGAGGAAGCCCTCGTCACCGAGGCCGACGAGGCCGCCCAGCAGCGACGGGGCGTCGGCGGCGTCCCTGGCCTCCTGGGCGGCCCAGAAGGCGCGGGCCTCGGCCAGTTCGCGCTCGCGCTCCTCGGCCAGGGCATCGGCGACGGCGGCGCGTATGTCGGCGAGCGGGGTCTCGACGGACGGGGTGGTGCGGGCGGCCGGGATGCTCGCCACGGCCGGGTGCACCGCCTCGGCGCCCGCGACGGCGTCCTGACGGGCCGCGCTGAGCTCGGCGTGCAGCTCGGCGATCTGGCGGCGCAGGGCGCGGGCCGTGTGCAGGGCGGCGGCGCCCAGCGCCACGGCGGCCGCCGCGGCCAGCAGCAGGACGAGGGTGGTGACGCTCATGCCGAAACCTCTCTTTGTTCGGTCTCGCATGCGCGAGACGCGGTGATGCGCTCCCGGCCTTCGGCCGGGACGATCCCCATGCGGCGCTCGCTCATGCGTCCTCCCCACTTCGCTCGGCGGCCCTCTTCGTACGGGCCACGCATCGGTGTTCGGACTTCCCCCGGCCTTCGGCCGCGGTGACCCCTTTGATGCGCTCGCTCACGGGGTCACTCCTGGTAGCGCCTTGCTCACCGGCGTACTCCCGTTAGCAGAATGTTCTCCGACTTCCTACATCAGCCTGCCGGTGGTCGGCGACCGCTCCCGGTGCGCTATGTCCCGGAAAGGAGGGGGCTCAGGCCTCCGTACGTCCGGGTGACCCCGCGCTGACCTGCAAGAACGCCTCTCCCCCAGGGCGTTGGTCACAATCCTGGGGGAGATTGGGTCGCGATCTCGTTAACGAGTGGCACAGGTCACGCCGTGTCGCCGCCCGTATCCGAACGATGGCGAAGGGTGTGCGCCGGGCGGGAGTTGGTCCGTTTTGTCGCGCTCCCCTTCGAGCGGCGCGAGCCGGGCGTCCGTGTCCGTGGTCGCGCCGGGCCGGGGGGTGCTCGCGCTGAACGTGCCTCCGCTGCGGCGAGAGGCCGGGGCGCTCGTTCCCGCGCCCCGGCCTCTCCTCTTCGCTGCAGCTCAGCTCAGCCGCGCGTGCTTGTGGTCGCGCTGAGCTTCGCCTCCGCTGCGGGCAGGTGCCGGGCACTCGTTCCTCGCGCCCGACCCCTACCCTCCGCTGCAGCTCAGCTCAGCCGCGCGTGCTTGTGGTCGCGCTGAGCTTCGCCTCCGCTGCGGGCAGGTGCCGGGCACTCGTTCCTCGCACCCGACCCCTACCCTCCGCTACGGCTCAGCTCAGCCGCTCGATGACCATTGCCATGCCCTGGCCGCCGCCCACGCACATCGTCTCCAGGCCGAACTGCTTGTCGTGCCACTGGAGGGAGTTGATGAGGGTGGTGGTGATCCGGGCGCCGGTCATGCCGAAGGGGTGGCCGACGGCGATCGCGCCGCCGTTGACGTTCAGGCGGTCCAGGTCGATGCCCAAGTCGCGGTAGGACGGGATCACCTGGGCGGCGAACGCCTCGTTGATCTCGACCAGGTCGATGTCGGAGACCGAGAGGCCGGCCCGCTGCAGGGCCTGCTTGCTGGCCTCGACCGGGCCGTAGCCCATGATCTCGGGGGACAGGCCGGAGACGCCGGTGGAGACGATCCGGGCCAGCGGCGTCAGGCCCAGCTCGCGCGCCTTGGTGTCGGACATGATGACCAGCGCCGCGGCGCCGTCGTTCAGCGGACAGCAGTTGCCGGCGGTCACCAGGCCGTCGGGGCGGAAGACCGGCTTGAGTCCGGAGACGCCCTCGACGGTGACGCCGGCGCGCGGGCCGTCGTCCTTGGAGACGACCGTGCCGTCGGGCAGCGTGACCGGGGTGATCTCCCGCTCCCAGAAACCGTCGTTGATCGCCTTCTCGGCGAGGTTCTGGGACCGGACGCCGAACTCGTCCATGTCCTGGCGGGTGACGCCCTTGAGGCGGGCGAGGTTCTCCGCGGTCTGGCCCATGGAGATGTACGCGTCCGGGATCAGACCGTCCTCGCGCGGGTCGTGCCAGTCGGCGCCCTCCTGCTCGGCGCGCGCCACGGTGCGGGCCTCGGCGTCGGCGAAGAGCGGGTTGTGGGTGTCCGGCAGGCCGTCGGAGCTGCCCTTGATGCTGCGCGAGACGGTTTCGACGCCGGCCGAGATGAAGACATCGCCCTCGCCGGCCTTGATGGCGTGCAGCGCCATGCGGGTCGTCTGGAGCGAGGAGGAACAGTAACGGGTGACGGTGCAGCCCGGGAGGTGGTCCATCCCCATCTGGACGGCCACGATGCGGCCGAGGTTGTGGCCCTGCTCGCCACCGGGGAGACCGCAGCCGAGCATCAGGTCGTCGATGTCCTTGGGGTCCAGCTCGGGGACCTTGGCGAGCGCGGTCTCGATGATCTTCGCGGTCAGGTCGTCCGGCCGCAGATCCTTGAGCGAGCCCTTGAAGGCGCGGCCGATGGGGGAGCGGGCGGCTGAGACGATCACGGCTTCGGGCATCACACGGCTCCAAGTGCGCGGGAAAAGGGCGGACTGTGAGGGAAGTTACCTGCACGTAGTGCTGAGGTCACGGGGTCCGCGCTGTGATGCGGGCCTCTTTTCTAAGCGGGCGCTTATAGGAACGGAAAGAGGCCGCAGGGTATTCCCCCACGGCCTCTCCCCGGCCGCTGCGCGCCGCCCGGGGCATGCCGGGCGGCCGCCCCGTCACGGTGTGACCGAGGACGGGTCCGTCGGCTCCGGCGTCGGCAGCTGGCGGCGCCTGCGGTGCTTGAGCAGCGCCCAGGGCGCGCGGGAGGCGGTGACCTCCGTGCCGCTCTCGGCGGCTGCCTCGGCGGCCGCCTGCTCGACCGGCAGCAGACCCTCGCCGCGCGAGGGCTCCGGCTGCTCCTTCTCCGGCCACAGGCCGAGCGAGGCGCACAGCGTCGGCAGGATGGCCATCGCGGCGGTGGCATAGCCCTCGGCCGACGGGTGGTAGTTGTCCGGCCCGAACAGCTCCCGTGGATGCGCCTCGAATTCGGGGCCGAGCAGATCGCCGAGCGAGACCGTACGGCCGCCGCTCTCGACCACCCCGATGGTCTGGGCGGCGGCGAGCTGCCGGGAGAGCCGCCGGGCCACCCAGCGCAGCGGCTGGTAGACCGGCTCGATGGTGCCCAGGTCGGGGCAGGTGCCGACGACCACCTTGCAGCCTGCCGCGCTCAGTGCGCGCACCGCCTCGGAGAGGTGACGTACGGACTGGGCGAGCGGCATCCGGTGGGTGACGTCGTTCGCGCCGATCATGATGACGCAGACGTCCGGGATCTCGGTGCCGTCCGCCAGCAGCAGCTCCACCTGGCGCTCCAGGTCGTCCGACTGTGCGCCGGGCAGCGACACATTGCGGAAGTCGACGGGCAACTCGGAGAGCGCGGCCAGGCCGGAGGCGAGCAGGGCGCCGGGAGTCTGGCGGGCGCGGTGGACGCCCTGGCCGGCGGCGGTGGAGTCGCCGAGAAAGCCGAGTCGCAGGGGCGGACGGTCGGTGCGGTGGTCGAAGGCGGCGCCGTAGCGGCCGTCGGCGCACGGCGGAATGTCGCTGGAGCCGCCGACCGTACGGCGCGCCAGCCGGACCTCGGTCAGCAGCACGCCGACGGTGGCCACGCCGAGCAGCCCGATCCCGCCGCCGCCGAAAGCGGCGGCAGTCGCGATCCGCCGCGCCACTCTGGCCCTGGACATCGTCATCGGCATGGGCCGGGCACCTCCCCGCGCAGTGCGGGCGCGCCCTGGCCCGTGGGGCCGGACGCGCTCATGAATCGGCAAGAACTCCTACAACAGGGTGTTGCCCGTTCCTGCACGGAACGCAACGCATCCGTCCTCTAACGGACCCGGGCAATAGGCTGGCCGCACGGGCGCAGGAGAGCGTGCCCCCGACCGCGGAGACCACCGTGCAGTTTTACGATTCGATGATTGAGCTAGTCGGCAACACCCCGCTCGTGCGGCTCAACAACGTCACTCGAGGGATCCAGGCCACCGTCCTGGCGAAGGTCGAGTACTTCAACCCCGGCGGATCGGTCAAGGACCGGATCGCCGTGCGGATGATTGAGGCCGCCGAGCAGTCGGGTGAGCTGCAGCCGGGCGGGACCATCGTCGAGCCGACATCCGGCAACACCGGTGTGGGCCTGGCGATCGTCGCCCAGCAAAAGGGATACAAGTGCATCTTCGTCTGCCCGGACAAGGTGTCCACGGACAAGATCAATGTGTTGCGGGCCTACGGTGCGGAGGTGGTGGTCTGCCCGACCGCCGTGGACCCCGAGCACCCGGACTCGTACTACAACGTCTCGGACCGGCTGGTGCGCGAGACGCCCGGCGCCTGGAAGCCGGACCAGTACAGCAACCCGAACAATCCGCGCTCCCACTACGAGACCACCGGTCCCGAGCTGTGGGCGCAGACCGAGGGGCGGATCACCCACTTCGTGACGGGTGTCGGCACCGGCGGCACGATCAGCGGCACCGGCCGCTATCTGAAGGACGCCAGTGACGGCCGGGTCAAGGTGATCGGCGCCGACCCGGAGGGCTCGGTCTACAGCGGCGGCTCCGGGCGCCCGTATCTGATCGAGGGCGTCGGCGAGGACTTCTGGCCGACGGCCTACGACCGCACCGTCGCGGACGAGATCGTGGCGGTCTCGGACAAGGACGCCTTCCAGATGACCCGGCGGCTCGCCAAGGAGGAGGGTCTGCTGGTCGGCGGCTCCTGCGGGATGGCCGTGGTGGGTGCGCTGGAGGTGGCCTCGAAGCTCGGCCCGGACGACGTGGTCGTCGTGCTGCTGCCGGACAGCGGCCGTGGCTATCTCTCCAAGATCTTCAACGATGAGTGGATGGCCGACTACGGCTTCCTGGAGGAGGGCGGCCCCGCGGCCCGGGTCGGCGAGGTGCTGCAGCACAAGGAGGGCGCGCTGCCCTCGCTGGTGCACATGCACCCGGAGGAGACCGTCGGAGAGGCGATCGACGTCCTGCGCGAGTACGGCGTCTCGCAGATGCCGATCGTCAAGCCGGGCGCCGGGCACCCGGATGTGATGGCCGCCGAGGTCGTCGGCTCGGTCGTCGAGCGCGAGCTGCTCGATGCGCTGTTCACCCAGCGCGCCTCGCTCACCGACCCGCTGGAGAAGCACATGTGTCCGCCGCTGCCGCAGGTCGGCTCGGGCGAGCCGGTCGCCGATCTGATGGCGGTCCTGGAGAACGCGGACGCGGCGATCGTCCTCGTCGAGGGCAAGCCGAAGGGCGTGGTGAGCCGGCAGGACCTGCTGGCCTATCTGGCGCGCGAGGCCGGCAAGTAGGGGTGAGGCCCGGCGGCCGTCGCGCAGGGCCCTCGCCCCGCGCCTCGGCCGCCGCCTCTTCCCGCACCCGTCACGGCGTCAAGTGGCCGTCAGGAAACGGGCCGTCGGCGCAAGGTGTACGTATGCGTCATGTGCTCGCAGCACGGGCTTAACACTCGTCGGGCACATTGATGTCACGGCGATAAGGAACTCCGGAGCGGCTCCCGGACCTCCACCATCGCCACCGGATGCGACACCCGGCTCTGACCCGGTACGCGTCCCTTGCGGGGACCGCCGTCGTCCCGCCCCCGGCTCGCCGGGGTGTGGCGGTCCCCGCAACATCCGGCTTCCGCCCGGGGCCTGTCCGAGGGCCTCAGTCCCCGGCGCCGTCGCGGCGGTCCGTACGCGAGCGCAGCAGCTTCTGCGGACCCCTGTGGTAGACGGCGTTGACGCCGACGATCCCGGCCCAGCACATCAGCAGTCCCGGTTGCCCGGCCTGGGTCGCGGCGATCGCGGACAGCGGCACGGCCAGCACCAGCGAGAGCGCGGCGAGCCCGAACCGTTCCCAGAAGTCCTTGCCGCCGCCCCCGGGGCGCGCCGGCCGGGCACCGCGCGCCACCTGGACCTGCTGCTCGGCAAGTTGCCGCCGCACCCGCTGGTCGACGCTGCGGTCCAGCTTCTCCAGGAAGGACTCCAGCAGCTCCGACTCGTACTCCGGCCCCAGCTCTTTGCGCGTCTGGAGGGTCGCGTCGAGTTCCTTGCGCAGGTCGGGGTCGTGTGTCGCCATGACGCCGAGACTACGGGCGCCGGGCGGGCGGCGCGGTAGGGCTAGCCCCCCAATTCGGCGGGGGCCTGGTCTCCCTGGCGCGCGGCCGGTTCCACCGTGCGCGCGGTGTCGTGGCGGGCGGTGAGCCAGTACAGGACGGCCGGCACGGCGAGCCCGACGAGCCAGGAGATGTCGGCGCCGCCGAGCGGTTCCACCAGCGGGCCGGTGTAGAAGTGCGTGGCCAGGAACGGGAGCTGGGCGACCACCCCGAGGACGTAGACCGTCAGCGCCCGCACGTTCCAGGCGCCGTAGCGGCCGGCCGGGTCGCTGAGCGCCGGGATGTCGTAGCGCTCCTTGGAGATCAGGTAGTAGTCGACGAGGTTGATCGCCGACCAGGGCGTGAAGAAGGTCAGCAGGAAGAGCAGGAAGTCCTTGAAGGACGTCAGGAAGGAGTCCTTGCCCAGGAGGGCGACGGCGGTGCCGGCCACCATGATCCCGGCGATGTAGGCGGAGCGGCCCCGCGGGGTGAGGGTGCGCTGCCCCCGGAAGCCGCTGACGCTGGTGACCAGCGACATGAACCCGCCGTAGGTATTGAGGATGTTGATGGTGAGTTTGCCGAGGGCGATGACGAAGTAGAGGAACGAGGCGATCAGTCCGGCGCCGCCCAGGCCCACGACATAGCTGACCTCGTGCCCCACGAACGCCGCGGGCGCCGCGGCGGCCGCCAGCGCGCCGAACGTCATCGACCACTGCGATCCGAGCACCGAGCCGGACAGCGTCCACCAGAACGTGGCCCGTGCCGAGGTGTGCCGCGGCAGATAGCGCGAGTAGTCGGCGACGTACGGGCCGAACGCCAGCTGCCAGGAGGCCGAGAGCGAGACGGCGAGCAGGAAGACCGGCAGCGCGAAGCGGTGGTCGGCGAGAAGGGTGCCGAGGTCGGTGCGCTGCAGCAGCCGGATGCCGAGGTAGACGAAGGTCAGCGCGCAGACCAGTCCGGCGATCTTGCCGAGGGTGTGGATCAGGCGGTAGCCGACGGCCGCGGCGACGGCGGTGACCGCGGCGAAGAGGACGATCCCGGGTGTCTCGCCGAGATGGGTCAGCTCGCCGACCGCCTGCCCGGCCAGCACGCTGCCGCTGGCGAAGAACCCGATGTACATCACGATGACCAGCGCCAGCGGGACCACCGCGCCCCGCACCCCGAACTGGGCCCGCGAGGTGATCATCTGGGGCAGCCCGAGCCGCGGCCCCTGGGCGGAGTGCAGCGCCATCACCGCACCGCCCAGGAGGTTGCCGAGCAGCAGCCCGATCAGCGACCAGAAGGCGTTCGCCCCGAAGACGACGGCCAGTGCGCCGGTGATGACGGCGGTGATCTGGAGGTTGGCGCTCAGCCAGAGCGTGAACTGGCTGACCGCGCTGCCGTGCCGTTCGTCGTCGGGGACGACGTCGATGGAGCGCTGTTCGACCACACCTGCCATGAGTCCGCCTTGCGTCGCCGCCTGTATGGATTCATGCAGGATCGATGGCGATGAATGGAAGGTCAATAGGCAGGGGTTAATTCGTGGTAACGGGCGTGACCCGGCCGGGGCCGGCGCAGGCCGGCCGCCGAGGATCCGGGCCGAGCCTGCGGGCCGCCCGGCCGTTCAGGCCGCGGTCGTCCCGTCCGTCGGCCGCAGCTCGTCGGCGTACGAGACCGAGACCCGTCGCATCAGCCCGTCGTCGGTGATGTCGTACTGGCCCAGCCGCCACAGCGGCGGCGAGTAGGCGTGCACCGACACCGCATCGTCGGTCGCGCCGGTGAGCCGGTGGATGTGATCCGGGCCGAAGCAGAAGGAGGAGCCCCTGCCGACCGCGGTGGCCAGATGCTCGCCGCCGATCCGGGGGTTGGACTCGGTCAGTACGCCCTGGACGACATGGACCGCCCCGGAGGAGAGGTCGTGGTCGTGCCAGCCGGTGTCGTTCTGCCGGGTCCAGCACAGCAGCCAGACATCGACGAACTCATCGCGGTACAGGGAGGCGTAGTGGCGCTCGGTGTCCGAGAACGCGACCTGCTCGTGCCACAGGTCCGGGCGGGTGGCGAGCGCGCCGACCAGGTTCTGCAGCTCACGCTTGTCGAGGTTGCGCTCGGGCAGTGCGGTGAACGGCTCCTCGCCGTCGGGGACCTCGCGGGCGGTGTCGGCCAGGGAGGTGCGGTACGTCATGGGCGGGCTCCTTTCGTCGGGCCCAGCAGGCGGGCCGGGTTGGCGGTACGCAGGGCGTGGACGGCGGCATCCGCGCCGAGGTCGGGGAGGACGGGGTCGGCATAGGGGCGGTCGCTGCCGCTGACGACGACGTCGATACCGGCGGCCCGGACGAGTGCATCGACCGCCCGGGTCCCGTACGAGGACGTCTCGTAGAACGCCTTGCAGTCCACCCGGCCGCGGTCCCGGCCGCCGCCGCGGGCGACCAGCCGCTCGCCGTGCAGCGGTGCCAGGCCTGCCAGGGCCGCGAAGCAGACCCGCAGATCCGGGTGGCGCGGCCGGCCGAAGGCGCGGAAGGCGAACCAGGAGGCGTGCAGCTGCTGGAGGTACGGGACCAGGGCGGGCCACCAGGCGGGCGTGTCCTGGCCGGCGGACGGGGCCGGGCCGGGGTGGATGAACAGCGGGGCGTCCTGCTCGGCGGCGGCGTCCAGCAGCGGTGCGCAGCGGGCCCACCCGGCGGCGTCGAGCAGTGCGGTGGCGGGCAGTTGCAGCCCCACGCAGCCGCGGGCCAGCTCGCGCCGCAGCGCGTCGGCGTCCGGCTCGGGCGCGGACAGACAGGCCGAGGCCCAGACGCCGAAGGGGGCGGGCAGGTCCAGTGCGCCGTCGTGGAACGCGGCGAGCAGCGGCGCGGCCTCCGCGGGCGGCAGATCTTCGATGCCGAGCGGGCTGGAGAGCGACACCAGGGCCAGGTCGAGGCCGTCGGCGCGGGCGAGCCGGGCGCGGGCCGCGATGTCGTGGTCGGCGGGGTCGACGGCGTACGGGGGCTCGCCCGGCAGGTGCAGCGTCCAGCCCTCCAGCCGCGGCGGCGCGCTGCGGGACCGCAGCAGCGCGAGGAACTCGGGCGGCCAGATGTGCTGGTGGACGTCGGTGGGCACGGGCCTCCCTCGGGGTGCGGGGCGGTTGTGCGGGCCGCGGGCGAGCCGTGGCCCGCCGCCCTTGAACCGCTTCACTTAATCGCTTAACTGATACGTTTAAGTGAAGCGGTTAACAACCGGTGCTGTCAAGGCCGTGCCGGATCCGCCGGGCCGTTGTCCCCTCGGGAACGCCGCCCGGCGAACGCCGCATCGTGGCCGGGTGCCGCGCCCTCCTTGGGTAGGCTTCCGGACATGGCCAGGCCCAATAAGCGCACCACCCTCCGCGAGGTGGCCGAGGCCACCGGCCTCTCCACCGCGGCCGTCTCCTACGCGTTGCGCGGCAAGCATGTCTCCAAGGAAACCGAGGAGCGGGTGCGCAAGGCCGCCGCCGAGCTCGGCTACGAGGCCGACCCGATCGCCCGCGCCCTCGCCAGCGGCCGTACGAGCACGGTCGGTGTGCTCGCCGGTGATCTGCAGGACCTGTGGCAGCAGCAGCTGATGGCGGCGATAGGGCGTGAGCTGCTGGCCGGCGACCGCTATGCGCTGATCCTGGACGCGGGCGGCGACCCCGAACGGGAGCTGGCCCTCGCCAAGCAGCTGCGCGACCAGCGGGTGGACGGCCTGCTGGTCTCCCCCGTCGATCCGTCCGCCGAGGGCTGGTCGAAGATCGCCGACGCCGTGCCGGTGGTCTCCATCGGTGACGCCCTGAGCCGGGCCCGTACGGCGGGCGAGGTGCTCTTCGACAACCGGGCCGGCATCGACGCCGTTCTGGACTACCTCCGGGGCCTGGGTCACCGCCGGGTCACCGTGCTGACCCCCACCGGCCCCTCCACCCCCGACCGTCCCGCCGACGTCTATGTGCGCGAGGCCGCCGACCGGCTCGGCATCGAGGCCGAAGTCCTGCCCTGTCCGCAGGAGTTGGGCGAGGCGACCGCGATGGCCCGCCGTGTGCTGACCCATGGCCCGGACGGCCGCCGGCCGGCCGGTCCCGCCCCGGCCACCGCCGTCTTCTGCTTCTCCGACTCGATCGCCTACGGCGTCTACGCGGCCGCCGCCGAGGCCTCTCTCACCGTCGGCCGTGACCTCTCCGTCGTCGGCTTCGACGACCACCCCGTCTCCCGGGTCCTCACACCGCCCCTGACCACCGTCGACTGGGGCCTGACCGACATCGCCAAGGAAGCCGCCCGGCTCGCGGTCGCCGCCATCGAGGGCCGCCGGGTCCGCCGCAAGCGCATCCTGTGCGCCCCGCGCCTCTCGGAGCGGGGGTCGGCGGCGCCGCCGCGGAGTTAGGCCCAACGCCCGAAGGGGCGTCCCGTGCAAGGCCGGTGGCGCCCCGTCAGCCCGCCCGGCTGCCGAACTGCCCCGTAACCGGCCGCGTTTGCCCGGAAATTGCCCGCCATGGATCTTGCATTTGCGGCCTCGCTCATAGGCTGATCGCGGAATCGATCCACACGGGGAACGGGGATATGTATGAGGTTCCGGAAGACCGCTGCGACCGCGCTCACCGCCCTTGCTCTTGCGGGAGTGGCCGGTCCCGCCTCGGCGGAGAGTGCACTGCATTCCGCGAAACCGGTGAGTGCTGCCAAAGGATTCAAGCTGAAGTCGCTCAGGTCGCCGGACGGCAAAACACTGACGGCCACCCTTTCCATGCCTGCCGGCTACCACTTCACCGTCGCCGGCAAGAGGCTGGCGCTGGTCGGGCCCGGTCACCGTACGGTGGGCCGGCTGGGCACCGCGATCAAACTGAAGAACGGCAAAACGGCGCACGTCAGGTATCGCGCCAAGGGTGCCACGGTGACCGTGCGGGCGACCCGCAGCTTCCGGCAGCTCGGCCTCTCCGCGCGGGGGATGGCGGCCGAGAGCTATTCCCGGTGCGCCAACGACAAGATCAGGGACTATGTGGTGTCCGGCGGGATAGGCGGGTGCATAGCAGGCGCCGAGACCGGGTGTGCCGCGGGCGCCACGGCGGGGGCTTTCGGGGGCCTGGTCTCCGGCGCGGTGCTTTCGCTTTCCGATTGCTGATGATGGGCAAGAAATGAGAAAGGCACTGATCGCCGGAATTCTCGCGGTCGTGGTCGTCTTCGCGCTCACGCACACCGTGTTCTCCGGTTTGACGGAACCCGCCCGGCTTTTGCTGAGCGTGCTGGCCGGTGCGGTCGTCGGAGGGGTGCTGCGCGGCGTGCAGCCGCGCAGATGACCTGAGGTGCGGGGACGGGCCGGGCCATGGTGCGCGGTCCGTCCTTCCGCCGTTCTCCCGCGTCCGGCCTCCGGCTGCGGCGCCCCGTGCCGAGGAGCAGACTGGTGCCCGATGCTCCGGTAGCGTCGGGCGCGCGTGCCGGTGGTCGGCCGACGGGCGGATGGGCGGGTGTCCTCGATGAAACGGTCCTCGACGAGCGAAACCACGGCGGCAGCCGGAGGCGCAACGGCGGACGGCGGCGGACCGCGTGCGCCCCAGGGGGAGTTGGCGGACCGGCTGGAGGCGCACCGCACCGAGCTGACCGGCTACTGCTACCGGATGCTGGGCTCGGCGTTCGAGGCCGAGGACGCCGTGCAGGAGACGATGGTGCGGGCCTGGCGCAGCTACGACCGGTTCGAGGGGCGGGCGTCCCTGCGGTCCTGGCTGTACCGGATCGCCACCAATGTGTGCCTGGACCTGCTCAAGGGCAGTCAGCGCCGGGCCCGGCCGATGGATCTCGCCTCCGCGTCGAGCGTGGACACCCCGGTCGGCACGGGGCTGCCCGAGACGACCTGGATCGGGCCCGTACCGGACCAGCGGGTGCTGGCGTCCGCGGGGGACCCGGCGGAGACCGCCGTCGCCCGGGAGTCGGTCCGGCTCGCGTTCATCTCCGCGCTGCAGCGGCTGGCGCCCCGGCAGCGGGCGGTGCTGATCCTGCGGGAGGTGCTCAGCTGGTCGGCGAGTGAGGTCGCCGAGCTGCTGGGCAGCTCGGTCGCCTCGGTCAACAGCGCGCTGCAGCGGGCCCGTGCGACCCTCGCCGCGTCCGGTGACACCGCCGCCGATGCCTCGCCGCAGCAGCTGGACGACGCACAGCAGGCGCTGCTCCAGCGCTATGTCGACGCCTTCGAACGGTTCGACATGGACGCGCTCACCGCCCTGCTGCACGAGGACTCCACGCTGTCCATGCCGCCGTACGAGCTGTGGCTGCGCGGCCGCGACGACATCGTGAAGTGGCTGCTGGGGCCGGGCTGCGGCTGTGAGGGGTCGCATCTGGTGCCGGTCACGGCGAACGGCCGGCCGGCGTTCGGGCAGTACCGCGCGGACGGCGAGCCCTGGGCGATCCAGGTCATCGAGACGACGGACGGCCGGATCACCGCGCTGCAGTGCTTCCTGGACACCGAGCGGCTGTTCCCGCTGTTCGGACTGCCGATGCGCTACGGCGGGCCCGCTACGGAGGGTGCGGTGGCGTCCCAGATGGAGGGTCGGCCGGCAGGACCTCGGTCAGCCCCGTCACCGTGAGCAGCCGGTTCAGCCCGTCCGGTACGTGACACAGCCGGATGGCGTGCCCCTGCCGCCGGGCGGTGAGCTGGAGGCGGAGCAGGGCCTCGACGGCGGTGGCGCCTGGGGCGAGGGCCCGTACGTCGCACCGGAGCGTCGTCCCAGGGCGGTCGCACAGCAGCAGGCGGAGGCGGTCGCACAGCGCGGGGATCTCGGCGCGGGCGATCGACGGGCCGAGGCGCCAGACGACGGCCCGGGGCGGCGTGGGCAGCACAGGAGAAGAGACCGTGCGGGGCGGGGAAACTCATCGGGCGACGGTGGTACGGCGGCCGCCCGCCCCGCCCCGCGTCAGCCGACCTTGTGCTTCTTCAGCCAGGCTTCGGCCACCCGGTCCGGGTCCTGCTTCTCCTTGTCGACGAGGCGGTTGAGCTCGGTGAGGTGGGCGGTGGTGAGGGTGTTGCCCAGACGGGCCAGGGCCTTGCGGACCTTGGAGTCGGCCTTGCGGGCGGCGATCAGCGGGACGATGTGCTGGGCGGGGATGAGGTGCTTGGGGTCTGCGAGCTGCACCCAGCCGTTCTCCGCGGTGTCGACATCCGTGGTGAACACATTGGCGATGTCGATGTCGCCCTTCTTCAGCGCGCCCTTGACCAGCGGCCCGGACGAGTCCAGCGCCTTGAACTCCTTGAATTCCACGCCGTACTGGTCCTTGAGGCCGACGACCCCGACGACCCGCTTCTTCATCTCGGCGGCCGCGCCGAACACCAGCTTGCCGTTGGTCCTGCGCAGATCGGCGAGCGTCTTGAGGCCGTAGCGGTCGGCGGTCGCGCGGGTCACGGCGAAGCTGTCGCGGTCCTCGGCGGCCGCGTACGGGAGGACTTCGAGGCCGTCGGGGAGCACGGTGGCCAGCGCGTTCTGCATCGCACCCGCCTCGGTCTCGGTGGCCTTCTTGTCGAGGTAGAGCAGCAGGCTGCCCTGGTATTCGGGGAGCAGATCGATATCGCCGGAACGCAGTGCGGGCACCACGATCTCGCGGGAGCCGAGGTTGGGCTTGACGGTGGTCTTGACCCCGGCGGCGTTCAGCACGCCCGCGTAGAGGTAGCCGAGGATCTGGTTCTCGGTGAAGTTGGCGGTGCCGATGACCAGTCCGCCGCTGCTGCTGCCGCTGTCGCCGCCGGCGCCGTCCCCCTTGAGGGAGGTGATGCCGGAGGAGCAGGAGGCCAGCAACGGGGCCGAGGCGCCGGCGAGGAGAGTGGTCAGGACGGTACGACGGTTCATGGACAGGGCTCCTCGGGACGTACGTAGCGGGCGGGGCGGCAAGGTGCTCAGCGGGCGGTGGCCGGGCGGCCGCGGAACAGCAGCCGCGTCAGGCCGCCCAGGGCCAGGTCGGCGACGACGGCGAGCACGGCGACCAGGGCCGCACCGCCGAGGACCTGCACCAGGTCGCGCTGCGCCAGCCCGTCGAAGACATAGCGGCCCAGCCCGCCGAAGCTGACATAGGCGGCGATGGTGGCGGTGGCGACGACCTGCACGGTCGCCAGCCGCACCCCGGTCATGATCAGCGGCAGGGCGAGCGGGAGTTCGACCTGCCAGAGGATCTGGCGGCCGCGCAGCCCCACGCCCTTGGCGGCGTCCTTGACCTCGGGGTCGACGGCGGCCATCCCCGCGTACGTATTGGTGATGATCACGGGCACGGCGAGCGCGACCAGCGACACATACACCGGCCACACGCTCAGCCCGCCCGCGAGGAACACCAGGGTGACCAGGCCGACGGTGGGCAGCGCCCGGCCGAAGGAGGAGAGGTTCACGGCGAGGAAGGCGCCGCGTCCGGTGTGCCCGATGAGCAGCCCGACCGGCAGCGCGATCAGGGCCGCGGCGAGGGTGGCGAGCACCGAGTACTCCAGGTGCTCCAGGATGCGGCTGGCGATGCCCTCGGGGCCCGCCCACTGGGCCGGACTGGTCAGCCAGGAGAAGAGGTTCTTCAGGAGTTCGAGCATCGGCGTGTCACGCTGCCTTCCGCCACTTGAAGGTGCGCTGCCGGGGGGTGCCGCGCCGCCAGGGGGTGCACAGCCACTGGACGGTCACCAGCAGCGCGTCGGCGACCAGGGCGAGCAGCAGGGTCAGGGCCACACCGGCGATCACCGGGGTGGGGTAGTTGCGCTGGAAGCCGTCGGTGAAGAGCTGGCCGAGGCCGCCGTATCCGATGTAACTCGCCACGCTGACCAGGGAGATGGACATGACGGTGGCGACCCGTACGCCCGCCATGATCACCGGGAGGGCGAGCGGCAGCTCGACGGTGAGCAGGGTGCGCAGCGGCGTGGTCCCCATCGCCTTCGATGCCTCACGGGCCTTGACCGGGACCGCGTCCAGGCCCTCGACGGTGTTCCGTACCAGCACCACCAGGGTGTACGCGGTCAGACCGACGATCGCGGTGGTGCGGGTGAGACCGGTGACCGGCAGGAGGAGGACGAAGAAGGCGAGGGACGGGATCGTGTAGAGGATGTTGGACGCGCCGAGGACGAAGCCGCGCAGCGGCCGTACCCGGTGCGCCAGGACCGCCAGCGGCAGCGCGATCAGCAGGCCGAGCAGGACGGCGGGCACGGCGGTGGCGAGGTGGTCCGCGGTCAGGCGGGCCATCTCGTCGGCGTGGTCGGGGAACCAGCCCCACTCGATGGTCATGCGGGGCGCTCCGTGGCGGAGACGGTCTTGAGGGGCGCGGCGTCCTCGGAGTCCGGCGTCGCGGGGTCGGCGGGGGCGGCCTTCGCCCGTCCCGCCTCCGCGTGGCTGCGGCCCGCCCGGTCGTGAATGGCGTCACGGGAGGTGAGGCCGGTCAGCACCCCGTCCTCGGTGACCCGGGCGACCGCGGCGGCGGGGGAGGAGACCGCCTCGTTGAGCGCAGAGAGGAGCGAATCGGTGTCGCGCAGCGGCCGTACGGCCTCCAACGGGGCCTCGCCGGCCGTCCCGCCGGCGGGCAGCGCGTCGGTGTCCAGCCACCCCAGCGGTTCCCCGCCCGGCGAGGTCACCACGCGCCAGCGGCCGTCGTGGCGGGATATCCCGCCGACCGGCTCGTCCGCGCGTATCGCCTGGCCGGGGGCGTACGGAACATCCGCGAGGGTGGTGAGCGAGAGCAGCTTCAGTCCGCGCTCGGCGCCCAGGAAGTCGGCGACGAAGTCATCCGCGGGGCGGGCCAGCAGCTCGGCGGGCTCGGCGCACTGGACGAGTCGGCCGCCGGTACGGAAGACCGCGATCCGGTCGCCCAGCCGGACCGCCTCGTCGATGTCGTGGGTCACGAAGACGACGGTCTTGCGCAGCTCCTCCTGGAGCCGCAGCAGCTCGTTCTGCAGCTGGGTGCGGACGACCGGGTCGACGGCGCCGAAGGGCTCGTCCATCAGCAGCACGGGCGGGTCGGCGGCGAGCGCGCGGGCGACGCCGACGCGCTGCTGCTGGCCGCCGGAGAGCTGGTGCGGATAGCGCTTGCCGGCATCGGTGGGCAGGCCGACCAGCTCCAGCAGCTCGGCGGCGCGGGCGCGGGCCTTGCGCTTGCCCCAGCCCAGCAGCAGGGGAACCGTCGCGATGTTGTCCAGGATCGTACGGTGAGGGAAGAGACCGGATTGCTGGATCACATAACCGATGCCGCGGCGCAGCTCGGCGGCGTCCGCCTCCAGAATGTTGCGGCCGCCGACGCTGATCGTCCCGGAGGTCGGTTCGACCATGCGGTTGACCATCCGCAGGGTGGTGGTCTTGCCGCAACCCGACGAGCCGACGAGGACGGTGACACCGCCCTCGGGGAGGTCCAGGGACAGTTCGTCCACGGCGGTGGTGCCATTCGGGTATCGCTTGCTGACTGCGTCGAACTTGATCATCCGCTGCCCCTTGCCCGGCCTGCATAGTGTCATGCAGAGTCTTAGGCGCGTGAATAGAAGTCAATAGGCAGAAGTAAATCGCTTGTTACATCGCCTGTTACTTCGGCTCACCGTACGGAACGAGGTGTCGGACTTCTGTCCACAAAGCGCGTTATAAGAGGGAGTTGAGCCCCTTGGTTTCTCACATGCTGGACAACCGTCCCCGCACGGGCCGGCGCATCACACTCGACGGCACCGGTCTGCACACCGCCGACATCGCCGCCCTCGCGGACCGCACCGCGCACCCCGCGACGCCCGACCCCAAGGCCTTTGCCCGCGCCGAGGAATCCTGGGAGACCGCGCGCCGCCTCGCCGCCACCGGCCGGGTCTACGGGCGCAGCACCGGCGTCGGCGCCAACCGCACGGAGCACGTCGGGGCCGCGGACGCCGACCACGGACTGCGGCTGCTGCGCAGCCACGCAGGCGCGATCGGCGACCCGCTGCCCGCCCGCGAGGTCCGTGCCATGCTCGCGGTACGGGCCAACCAGCTGCTGGCGGGCGGCGCGGGCCTGAACCCCGCCGTCATCACGTCCCTGCTGTCCGCCCTGGACGCCGGCGCACACCCCGTCGTCAACGAACACGGCGCCGTCGGCACCGGCGACCTGGCCGCGCTCGCCCAGACCGGCCTCGCGCTGGCCGGCGAACACCCCTGGCGCTGCGTGCGCGGTGGCCGGGCCCCCGCCCCCATCGCCCTCGACAACAACGACGCCCTCGCCCTGATCAGCAGCAACGCCCTCACCCTCGGCCAGTCCGCGCTCGCCCTCGACGAGCTGCGCCGCCTGCTGGCCGCCTCCCTCCCCATCGCCGCGCTCTCCCTGCTCGCGGTCGGCGGTTCCTACGAGCCCTTCGCCGAGCCGGTCATGCTCGCCCGCCCGCACCCCGGCTCCGCGGCCGCCGCCGCCCGGCTGCGCACCCTCTCCGGCGTCCCGCCCCGCCCGACCCCGCCCCTCGGCCGTATCCAGGACCCGTACGGCTTCCGCTGCATCCCGCAGATCCACGGCCCGGCGCTGGACGCCGCCGACACCCTGGACGAGGTACTGACCGTCGAGGTGAACGCCGCCGCCGAGAACCCGCTGATCAGCATCGAGGACCAAGCCGCCTACCACCACGGCAACTTCTACGCCGCACATGCCGCGCTCGCCCTGGACGCCTTCCGGCTGGCCGTGCTGCAGACCGCCCGGCTGTCCACCGCCCGGCTCGCCGCGCTCTCCGAGCCCGACTTCACCCGGCTGCGGCCGTTCCTGGGCGACCCGGCGCCCGCCAGCTCGGGCGTGATGATCCTCGAATACGCGGCCGGCGCGGCGCTCGGCGAGATGCGTGCGGTCTCCCACCCGGCCTCGCTCGGCCACGCCGTGCTCTCCCGCGGCGTCGAGGAACAGGCCAGCTTCGCCTCCCTCGGCGCCCGCCAGACCCTGCGCGCCTGCACGTACTACCGACAGATCCTCGCCTGCGAACTGGTCGCCGCCGTACGGGCCTTGCGGATGCGCTCCCTGGAACCCGACCCGGACATTCCGCTCGCCTCCGCCTATGCCCGCGCCGCCGACGCCCTCGACCCGCGGATGGAGGACCGACCGCTGACCGATGACGTGGCGGTGGCGTCGGGGCTGCTGGACGGGCTGGCGGAGTGGTGAGGGGTGGGGTTTGGTGTGGGCGTGTGGCCGGGGGAGAGGTGACGGGCCCGTGCGGTCGCGGTGGGGTGGGGTTTCCGTGCGGTCGTGGGTGGGGTGATGTTTCCGCGTGGCCCCGGAAGGCGTGGCGGTTCCGTGTGGCCGTGGGAGGTGTGGCGTTCCGCGTGTGACCGCTGCGGCGGAGACTGCGGGAGGCGTGGTTCCGCGTGTGCCCACTACGGCGGAGGCCGCGTGAGGCCGGGGCGGGTGATGCCGTTCGGCCGGATCGCGGCGCGTATCCCGGACCGGAGAGTGCCAGGAATTCCGTACAGTCGGTCGACACAGGACAAGGCCCCCGACCGGGCCGGGAAGAAGAGGCGATGAGCGGGGACGGGGACAACGGCGGCATCGGCCCGGCCGACGACGGGGCGAGGGACATCGGCGGCGCGCACGATGAGGGCACTCACGACGAGGGCGTGCAGGGCGACGGCGTGCAGGGCGGCGCCGCGAAGGCCGGGGGCGACGGGGCGCGGGGCGCGCAGACCGGCCCGGACGCCGTCGTCGGCGCGGACACCGGTACCGCCGCCCGTCTCCAGAAGCTCTTCGAGGGTCACCGGCTGACCCCCACCCAGCGCCGGATCGCTCACTGCATGGTGCGCCGGGCCGCCGATGCGCCCTTCCTCTCCAGCGTCGAACTCGCCGAACTGGCCGGCGTCAGCCAGCCGTCCGTCACCCGCTTCGCCGTCGCCCTCGGCTTCGACGGCTACCCGGCGCTGCGTCGGCATCTGCGCGAGGTCGCACCCACGGACAAGCCCGGCGACACCGGCTCCTACAACGAGTACCAGCAGGCCGTCCAGGCGGAGATCGACAACCTCCGCCAGCTCGCCGCCGCCTTCGCCGACCCGTCGCCGCTGATCGAGGCCGGCCGCCTCCTCGCCGCCTCCCGGCCGCTCCCCGTCCTCGGGCTGCGCGCCGCCACCGCCCAGGCCGCCGGCTTCAGCTACTTCGCCCGCAAGGTCCACCCCGACGTCCGTCTTCTGGACGAGGGCGGCACCATGCTCACCGACCGCATCGACGCCGCCGTACGCGCCGGCGCGAGCGCGCTGCTCTGCTTCGCCCTGCCCCGCCACCCCCGCGAGGTCATCGACGCCCTGGACTACGCCCGCACGGCCGGCCTGACCGTGGTCACCGTCGCCGACAGCGCCTTCGCCCCCGTCGCCCACCACACCGACCTCCTCCTTCCGGCCCCCGTCGGCACCGGCCTCGCCTTCGACACGGCCTGTGCCCCCATGCTGCTGGGCCGCGTCCTGCTGGAAGCGATGTGCGACGCCCTCCCGGACGCCCAGGCCCGCCTGGAGGAGTTCGACGCGGGGGCGGCGGCGCGGGGGCTGTTCGTGGAGTGAAGTGAGAACAGGGCAGGGCGGGGCAGGGCAGGGGACGGCAGGGGTGGGGAGCGAGGCTGCGGTGGGGGAGTCCCGTAGGGGGCGTGGCGGGAGCGGGCCCGACCGGGCCCGCACGGTTCCGACCGGGCCGGGCCGAGCCGACCCGAGCCGGGCCGGAGGTCATCCGTCCGGGTGGCGGCCGCACATCACGGCGTGGGTGTCACGGTCTGGGTGTCAGGGCGTGGGTGTCTCGGTCTGGGTGTCACGGCGTGGGCGTTACGGACTGGGCGTCACGGTGGTGGCTCCGCCGTCACGGTGGTTGCTCCGCTGTCACAGTGGTGGTTCCGCCCCTGACCGGCGGAGAGTGGCGGGCGGGCGCCCGGTAGGCGCGCCGTCCACTGCCGCCTCTCACCTACTGCTTCCCGAGCTCGCCCAGCGACTCCGCGTGCGCGCCGCCGCTTTCCGCGGTGAGTTCCTCCAGGGTCTGCGGGGTGCGGACGGTCGCGAAGCGGACGGCGCCGTCCGCGTCCGCCGCATAGCCGTAAATCCCGGGGCGCGGAAGGGAGTTGTAGGCGAAGTGAGTGGAGAAGTAGTAGGCGCCGGTGTCCAGCAGGGCGGCATGGTCGCCGGACTCCAGGCGAGGGAGCGGACGGTTCTCCGCGACCAGGTCACCCGCGAAGCAGCAAGGTCCCGCGATGTCCTGGGCGACCGGAGCTCCCGTTTTGGGGCGACCCTCGGCGTCGTAGGCCGCGACCCGGATCGGCCAGGCCTCGGGAACGAAGACCGTACGGGTGGCGACCTGGGCGCCGGCGTGGGTGACGGCGATCGGCCGGCCGCCGGCCGACTTGGCGTATTCGACACGGGCGAGGACCGTGCCGTGCTTGGCCAGCAGCGAGCGGCCGAACTCGGTGACGATCCCATAGCGTCCGGACAGCAGACCGGGGACGGCCGCGTGCAGCAGCGCGGCGTACTCGCGGTAGGTCGGGGTGGTGGCGTCCGAGGAGAAGTTGACCGGCAGTCCGCCGCCGATGTCGAGGGTGTCGATCTGGCGCCGGCCGGCCTTCTCGTTGATCTCCTCGGCGAGGTCGAACAGGGCCCGTACGCCGGCTGCCATCAGCTCCAGGGGCATGCCCTGGGAGCCGACATGGGCGTGCAGCCGGGTCAGCCACGGGCGGGTGAGGAAGGCCTGCACGACCCACTCGCGGGCGCCCTCGTCACGCAGCCCGACGCCGAACTTCGAGGTGTCCGTGGCAGTGCTCATCGCCCCGATGCTGCCGCCGCCGATCTGGGGGTTGACCCGCAGACCGATGGGCGCGCTGCTCGGCGCTGAGGCCATCAGCGCGTCGATACGAGCGAGTTCCTCGGGGTTGTCGGCGTTCACGGCGATCCCGAGGGCCAGCGCCTCCCGCAGTTCGGCGAGGGTCTTGGCGGGCGAGTCCAGGACGGTCCGCGCGACCGGCACCCCGGCGGCACGGGCCAGCGCCAGCTCGCCGGGGCTGGCCACCTCGCAGCCGAGCCCCTCCTGCGCGAGCAGCCGCAAGACGGGGACGAGCGAGGCGGCCTTCACTGCGAAGGCGTGCAGGACCGGGGTGCCCGGAGCGGTGAACTCCTCGAAAGCGGCACGGAGTTCGGCCGCCGACCGGCGGATCCCGGCGATGTCGAGCAGCCCGGCGACGGGCTCGCCGGGGCCCACCAACCCCCGCGCGATGGCTGCCTCTACGGCACGGTCTCGCTCCGTGAAGTTCATGGGTCAACTCCATCATTGGGTGGGGGTGACACGCCAACCGGGACCGGGGCGGCCGAGAGCTTTCGCCGGGGGCGAGAGCCTTCGCCAGGGGTCGGGAGCCTTCTCACCCGGGGTGGCTGGGAGCTCCCACCCCGCGGGTGGCCGGGAGCTCACGTCTGGCTATCGGGCCCAGACCCCGGCCAGTGGCCAGAGGCCCCGGCCAGTGAGTCTCGGACCCCGGCGCGCGGCCTGGCCCCACGGCCCTGGGCTCAGGCCGCCCGCGCCCGCCTCGGCAGCCCGTACACCGGCCCGCCAGGGGTCTGCCCCGTCCGGGCCGTCCGCCCCGGACCGCCCGCACCCCGCCCGGACCGCCCGAGCGCCCGTTTCCCCGTTCAGGCCGTCCGGCCTGCGCCCCAGCCCGCCTTGCGGTGGCGTTCGGAGAGGCGGGAGCCGGACTCGCGGCGGGCGGCGCGGCGCAGGAGCGGGACGGCGAGCAGGAAGCCGAGGACGGCCCAGGCGGTGAGTATCAGCGCCACGGTCGGCAGCTCCCAGGAGCCGGCCGGTTCCGCGGCGCGCGCGGCGTCCGGCAGGAGGGCCGAGCGCAGGCCCTGCGCCATCCACTTGAGCGGGAAGACGGAGGCGATCTTCTGGACGAGCGCGGGCAGCGAGGTGAGCGGGAACATCGCTCCCGAGGTGACCAGCAGCGCCATCGAGGGCAGCATGATCAACGCAAGCGCCTCCCGGGGGTTCGGCAGCACGGCGCCGATGGCCGCGCCCAGCGGTACGACGGCGAGCAGTCCGAGCGCGCTGACCCACAGCAGCGTCAGCCACCCGCCGGGCCCGTGCGGCAGCGGCCCGTCCACCAGCAGTGCGGCGGCTCCCAGCAGGACGACCAGGGTCCCGAACGCCATGGCCACCACCAGCAGCGACTTGGCGACGAGATAGGCAGGTATGCCGCCGGGGGTGGCGCGCAGCCGCAGCAGGGCGCCCTCCTCGCGCTCGGTCACCAGGATCTGCGGGAGATTGACCAGCCCGATCTGGAACAGCAGATAGGCGGCGAAGCCCGCGAGCGTCAGCTGGGCCATCGGGACATGGGTGCCGGGCACTTTGTCGCTGATATAGCCGGCGAGCAGCAGCGCGACGACGACATTGATCAGATGGCCGCTCATCTCCTTGGGGTTGCGGACGAGATGGCGGAGTTCGATACCGCCGCGCAGGAGCCCGGCGCGCCAGTAGCGGCGACGAGGGTGCGAGGCGGCCTCGCCCGTGGTCGCACCGCTCGTGGCCGCACCGCTCGTGGCCGCACCGCCCGTGGCCGTCCTCCCCGCCCTGTCGGCCGCCGGGGCCCGGTCCGTCGCCGCTGTCGTGTCTGTCACGGCCGTCACTTCGCTCCCCCTCATGCTCATGCTTGCTTCTCCCCGTCCGAGGCCGCGGTCTCGCCCGCACTCCCCGTCCCTGCCCCGGCTCCGTCCCCGTCGTCCCGGTGCACCATGTGCAGGTAGGTGTCCTCCAGCGTGGGGCGGCGGACCTCCAGGTCGGCGATGGGTCCCCCGGTTTCCCGGTGGAGCTCCCAGACCAGCCGGGAGGGGTCCTCGGTGCGTTCCCGGCGGGCCGTGCCGTCGGCCGCCGTCCAGCGGACCTCGGCCTGTGCGGCGGCCCGCCGGGCCAGTTCCGCCGGGGTGCCGCCGGCCCGGATCCGGCCGTTGACCAGCACGGCTATCCGGTCGGCCAGCCGCTCGGCCTCCGCCAGATCGTGGGTGGTGAGCAGGATCGTGACGCCCTCGTCGCGGGCGAGCCGTTCGACCAGATCGTGGAAGTCGCGCCGGGCCTCGGGGTCGAAGCCCGTGGTCGGCTCGTCCAGGAAGAGGAGTTCGGGGCGGCCGGCGATCGCCAGTGCCACGTCCAGGCGTCGGCGCTGGCCGCCGGACAGCCGGTCGACCTGCTGGCCGGCCTGCTCGGTGAGGCCGACCAGGGCCAGCAGCCCGGCGGGATCGCGGGGAGCCGGGTAGTACAGGGCGAAGTGCCTCAGCAGCTCGGCCACCCGCCAGCGGCGGTGGTCGCGCCAGGACTGCAGGACCAGGCCGATCCGGCCGCGCCAGGCGTCGTCGCCGCGCGCCGGGTCCGTCCCCAGGACGGTGGCCTCCCCGGCGGAGCGCCGCCGGAAGCCCTCCAGGATCTCGACGGTGGTGGTCTTCCCCGCGCCGTTGGGGCCGAGCAGCGCGAAGATCTCGCCGCGGTGGATGTCCAGATCGATGCCGTGCAGGACGGGTGTGCTGCCGTACGACATCCTCAAGTCGCGTACCCGGATGACGGGTTGGGCGGATCCGGCGGGATCCGTGGCCGCCGCAGCGGCCGCGGCCGAGCGGACGGTCAGCTGCTCGGTTGTCGTCATCGGCCCGCCTCCGCGCGCTGTTGCTGTTGCCCAGTCCCCGGTGCCGGCGCTGCGGACACCGCCGCCGGCCCCGCGCCCTCGACGATGGCCCGGAGTGCGGCCACATGGCCCTCGAAGGCGGTCCGGCCGCGGCTCGTCAGCCGTACCTTGGTGCGCCGTTTGCGGCCGCCGCCCTCCTTGCGGATCTCCAGATATCCGGCCTCCTCCAGGGTGTGCAGCTGCTTGGAGAGCGCGGAGTCGCTGAGCGAGAGGCTGTCGCGGATGAACGGGAAGTCGGCCCATTCCGTGGCGGCGAGCAGCGCCACCACGGACAGCCGGGTGGAGGGGTGGATCAGTTCGTCGAAGCCGCTCGGGGTGCTCATCGGGCAGCCTCCTTCCGGATGGTTCTCGTGCCACGGTCGCGCAGTGAGCTGACCGCCCAGCGGTTCGCCGGGCCGACGAAGAGGACGAAGGTGCCCGCGGAGACGGTGGCCTGAATCAGGCTGCCGAACGGCAGCGCCAGCCAGTCGACCAGCCGGCCGGAGACCAGGATGGTCACCGCGGTCACCGCCATGCCCGCGAAGAAGGTGGCGAACGACCGCCAGCTGTGGCGCGAGCGGTGCAGTCGCATCCGGGTCCTGCGGTTGTAGATCACAGCCAGCGAGCCGAGCAGGGTGACGTAGGCGGTGAGCACCAGCCAGAACGCCCACCCCGGCAGATCGAGGCCCGAGACGGCGAGGAACAGCCACATGATTCCGGCCGTGGTGTACGTAGCCCCGGCATCGCCATGGGCGCAGCGCTCGATCTCGTCGTACACCCGCTCTTGCGGTACCCGGATGCGCTGCAGATCCTGCCAGGCCTGTTCGGCATCCACCGGTGTGCTCATGGCCATCGCCTCCCCAAGGCGGTCCGTACTGTCCCCGTTTACTTGCCTAGTAGGAAAGTTAGCGCAGACTTTCCCGGTCGGCAAGTCAAAACCCCGGAAAGTGTCGGCTGGATCGTGCGGCTTGCGGCGGGTGGCTCACCGCGCCCTGTTGACTAGCGCTATTCACCAACCCCAATATGTGAATAGCTCAATCCATTCGACGTCAGGGAGGCACGGCCCATGTCGGGACCGCGACCCGTGCGGGCACCGCGCGGTACGGAGCTGAGTGCTCGGGGATGGCAGCAGGAAGCCGCGCTGCGCATGCTGCAGAACAACCTCGATCCGGAGGTGGCCGAACACCCGGACCAGCTCGTCGTCTACGGCGGCACGGGCAAGGCCGCACGTGACTGGCGCTCCTTCGACGCGATGGTGCGCACGCTCACCACGCTCAAGCAGGACGAGACGATGCTCGTCCAGTCCGGCCGGCCGGTCGGCGTGATGCAGACGCACGAATGGGCCCCGCGGGTGCTCATCGCCAACTCCAACCTCGTCGGCGACTGGGCCAACTGGGAGGAGTTCCGCCGTCTGGAGGCCCTCGGCCTGACCATGTACGGGCAGATGACCGCCGGTTCGTGGATCTACATCGGCACCCAGGGCATCCTCCAGGGCACCTACGAGACCTTCGCCGCCGTCGCCGCCAAGAAGTTCCACGGCACGCTGGCCGGCACCATCACCCTCACCGCCGGCCTCGGCGGCATGGGCGGCGCCCAGCCGCTCGCCGTCACCATGAACGACGGCGTCGCGATCTGCATCGACGTCGACCCGCGCGCCATCGAGCGCCGGATCGAGCACCGCTACCTGGACGTGCGGGCGGACAGCCTCCAGCACGCGCTCCAGCTCGCCGTCGAGGCCCGTGACCAGCGCAAGCCACTCTCCATCGGCCTGCTCGGCAACGCCGCCGAGCTGCTGCCGCAGATGCTGGCCGAGGGCGCCCCGATCGACATCGTCACCGACCAGACCAGCGCCCACGACCCGCTGGCCTACCTGCCCATCGGCATCGACTTCGACGACATGGCCGCCTACGCGGCGGAAAAGCCCGCCGACTTCACCCAGCGGGCGCGCGAGTCGATGGCCCGCCACGTCGAGGCCATGGTCGGCTTCATGGACGCCGGCGCCGAGGTCTTCGACTACGGCAACTCGATCCGCGGCGAGGCCCAGCTCGCCGGATACGAGCGGGCCTTCGCCTTCCCCGGCTTCGTCCCCGCCTATATCCGGCCACTGTTCGCCGAGGGCAAGGGGCCGTTCCGCTGGGCCGCGCTGTCCGGCGACGCCCGGGACATCGCCGCGACCGACAAGGCGATCCTGGACCTCTTCCCGGAGAACGAGTCGCTGGCCCGCTGGATCAAGCTGGCCGGCGAGCGGGTCCACTTCCAGGGCCTGCCCGCCCGGATCTGCTGGCTCGGCTACGGCGAACGCGACAAGGCCGGTGAGCGCTTCAACGAGATGGTCGCCGACGGCACCCTGCGCGCCCCGCTGGCCATCGGCCGTGACCACCTTGACTGCGGTTCCGTCGCCTCGCCCTACCGCGAGACCGAGGCCATGAAGGACGGCTCGGACGCGATCGCCGACTGGCCGCTGCTCAACGCCATGGTCAATGTCGCCTCCGGTGCCTCCTGGGTCTCGCTGCACCACGGAGGCGGCGTCGGCATGGGCCGCTCGATCCACGCCGGCCAGGTCACCGTCGCCGACGGCACGCCGCTGGCCGGCGAGAAGATCCGCCGGGTGCTCACCAACGACCCCGGCATGGGCGTCATCCGGCATGTCGACGCGGGCTACGAGCGCGCCGACGAGGTGGCCGCCGAGCGCGGCGTCCGCATCCCGATGCGCGAGGGCGAAGGCGAGGGCGCGTGACCGCCTCGTTCCACGAGATGTGGGAGGAGTGGGGGGGGGGGGGGGGGCCCCCCCCCCCCCCCGGGGGGGGCCGCCCCCCCCGGGGGCGGGGCGCCCCCCCCCCCCCGGCCCCCGGGGGGGGGGGGGGGCGGCCCCCCCCCCCCCCCCCAACCCCTCCTCCGGGGGCTACCGCCGCTACGCCTGGACCGGCGCCGACACCGACTGCCGCGCGTGGTTCCGGGCCCAGGCCGACGCCCGCGGCCTCGTCCACGAACTCGACCGCAACGGAAACCAGTGGGCGTGGCTCGGCGCCACTGGCTACCAGGACGTGGCCCCCGGCGACGCCGTCGTCACCGGCTCGCACCTGGACTCCGTACCGGACGGCGGCGCCTTCGACGGCCCGCTGGGCGTGGTGTCCTCCTTCGCCGCGCTGGACGAACTCCGCCGCAGAGGAGCGGAGTTCAGCAAGCCGCTGGCGATCGTCAACTTCGGTGACGAGGAAGGCGCCCGCTTCGGACTGGCCTGTGTCGGCTCCCGGCTCGCCGCCGGGGCGCTGACCGCCGAGGCCGCCCACCAGCTGCGCGACGGCGACGGCACCACCCTCCCGCAGGCCATGGAGCGCGCCGGATACGACCCGGAAGCCATCGGCCCGGACCCCGAACGGCTCGCCCGGATCGGCGCGTTCGTCGAACTCCACGTCGAGCAGGGCCGGGCCCTGGACCTGTCCGGCGACCCGGTCGGCATCGCCTCCGCCATCTGGCCGCACGGCCGCTGGCGGTTCGACTTCCAGGGCGAGGCCAACCACGCCGGCACCACCCGCCTCGACGACCGCCGCGACCCGATGCTCAGCTATGCCGCGACCGTGCTCGCCGCCCGCGAGCAGGCCCGGCTGGCCGGGGCCCTGGCCACCTTCGGGAAGATCAGTGTGGAGCCGAACGGTGTCAACGCCATCCCCTCGCTCGTCCGCGGCTGGCTGGACTCCCGTGCCCCTGACCAGGACACCCTGGACACCGTGATCACCGGGATCGAGCAGGCCGCCGCCGAGCGCGCCGCCCGCGACGGTGTGGACCTGACCGTCGTCCGCGAATCCTTCACCCCCGTCGTGGAGTTCCAGCACGCCCTGCGGGACGAGCTGAGTGCGATCCTCGCCAAGACGGGGGATCGGACCGTTCCCGTCCTGGGCACCGGCGCCGGGCACGATGCCGGTATTTTGTCCGGAACCGTCCCCACCGCGATGCTGTTCGTACGCAACCCCACCGGGGTCTCACACTCGCCCGCCGAAGCGGCGGGCGAGGACGACTGCGCCGCCGGGGTCAGCGCACTCGCCGACGTACTGGAAGGGCTGGCGTGCCACTGACGACACAGGCAACACCGACGACGTACTGGCTCGAACACGCCTGGCTCGGCACCTACGCCGAGCCGGGCGTGACCGTGGACGTCGCGGACGGGCGGATCGCGGCGGTCCGCACCGGGGCGGCCACTCCGCCGCCCGGCGCCACCGCGCTGCGCGGCCTGACCCTCCCGGGGCTGGCCAACGCCCACTCGCACGCCTTCCACCGCGCCCTGCGCGGCACCGTCCAGGTCGGCACCGGCACCTTCTGGACCTGGCGCGAGATCATGTACAGCGTCGCCGACCGGCTCACCCCCGAGACCTATTACGCCCTCGCCCGCGCCGTCTACGCCGAGATGGCGCTGGCCGGCATCACCTGCGTCGGCGAATTCCACTACCTCCACCATGCGCCCGGCGGCACCCGCTACGACGACCCCAACGCCATGGGCGAGGCGCTGGTCTCCGCCGCCGACGACGCCGGTATCCGCATCACCCTGCTCGACACCGCCTATCTCTCGGCCGGCTTCGGTGCCCCGCCCAACCATCACCAGCTGCGCTTCTCCGACGGCACCGCCGACCACTGGGCCCAGCGCGCCGACGCGCTCAAGGACCGCGAACACGCCCGCATCGGCGCCGCCATCCACTCCGTACGCGCCGTCCCCGCCGCGCAGCTCGGAACCGTCGCGGACTGGGCCCGCGAACGGCAGGCCCCTCTGCACGTCCATCTCTCGGAGCAGACCGCCGAGAACGACGCCTGCCGCGAGGCCCACGGCTGCACCCCCACCCGGCTGCTGGCCGACCGCGGTGCGCTGGGCCCGCGCACCACGGCCGTGCACGCCACCCACCTCACCACCGAGGACATCGAGCTGCTCGGCGACTCCCACACCGGCGTGTGCATGTGTCCCACCACCGAACGCGACCTCGCCGACGGCATCGGGCCGGCCGCCCGGGTCCAGGGCCGCGGCAGCCCGCTGTCCCTCGGCAGCGACAGCCACGCCGTCATCGACCTGCTCGAAGAGGCCCGCGCCATGGAGCTCGACGAACGGCTGCGCACCCGCACCCGCGGGCACTGGACGGCCGCCGCCCTGCTGCGCGCCGCGACCGCCGACGGTCATGCCGCCCTGGGCTGGGACGACGCCGGCACCCTGGAGACCGGCGCGCTCGCCGATCTCACCACGATCGCACTGGACTCCGTACGCACCGCCGGACCATTGCCCCGGCTGGCCGCCGAAACGGCCGTATTTGCCGCCTCCGCGGCGGACGTACGGCACACCATCGTCGGCGGCCGGCAGATCGTCCGGGACGGTGTGCACACCCTTGTCCCCGACGTACCCACCGCCCTCGCAGAGTCCATCGCCGCGGTACGCGGCTGAAGGAGAACACCCCCGCGATGACGACGACTTCCACGCCGACCACCACCGCCATCACCCACATCTCCCAGCTCGTCACCAACGACCCCTCCCTCGGTGAAGGCCCCCTCGGCCTGATCCAGGACGCCGCGGTCGTCATCGACGGCGACCGCATCGCCTGGGTCGGTGCCTCCAGCAAAGCACCCGCCACTGACAACACCGTCGACGCGGGCGGCCGGGCGGCTCTCCCCGGCTTCGTCGACTCCCACTCCCACCTGGTCTTCGCCGGCGACCGCACCGCGGAGTTCAACGCCCGGATGTCCGGCCGTGCGTACTCCGCCGGCGGCATCCGCACCACAGTCGCCGCCACCCGCGCCGCCACCGACGACGCGCTGCACGCCAATGTCGCCCGCTATCTCGCCGAGGCGCTCCGCCAGGGCACCACCACCCAGGAGACCAAGTCCGGCTACGGGCTCACCGTCGAGGACGAGGCCCGCGCGCTGCGCATCGCCGCCGAGCACACCGACGAGGTCACCTTCCTCGGTGCGCACATCGTCTCGCCCGACTACGCCGACGACCCGGCCGGCTATGTCGACCTGGTCACCGGCCCGATGCTGGACGCCTGCGCCCCGCACGCCCGTTGGGTCGACGTGTTCTGCGAGAAGGGCGCCTTCGACGGCGACCAGGCCCGCGCCGTCCTCACCGCTGGCAAGGCCAGGGGCCTGGTGCCGCGGGTGCACGCCAACCAGCTCGGCCACGGCCCCGGCGTCCAGCTCGCCGTCGAACTCGGCGCCGCCTCCGCCGACCACTGCACCCACCTCAGTCAGGCGGACATCGACGCCCTCGCACAGTCCGACACCGTCGCCACCCTCCTCCCGGGCGCCGAGTTCTCCACCCGCGCCCAGTGGCCCGACGCCCGCCCGCTGCTCGACGCCGGCGCCACCGTCGCCCTGTCGACCGACTGCAACCCCGGCTCGTCCTTCACGAGTTCCATGCCGTTCTGCATCGCGCTGGCGGTCCGCGACATGGGGATGACCCCCGACGAGGCCGTGTGGTCGGCGACCGCGGGCGGCGCCCGTGCCCTGCGCCGCACGGACGTCGGCCGGATCGCCCCCGGGGCCCGCGCCGACCTCGCCCTGCTGGACGCGCCCTCGCACGTCCACCTCGCCTACCGGCCGGGCGTCCCGCTCGTCTCTGCCGTGTGGCACAAGGGAGTCCGCGTCTGACGGCCGCACGACGGGAGTGACCTCCTCGCCGCCTCACGAAGCCGGCGAGGACGTTCCCCGGCACCAGCACAGGAGGGCCCGTCCCGAGTAATCCCGGGGCAGGCCCTCCTGTGCGCGGGCGGCTGCCGGTCGGGTGGACCGGCAGGGACCGCGGTCCTCACTCCTCGACCATCAGCCCCTTGCGGAGCCGCACGAGGGTGCGGGAGAGCAGACGGGAGACATGCATCTGGGAGATGCCCAGCTCCTCGCCGATCTCGGACTGCGTCAGGTTGGCGACGAAGCGCAGCGAGAGGATCTTCCGGTCGCGCGGCGGGAGTTCGGCGATCAGCGGCTTGAGGGATTCGACGTACTCGATGCCTTCGAGCCCGTGATCCTCGTAGCCGATCCGGTCGGCCAGCGCGCCTTCGCTGTCGTCCTCCTCGGGCTGGGCGTCCAGCGAGCTCGCGGTGTACGCGTTGCTCGCGGCCATGCCCTCGACGACCTCGTCACGGGTGATGCTGAGGCGCGCGGCGAGTTCCTGCACCGTGGGGGCGCGGTCCAGCTTCTGCGCCAGTTCGTCGCCCGCCTTGGCGAGGTCCAGACGCAGTTCCTGCAGCCGCCTCGGTACGCGCACCGACCAGCTGGTGTCACGGAAGAAGCGCTTGATCTCGCCGACGATGGTCGGCATGGCGAACGTCGGGAACTCGACGCCACGGCTGATTTCGAAGCGGTCGATCGCCTTGATCAGGCCGATCGTGCCGACCTGGACGATGTCCTCCATGGGCTCACTGCGGGAGCGGAACCGGGAGGCCGCGAACTTCACCAGCGCGAGGTTGAGCTCGACCAGAGTGTTGCGGACGTACGCGAATTCGTGGGTGCCTTCCTCAAGCGTTTCGAGCCGCTCGAAGAGGGTCTTGGACAGAGCCCTCGCGTCCACCGGGCCCACCTCGTCGAACGGCGGGATCTCGGGCAGGTCCTCGATCTCAGCCATTCCCGCCAGATCTGATTCGGCAGGGATCGACTGGGAAGGGATCTGCCCGGTCGGGTCGGACGGGGGTGTCGACGATGCGGGCTGCCGGTTGTCGTCGGTGCGCAATTCGTCGAGCCGGGGTGACATGGTCTCCTCCATCGTTCTCGGCATATGGCTGCCGATGCCTCTACGTGAAGCTGCGGTGTGCGGCGCCTCCAAAGCCGGCCGTTTCGAATGTGTGCTTCTACGCCTACCTGGCTTTGCCTGAAGATGGCAAGTGCGTGTTGTCCGTATATTGAGCAATATGCGGATTGTTCAGCTACCGAGGGGCGTCAGGAGGGCGTAGGGTTCGACGAGCGCAGTCGGTAAGCAAACAGTCGTCTAGACAGCAAGAGGGGTGCGCGCGCATGGACCGCGGGACGGTCGGCAGTGCAAGCCGGGGCCGGCTTCATGTCGAGATCCGCCATCACGGCGCCAGCGCGGTCGTGACGGTTTCGGGTGAGCTCGATCACCACACCGCAGATCTGTTGCGTGAGTCACTCGAAGGCTGTGTGGACGACGGCTATGCACGCCTGGTGGTGGACTGCTCACCCCTTGAGTTCATGGACTCCACCGGCCTCAACGTGCTGCTCGGTGCCCGCCTGAAGGCGGAGGCCGCGGGGGGCGGGGTCCATCTGGCGGGGATGCAGCCGGTGGTTGCCCGGGTTTTCGAGATCACTGGCGCAGAGGCGGTTTTCACGGTGCACGACTCTCTCGACGCGGCCCTGAGCGACTGACATGGCGGCACTGTCCGGAACGTTGCATTCCGGGCACGTAGTCCTTGTCACAACTTCCGTACCCAAGTAGTGGGTGTTCTCACGGTCCGGTCGGGCAGGAGACATCTGAATCCGTTGAATCAGTCAGTATCTGTTTTCCGTGAACAGGCGAATCGGTGAGGTGAAGCGCTGATGAGCACCACCCGGCCGTATCCGCCGGGCGATCTCGGCCCGGAGTCGGGCGGCGTGAGCGCTTCCGCCGCGGCTGCCGCCACCCCGGTGGGCCAGATCCGCCGGCTGCGCCTGGCGGGCACCCGAGGGGCCGTGGCGCGTGGCCGTGACTTCGCCCGGCAGGCCCTGCACGACTGGGGCTGGCTGCCGGCCGCCAGTGCCGACCGGCGGGCCGCGGCCGAGGATGTGCTGCTCGTCGTCTCGGAACTGGTCACCAACGCCTGTCTGCATGCCGAAGGGCCCGAGGAGCTGCGGCTGCGCTGCACCGCCAAAGTGCTGCGCCTGGAGGTCAGCGACCTCGGTACGGGCTCGCCGGCACCGCGCAGCCCGCACCGGCCGGGCCGCCCCGGCGGTCACGGCATGTTCATCGTGCAGCGCCTGTGCCTGGACTGGGGTGTGGTGCGCAACGCCGACGGCGCGGGCAAGACCGTCTGGGCGGAGCTCGCCGCGCCGTCCTGAAGTGCGGGCGTATTCGCCGGGCGAAGAGCTGAGCGCGGGCCTGCGGGCCCGCGCTTCGTCGTGTGTGGCCTCTCCACACCCCGCGGCGCCACCGGAGCCCTGCGCCCGAGGCCGGATTTCCCCGTCGCACGGGCCCCGGACCGATCGGGGCTGTGCATTGCCTTCCCTCGGCAAGGTCCCCGGCGTACCTTGAGCCGCCAATCTGATGTGCCGTCAGTAACATCCGGCGGTGCGCTCACCGGGAGAAGGGGAATCCGAGGTGGCCCGCTTCTACGAACAGCACGGCAGGCGCCCGGGCCGGGCGGCCGGCCTCGCCGCGGCCGTGGCGATGGCGGCGGGGTCCGCGGTGATGCTCACCGCACCGGCCGCCCATGCCGAGGTCGTTGACGTCAACTACCAGTGCAAAACGCCGATCGGCAACAAGGGCGCGGTCTCGCCCATCGACATCAAGAGCACCCCCAGCGGTGGGGCGTACAAGCTCGTCATGTCCTTCCAGAAGGGCGTCTCCTCCAGCCCCGTCGAGCTGGGCAAGGGCGCCATGAAGCCGAGCGCGCTGATCAAGCTGGGCGGCGCGGAGAGCGGTACGGTGCCGGTCGCCGGGCCGCCGAACGACAAGGCCATACCGGCCAACACCCCCATCAAGATCAGTGACTTGAGCGGTACGTACACCCCCAAGGGCAGCGGCAAGGTCACCTTCACCGCGTCCACGCTCACCATCAAGGCGCTGGGCACCACCACCACCTGCACGCCCGCCAACAACCCCAAGCCCTCGCTGACCCTCGATGTGAAGGGAGCCGGCGGCGCCTCGGGAAGCACCGGCGCTTCCGCAGCGGCCGGCGGCTCCTCCGGCGGACAGCTGCCGCAGACCGGACCCGCGGACTCCGCCCTCGCGCTGGGCACCCTCGGCGGCACCGTGCTGCTGGCCGGTGCGGCCGGTGCGCTCTGGCTGACCCGCCGCCACCAGCGGGTGTGACGCGTCGCGCGGGGCGCCAGGACCCGCGTGCCGCACCCCCGTTCCCCGCACGCCCCCGTGCCCGGCCGGCACGGGGAGGCACCCCCCCTTGCACCAGGAGCCGCCGATGCCGTTCCGTACCCGCACAGCGGTCAGCGGTGCGGTCCTCGCGACCGCCGCCGTACTGCTGTGCCCCGCCGCGGCCGTGGCCCGGCCGGCCGCCGCCCCGGCACCACCGGGCTGGTCCGCGGCGCCCGCGCCCGGTGACGGCGCCGAGCCGAGCGCACAGGACCGCCCGTACTTCTATCTGGAGGGCGCGCCGGGCACCGTCATGGGCGACCGGCTGTCCCTGAGCAACCCCACCGGCCGCGCCGTCACCGTGCGGCTGCGCGGCTCCGGGCCCGGCTCGTGGCTCACGCTCGCCTCGAAGGAGGTGAAGGTCCCGCCGCGCACCCGGGCCGGCGTGCCGTTCACGGTGACCGTGCCGCGCGACGCCACCCCCGGTGATCACCCCGGCGTGCTGATCGCCACCGGTGGCGGCACGGGGAGCGGTGCGGGCGGCCGGGACGCCGTGCCCCTCCATCTGCGGGTGACCGGGCCGACGTTGTCCGCGCTGACCGTCGAGAAGGTGGCGGTGCGCGCCCGGGGCGGTGCGGCGGTCATCCGGTACACGCTGGTCAACCGCGGCAACACGGTGCTCAGGCCGCGGCTCGCGGTGCACGCCGACGGGCTCTTCGGCCCCGTGCTGCGGCGGGCCGCCCGCACCCTGCCGACCGCGCTGCGGCCCGGCCAGGGCGTCGATCTGACGGAGAAATGGCCCGATCCGCCCGGTCTGGACGCGGTGGACGTACGGCTCACGGTGACGGCGGGCGGCGGTGCCCACGGGTCCGCCACCGTCCCGTACACCGCGGTTCCCTGGGGTGCGGCGGCCGGACCGGCGCTCCTTCTGGCGGCGGGCGCGGGCGGCCTGGTGGTCGTACGCCGACGGCGCCGCGCCAAGGCTGCGAGCGGGGCACGGGTGGCGGAGACCGCGCGGCGGGCGGCCGAGGACACGCGGCCGTCCGAGGGCGGACGGGCGGACGCGGCGGAGCAGTTGGCGAGTACCGGATCAGGAGCGCGATCGTGAACGGCGAGACGGGGACGGGGACACGTACGGCGACGGAGACGGGGATACGTACCGCCACGGGGGCGGGGATACGTACGGCCACGGGGACGGGCGCGACCACGGGGGTGGGCAGGCCGGCGGTCGCCGCCCCTGCCCGCGCCGGTGTGTCTCCGGTGGCGCGTACCGGGCCGCCCCGCACCGGTCCGGCGGCCCGCACCGTGCGCCGGATGGGCCAGTGGGCGGTGGCCGTGCTCGTCCTCGGCCTGGCGCTCGCGTCGGCCCCGCTTCCGGCCGCCGTCGCCGCCGCGCGTACGGCGCCGTATGCCGCCGCCGAGGGCCATCCCGGCGTCCACCTCTCCCGGAAGGAAGCCGGCAAGGGCGGCACCGTCACCGTGACCGGTCGCGGCTGGCGGCCCAAGGCGCTGCTCACGCTGCTGATCTGCGGGCAGAACATGATCGGCGGTACCAACTCCTGTGCCAACGGTGACGGACGGGCGGTCACCACCGACGCACACGGCGGGTTCCGCAAGCGCCTCCCGGTTGCCGAGCCGCCCAAGCCCTGCCCCTGTGTGGTGCATGTGGCGACCGTGACCGGTGAGGCGGCCGATGCGGATGCCGCGTTCAAGGTGGCGGGCCATCCGGTGGCACCGCTGCCCCAGGAGAGCACCGGCGGCCGGCTGACGGTGCTCGCCCAGCCGCGGCTGGCGGGCAGCAGCGGCCTGCTGACCTGGTTCGGCGCCCCCGCACAGCGCCAGTTGACCCTCACGGTCGGCAATCTCGGCTCGGCACCGGCCAGGGACCCCGTCTTCCGGGTCGGCACCTCGCACGGGGTCTTCGCGCCCGAGTGGGAGGAGCAGCAGTGGCGGGGGACCGTACCCGCCGGGAAGAAAGCCGAGGTCACGCTGCCGGTCGAGCTGCCGGCCGGCGCGCACGGGGACTATCTGGTCTCGCTCGAATACGGCGGCAAGGTGCTGGCCGAGCAGCCCTGGGGAGTCGGCAGGCCATGGGGCGTAACGCTCTTCTGGGTGCTGCTCTGCGTGGTGGTCCCGGCGGCGGTGTTCCGTGTCGGGATGGCGATCGTGGACCGGGTACGCCCGCGCCGGACGGGCGGGACCCGCCGGCACCCCGCGGGACGTCCGCACACGACCGGACGCCGCCGCGCGGCCGGCATCGGACAGCGCATCAGAAACCGAACCGCGAGCGAGGGCTCCACGGCTGACCCCGGTACGCCGGGTGACTCCGCCGGGCTGCCGTGGTTCACCCCGGACACCGCACCGTCCACCACCACATCAACCGAACGACCGACGTCGAAAGGTTCAGCGTGATGAGGCAACGGAGGAGAGCCGCGGTGGCCTCGGTGGCCGCGATGGTGCTCGCGGGTGCGGGCATCATGGCAGCGGCCGGGACCGCCCAGGCGGCCGAGGTGTCGTACAAGACCGAGTGTCTGCCGCCGCCGATATCGGGGCTGCCGCCGATCGAGGGCACCACCAAGGTGGCGGTCAGCGCGCCCGCGACCGCGAAGGTGGGCGACGAGATCGAGGTGGTCTGGAAGACCGTCGAGGGGGCCTCCAAGAACCCGGACATCCTCGACCTGGGGGAGAACACCGTCCAGCCGACCGGCACGGTCAAGGTGGCCGGTGCGCAGACCGGCGATCTGGCCATGCAGGGGCCGCGGCAGAACCCGCCGATCCCCAAGGGCGCGGCGATGAAGCTGTCCGACATGAAGGGCAAGCTGAAGCTGGAGAAACCGGGTGAGGTCACCCTGACGCCCGGCTTCTACAACATCAACGTCAACAAGCCGATCTCGACGGACACCAAGTGCTCGCCCAAGGAGGCGGTGCAGCCCGCGGTCACCGTCAAGGTGACCGACGGCGGGGGCGGTTCCGGCGGCACCACGAGCGGGACGACCGGCGGCACCACTACGGGCACGACCGGCGGGACGACCGGCGGCACCACTACGGGCACGACCGGCGGGACCACCGGCGGCACCACTGCCGGGACGTCCGGCGGCAGCACCACCGGGACGTCCGGCGGGACCACGACGGGGACGACCGGCGGGTCCACCGACGGCGGTACGAGCGCCGGCTCGTCCGGCGGTTCGACCACCGGAGGCTCCGGCGGCGACCCCGACGGCACCGCGTACAAGGGCGAGGAAGTGCAGGTCCCGTACGCCTGCAAGACGCCCATCGGGGACAAGAAGGCGACCTCCCCGGTCCAGATCAACGCCGTGAAGAAGGGCGGCAGTTACGACCTGACGGTGAAGTTCAGCAAGTCGGTCATGGACAGCCCGGCGGACATCCCCAAGGACTCGGTCAAGCCGTCGATGGACGTCAAGGTCGGCGGCGCGGACAAGGGATCGGTGAAGGTCGAGGGGCCGACGAACGCCGAGCCGATCAAGTCGGGACAGCCGATCGCGATCCCCGATCTGAAGGGCGCCTACAAGCCGGGCGCCACCGGCAAGGCCACGCTCACCCCGGGCGTGCTCACCGTCAACGCCCTCGGGACGACCACCACCTGCACCCCGGAGAAGGACCCGGGAGTCTCGCTCGCCCTGGACACCTCGGCGCAGCAGGGCGGCACCTCCGGCGGTACGACGGGCGGTGCGGCGGCCTCCGGCGGCGGCGCGGCGGGACCGGCCACCGTCTCGGGCGGCAGCGGCGGCCTGGCCGAGACCGGTGGCGGTGACCACGGCGGGCTGACCGCGCTCGGCCTCGTCGCCGGCACCGTCATCCTGCTCGGCGGCGCGGTCTTCACCTTCACCCCCTGGCGCCGGCTGCGCCGATGAGAAGTTGACCCCGCTGATCACCTACACGATGCACGGCCCGTGGGTGAAGCCCGGCAAGAAGTCCCGCATCCACTGCGGCTTCAAGAACTTCCTGCGCGGCGGCAGCGTGCAGACCAAGAAGTAACCGGCCGGGAAGCCACCCCGGCCGGCGGACCGCCGTACGACGCAGGGCCCCGCCACACCATCCGGTGTGACGGGGCCCTGTGCGTCAGCTGCGGGGGCGGGTCAGTGCACGCCGCCCATGAGCGCCACGATCTTCTTGCGGTACACGTACACCGCGAGACCGGCGAGGACCGCGAGGGCCGCCTCCACCCCGATCACGGTCGTACCGCTGAGGTCCACACCGCCGATGGAGAGCAGCGACGTGATGCAGTCGCCGGCCGTGACCGCGAGGAACCACACGCCCATCATCTGGCTGGCGTACTTGCCGGGAGCCAGCTTGGTGGTGACGGACAGTCCGACGGGGGAGAGGCACAGCTCGCCGATCGTCTGGACCATGTAGATCGACACCAGCCACATCGGGCTGGCCTTGGTGCCGTCCGAGGCCATCATCATCGGCACCACGAAGACGAAGAAGGACGCGCCGACGGCCACCAGGGCCATGCCGAACTTCACCGTCGTGCTGGGCTCCTGGTCCTTCCGGGCCAGCCACAGCCACAGCCACGCGAACACCGGCGCCAGCGCCATGATGAACAGCGGGTTCAGGGACTGGAACCAGGTCGCGGGGAACGCGAAGCCGAACATCGAGCCGGCGGTGGAGCCCTTGGCGAAGACGGCCAGCGTGGAACCACCCTGGTCGTAGATCATCCAGAACACGGCCGCGGCCACGAAGAACCAGATGTACCCGCTCATCTTGGTCTGTTCGCTGTCCGACAGGTCCTTGTCGCGCTTGATGCGGACCAGCACCGCCGTCGGAATGATCAGGCCGAGCAGCGTGATCGGGATCAGGGCCCAGTTGAGCGTGAAGTGACCGGTCGCGGCGACCACGCCGTAGAAGGCCGCGGCAACGACGAGCCAGAGCAGGCCCTTGCGCAGCCATGCCGTGCGCTCCTGGGCGGACAGCGGGTTCGGGATCACGCTGCTCTTGGGGTTCAGGTGCTTGGTGCCCAGCAGGAACTGGATGACACCGAGACCCATGCCGAGGCCGGCGAGCGCGAAGCCCAGGTGCCAGCTGACGGTCTCGCCGACGGTGCCGATGACGAACGGCGCGACGAAGGCACCCAAGTTGATGCCCATGTAGAAGACCGTGAAGCCGCCGTCACGACGCGGGTCGTCGGGACCGTCGTAGAGGTGGCCCACCATCGTCGAGATGTTGGACTTCAGCAGGCCCGAGCCGATGGCGACGAGCGCCAGACCGACGAAGAATGCCGGTGAGCCCGGAATGGCCAGCGTGAGGTGACCCACCATGATCACGCCGCCCGCGATGGCGACCGTCTTGCGGGGGCCCCAGACGCGGTCACCGAACCAGCCGCCGGGCATGGCGAGCAGATAGACCATCGCCAGGTAGACCGCGTAGATGGAGGACGCCGCGGCCGCCGTCATGGCGAGGCCGCCGGTGTGCAGTCCCTCCTTGACGCCGTCGGCGCCACCCGAGATCAGGTAGTACACGAGCAGGGCCCGCATGCCGTAGAAGCTGAAGCGCTCCCACATCTCGGTCATGAAGAGAGTGGCCAGTCCGCGGGGGTGGCCGAAGAAGGTCTTGCCGCCGTCCACAGGGTTCCCCTGCTGGGCCGCGTCCTTCGTCAGGCTGGACGCCATGGTGGTTCCTTGCTGCTCGGGACGCGTTCGCAGGCCGATACGCGCCCGGGTGGGGGTGACCGGCACCGGCGCAGACCTGCCCGCTCCTCACGTCCGGGAGGTTCGACCCCCACAGGAGGATCGGCAGGTCGGTCGTACCCCGGATCCACGCCCCCCGTGCTGCAAGCGCGGCGGACCCGGTCGACAGGTCGATCACTGTGTATGGAGGCTGGTGGTTCCGGCCCTGGACACAACGAGGGACCGTTGACGTCAGGTGAGTCAAAGGTCCCGGTGGTTGAGCGGTGGACGTCCGGCCACCATACGTCTCGTTGCACCGGCGTTGGGCTGCGTGAGAGAACGCTCACACCGGTACGGGGAACCGCAGGCGCCGCTCCGTGCGACCGTGCGCCCTCGCGCGCGCCCGGGGCGTGCCCAGCTCACAGTGCAGGAACGGTCCGTCGTCAGCCATCCGCGCTGGTCCGCCCCTCGGCCCGGATACATCGGACTACCATCGGCCCATGACCCGTGTACTGCTCGCCGAGGATGACGCGTCCATCTCGGAGCCGCTCGCCCGCGCACTGCGCCGCGAGGGTTACGAAGTCGAGGTGCGCGAGGACGGCCCGACGGCGCTCGACGCCGGTCTCCAGGGCAATATCGACCTCGTCGTCCTGGACCTGGGACTGCCCGGCATGGACGGCCTGGAGGTCGCCCGCCGGCTGCGCAACGAAGGCCATTCCTTCCCCATCCTGGTGCTGACCGCCCGCGCCGACGAGGTGGACACCGTCGTGGGCCTGGACGCCGGCGCCGACGACTACGTCACCAAGCCCTTCCGGCTCGCCGAACTCCTCGCCCGCGTACGGGCCCTGCTGCGCCGCGGCTCCACCGCCGAGCCCCAGCAGCCGCCCGCCACCCACGGCGTACGGATCGATGTCGAGTCGCACCGTGCCTGGATGGGGGACGAGGAACTCCAGCTCACGGCGAAGGAGTTCGACCTGCTGCGGGTCCTGGTGCGGGACGCCGGCCGGGTCGTCACCCGCGACCAGCTGATGCGCGAGGTCTGGGACACCACCTGGTGGTCGTCCACGAAGACGCTCGACATGCATATCTCCTGGCTGCGCAAGAAGCTCGGGGACGACGCCGCCAACCCCCGCTACATCGCCACCGTCCGCGGAGTCGGCTTCCGCTTCGAGAAGAGCTAGGGGCCCGTGCGCCGCCGCCTGATCAACTCCACGCTCGCCGTGGTGCTCGTCGTGATCGCCGTCTTCGGTGTCTCGCTCGTCATCGTCGAGACCCGCACCATCCAGGCCGGTGCCCAGGAGAGCGTGGCGTCCGAGGCGGTCCGGCTGGTCGGGATAGTGGAGAGCCGGCTGGGCAGCGGCGAGAAGATCACCCCGGACATCCTCTCCGAGCAGATCACCGCCAAGCGGTACGCGAAGATCAAGGTGCCCGGCAAGGCGCCGATCGAGATCGGGAAGCGGCCCTCGGGCACGGTCATCCAGTCGGAGGTGCGCGGCGACCGCGGTGAGTCGGTCACCGTCCAGGCATCCCGCTCCATGGTCAGTGCGGAGATCGGCCGCACGCTGCTGGTCATTCTGGCCGTGGCGCTGCTGGCGATCATCGCGGCCGTCATCCTGGCCGTCCGCCAGGGCCGCCGGCTGACCGCGCCGCTCACCGACCTCGCCGAGACCGCCGAGCGGCTCGGCTCCGGTGACCCCCGTCCCCGCCACCGCCGCTACGGCGTCCAGGAGCTGGACCGGGTCGCCGATGTGCTGGACGGCAGCGCCGAGCGGATCGCGCGGATGCTGACCGCCGAGCGGCGGCTGGCCGCGGACGCCTCGCACCAGCTGCGGACGCCGCTGACCGCGCTGTCCATGCGGCTGGAGGAGATCACCCTCACCGACGATCCGGACACCGTGAAGGAAGAGGCCACCATCGCGCTGGCGCAGGTGGAGCGGCTGACGGATGTCGTCCAGCGGCTGCTGACCAATTCACGGGACCCGCGCAGCGGCTCCGCGGTCGCCTTCGACCTGGACGAGGTCGTCAAGCAGCAGATCGAGGAGTGGCGGCCGGCCTACCGCAGCGCGGGGCGGGCCATCGTCCGCTCCGGCAAGAAGGGGCTGCGGGCCGTCGGCACACCGGGCGCGGTCGCCCAGGTGCTGGCCACCCTCATCGAGAACTCGCTGATGCACGGCGACGGAACGGTCGCGCTGCGTATCCGCGTCACCGGCAATCAGGCGGTCGTCGAGGTCACCGACGCCGGGCCAGGGGTCCCGCCGGACCTCGGCTCGCGGGTCTTCGAGCGCACGGTGTCCGGCCGGAACTCCACCGGGCTCGGGCTGGCCGTGGCACGGGATCTGGCGGAGGCGGACGGCGGGCGGCTGGAGCTGCTCCAGCAGCATCCCCCGGTCTTTGCGCTCTTCCTGGCCCGGGAGGCGGAGCCCGCCGAGGAGTGAGGCAGCGGCTGCCGGTGCGCCCTGCGGGGCCCGGCGTGGCCCCGGGCTACTTCCGGGAGGCGCTGCGCGGGCGCTCCGAGCCGTCGGCGAGGAAGGACTCGGCGGTCTCCACGGCCTCCCGCGCGGGCAGCGCACGGAAGACCCAGGTGCGGTAGGACCAGAAGCGGAAGAGCGTGGCGAGGCCGATGCCGAGGAACTTGAAGATGTTGCTCTGCAGCGCGCTGTCCCAGTGGAACCCGTACGTCGCGACGTAGAGCAGACCGTTCTCGATCACCAGGCCGACCGCGCTGAACAGCAGGAAGAGCGTCAGCTCCTTGGTCCGGCCCTGCTTGTCGCGGTCACGGTAGGTGAAGTAGCGGTAGCCGAGATAGTTGGTGCCGGTCGCCACGACCGTCGCGATGATGCTGGCCCGGACGACGGGTACCTCGGTCAGATGCCGCACGAGGTTGAACACCGCGAAGTTGACCACGACCCCCACCCCGCCGACCGCCCCGAACTTCGCCACCTCGCGAAGGAGCGCCTCCAGCCTCGACCGCAGTGCGCTCCGTTCACTCATGGTGATCGTTCAGCTCCCGTCATGGGCGGTGTCCGCGGCCGTCAACCCTGGTCCGCTCCCTCATGCTAACCAGGGGCGGAGAGCGGTGCCTGCCATCTGTCAGGTCCGTGCGCAACGCCTCGCGGTCCGATCGGGTCAGCCGACGGTGACGACTGATCAGCCGACGGTGACACGGAAGTTGAGGCTGCGGGCGCCCTTCTCGTCGGCCGCGCCGGTGCCGCAGCGCCGGCAGCGCAGCAGCCGTAAGTCCGTACGGCCCGGGTGCACGGCCTCGAAGGCGAGGTAGCGGGCGGTGCCGGGGCCGTCCGGGGGCGGGCCGCCGGCGGCCTTGAGGACGGCCGGGTCGGGGCGGGGTTCGGCGATGATCCAGCGGTAGCCGTCGGCGGAGTCGTCGGAGACCTGCACGCTGAAGTGGTCACCGGCGGAGACGGAGATCTCGGTGTCGTCCGCGTCATAGATCCTGGGTGCGGATAACTGGCTGAAAACGGAGTGCAGGGCGATCAGCAGCGCGGCGATCGCGACGACGATCACCAGCCTCCTGGAGCCCCCTGATATGTCGCTGTTCTCCATCCGGCCTCCCCTTTTGCCGGGCCCGCCCCGGGCGCCGGCCCCGCACCCCGGCCCGAGAGTAACCGCCCGTGCCGATCTTCCCTCGGCGCTCTTCGAACGTGCGAACTCGGAGGATCATCCAAGCCCGAGTCGGGGGCAGTCGTGCCGTACGGATACCCTGGGGGCGTGACGTTCCCGGTAGTCGGCATGGTCGGCGGCGGTCAGCTCGCCCGTATGACCCACGAGGCGGGTATCCCCCTCGGCATCAAATTCAAGCTCCTCAGCGACACTCCGCAGGATTCGGCGGCTCAGGTGGTCGGTGATGTCGTCATCGGCGACTACCGCGATCTGGACACGCTGCGTGCCTTCGCCCGTGGCTGCGATGTGATCACGTTCGATCACGAGCATGTTCCCACCGAGCATTTGCGGGCGCTGGAGGCCGACGGCATCCCCGTACGGCCCGGTCCCGATGCGCTGGTGCACGCTCAGGACAAGGGGGTGATGCGGGCGAAGCTGGACGCGATCGGCGTGCCCTGTCCGCGGCACCGCATCGTCTCCGACCCCGCCGATGTCGAGCGGTTCGCGGCGGAGGGCGCGGGGTTCCCGGTGATCCTCAAGACCGTCCGCGGGGGCTATGACGGCAAGGGCGTCTGGGTCGTGCGATCCTCCAAGGAGGCCGCCGAGCCGTTCCGTGCCGGGGTGCCCGTCCTCGCGGAGGAAAAGGTTGATTTCAGCCGCGAACTGGCCGCCAACATCGTCCGCTCCCCGCACGGCCAGGCCGTCGCCTACCCGGTCGTGGAGTCCATCCAGGTCGACGGCGTCTGCGACACCGTGATCGCGCCGGCGCCCGGCCTCGACCCGGAGCTGGCGGGCCAGGCCCAGGAGCTGGCGCTGCGCATCGCCAAGGAGCTGGACGTCGTCGGGCATCTGGCCGTCGAGCTCTTCGAGACCGCCGATGGCCGCATCCTGGTCAACGAGCTCGCCATGCGCCCGCACAACTCCGGCCACTGGAGCCAGGACGGCGCGATCACCTCGCAGTTCGCCAACCACGTCCGTGCCGTGCTCGACCTCCCGCTCGGTGATCCGCGCCCGCGCGCCCGCTGGACGGTGATGGCCAACGTCCTCGGCGGCGACTACCCCGACATGTACTACGCGTACCTGCATTGCATGGCGCGGGACCCGCAGTTGAAGATCCATATGTACGGGAAGGACGTGAAGCCCGGCCGTAAGGTCGGCCACGTCAACACCTACGGCGACGACCTGGCGGATGTGCGCGAGCGCGCCGCGCACGCCGCCGGCTATCTGCGAGGAACGATCACCGAATGACGCCCAGCACTCCCCCGGCTACCGCTGGGCGGTCCCCCCAGCCCGACCCCCGCCCCGCAACGAACGCCGACGCGCGCCCCGCCACTCCGTCCCCCGTGGTCGGCATCGTCATGGGCTCCGACTCCGACTGGCCCGTCATGGAGGCCGCCGCGCAGGCCCTCGACGAGTTCGAGATCCCCTACGAGGTCGATGTCGTCTCGGCGCACCGCATGCCGCGCGAGATGATCGCGTACGGGGAGGAAGCGGCCGACCGCGGCCTGAAGGCGATCATCGCGGGTGCCGGGGGCGCGGCCCACCTCCCCGGAATGCTCGCCTCCGTCTCCCCGCTGCCGGTCATCGGTGTCCCGGTCCCGCTGAAGTACCTCGACGGGATGGACTCGCTGCTGTCCATCGTGCAGATGCCGGCCGGGGTGCCGGTCGCCACCGTCTCGGTCGGCGGAGCCCGTAACGCCGGGCTGCTGGCCGCCCGGATCCTCGCCACCCAGGACGCCGAACTCCTCGGCCGGATGCGGGAGTTCCAGCAGGAGCTGAACGACCAGGCCACCGAGAAGGGCAAGCGGCTGCGCAACAAGGTCGCCTCTCCGGCCGGGTTCGGCTTCGGGGGCGGTAAGTGAGCTCATCCCTGGATGCCGCAAGGGATCTGCTCGCCCGCTGGCCCGTCGTCGACGGCCACAACGACCTGCCCTGGGCGCTGCGCGAGCAGGTCCGCTACGACCTCGACCGGCGCGACATCGCCGCCGACCAGTCCGCGCACCTCCACACCGACCTGCCGCGGCTGCGGGCCGGCGGCGTCGGCGCCCAGTTCTGGTCGGTGTACGTACGTGCCGACTACGCGGGCGACAAGGCCGTCAGCGCCACCCTCGAACAGATCGATGTGGTGCGGGAACTGGTCGCCCGCCACCCCGACGCGCTGCGCCTTGCGCACACCGCCGACGACATGGAGGCGGCCCGCGCCGACGGCCGGATCGCTTCCCTCATGGGCGCCGAGGGCGGCCACTCCATCCACAACTCGCTGGCCACCCTGCGCGCGCTGCACGACCTGGGCGTGCGCTACATGACGCTCACCCACAACGACACCCTCGACTGGGCGGACTCCGCGACCGACGAGCCGCGCCACAACGGGCTGTCGGCGTTCGGTGCGGAGGTCGTCCGTGAGATGAACCGCTGCGGGATGCTGGTCGACCTCTCGCACGTCTCGGCCGACACCATGCGCGATGCGCTGCGGGTCACCACCGCGCCGGTGATCTTCTCGCACTCCTCTGCACGCGCCGTCTGCGACCATCCGCGCAACATCCCCGACGACGTGCTGGCACAGCTGCCCGCCAACGGCGGTGTCGCGATGGCCACGTTCGTGCCGAAGTTCGTGCTGCCGGCCGCCGTCGAATGGACGCAGCGCGCCGACGAGAACATGCGGGCCCACGGTCTGCACCACCTCGACACCACCGAGGCGGGCATGACGGTCCATCGGGCCTTCGAAGCCGCCCACCCCCGCCCGATGGCCACCGCGGCCACCGTCGCCGATCACCTCGACCACATGCGCGAGGTCGCCGGCGTCGACCACATCGGCATCGGCGGCGACTTCGACGGCACCGCCTTCACCCCGGCCGACCTGGCCGATGTCGCCGGCTACCCGAACCTGATCGCCGAGCTGCTGGACCGCAAGTGGTCCGAGGCCGACCTGGCCAGGCTCACCTGGCAGAACGCCGTCCGCACGCTGCGCGCCGCCGAGGACGTGGCGCGCGCCGAGCAGCAGCGGCGCGGCCCGTCCCACGCGACGATCGAGCAGCTGGACGGCTGACTCAGCTATTGCAGAGACAGAGGCAGAACGGGTGCCCGGCCGGGTCGAGATAGACCCGGAAGTCGCGCCCGTCCTCGTCGCGCTGGACCAGCTTCGCTCCCAGCGCGACGACCTTGTCCTCCGCCGCGTCGATGTCCGCACGCGTGACGTCGAAGTCGAGATGCAGCTGCTGCGGCACCTCCTGGCCCGGCCACTGCGGCGGCCGGTAGTCGGCCACCCGCTGGAAGGCGAGGGCGCGGCCCTCCGGCCCGGCGACCTCGACCCAATCGCCGCCCCCTTCCACCCGCCAGCCGAGCATCTCCGCGTAGAAGTCCGCGAGTGCCTGCGGGTCGGGACAGTCCAGTGCGACAACACCGAGCTTGATCAGGCCCATGGCGTTACCTCATCATCGCTTCAACCGGTAACCTCGTTACTGCATAATGGCGATGTATCGGTAACGTGGCAAGGGTGGCATCCCGATCAGCACCGGATTCCCTGCTGTTGGTGCAGGACCTGGTGAACACCCTCGACATCGAGACCGGTGCGGACGCGTTGTGCGCCGACGGCGGCCTCGGTGCCTTCCTGCATGACCACGGTGAGCCTGAACTCGCCCCGGGCCGCGGTGAGCCGGCGGCGCTCGAAGAGCTGCGGGAGCTGCGCGAGGCGCTCCGGGAGGTCTGTCTGGCGCACACCGCCGGCACCGCCGTGCCCGAGCGGACCGCCCGGACGCTGGACCGGCTGCTGGCCGCCGCCCCCCTCGTCCTGTCCGTACACCCCGACGGCGGCGCCGCACTGCGCCCGGTCGCCGGGCTCCGGGGCGCCGCGCACCTCACCGCCCGTATCGCGGCGGGCATCGCGACCGCGGTCGCGGACGGCACCTGGAGCCGGCTCAAGGCCTGCGAGGCCCACGACTGCCGCTGGGTCTTCTACGACAAGAGCCCGGCCGGCCGCAGCCGCTGGTGCACCATGGCGGTCTGCGGCAGCCGGGCGAAGATGCGGACCTACCGCGCCAGACGCGCGGAGTCCGGTTAGCCGGGCCGGGGGTCAGGCCCGGGGGCGGCCCAGTGCGCGGTAGGTCCAGCCCGCCTTGCGCCACAGCTCCGGGTCCAGGGCATTACGGCCGTCCAGGATGCGGCGCTCGGCGACCACCTCGCCCAGGGCGGCCGGGTCCAGCTCACGGAACTCGCGCCACTCCGTCAGATGCAGCACCACATCTGCGCCGCGCACCGCCTCCAGCGCGCTGTCCGCGTACGCCAGCGTCGGGAAGAGCCGCCGGGCGTTCTCCATGCCCTTGGGGTCGTACACGGTCACCTGGCCGCCCTGGAGGTGGATCTGGCCGGCGACATTGAGCGCGGGGGAGTCGCGGACGTCGTCCGAGTCCGGCTTGAAGGTCGCCCCCAGAACGGCGACCCGCTTGCCGAGGAAGCCGCCGCCGACCGCGTCCCGGGTCAGCTCGACCATGTGACCGCGGCGCCGCATGTTGATCGAGTCGATCTCGCGCAGGAACGTCAGCGCCTGGTCGGCACCCAGCTCACCGGCGCGCGCCATGAAGGCCCGCAGGTCCTTGGGCAGACAGCCGCCGCCGAAGCCGATACCGGCCCGCAGGAACTTCTTGCCGATCCGGTCGTCGTGCCCGATGGCCTCGGCGAGCTTCACCACATCGCCGTCGGCCGCCTCGCAGACCTCCGCCATGGCGTTGATGAAGGAGATCTTCGTCGCCAGGAAGGAGTTGGCCGAGGTCTTCACCAGCTCGGACGTCGGGTAGTCCATGACGATGAACGGCGAGCCCTCGGCGACCGGGGCGGCGTACACCTCGCGCAGCAGCTCCTCGGCCCGCTCACCGGCCACACCCACGACGATCCGGTCCGGGTGCAGGGTGTCCTTGACGGCGAAACCCTCGCGCAGGAACTCCGGGTTCCAGGCCAGCTCGGCGGCGGCGCCCGCCGGGGCGGCCGCGGTGAGCCGCTCGGCGAGCCGGGCCGCGCTGCCCACCGGCACCGTCGACTTGCCGACCACCAGGGCGGGCCGGGTCAGATGCGGAGCCAGCGCGTCGAAGGCGCTCTCCACGTACGACATGTCACAGGCGTACTCACCGTGCTTCTGCGGGGTGTTCACACAGACGAAGTGGACATCGCCGAAGGCGCCGGCCTCCTCGTAGGAGGTGGTGAAGCGCAGCCGGCCGGTCGACCCCTCGATCCCCGCGACATGGCGGCGCAGCAGCTCCTCCAGGCCGGGCTCGTACATCGGGACCTCGCCCCGCTGCAGCATCTCGATCTTCTCGGGCACCACATCGAGCCCCAGCACCTCGAAGCCCAGCTCGGCCATGGCCGCGGCGTGGGTCGCGCCGAGGTAGCCGGTGCCGATCACGGTGATCTTGAGGGCCATGGATGCTCCAAACAGGCGGGGTGCGGCGCGGAGTGCCGGCGTTGAGGGTCGGTGGTCGGTCGGCGGTGGCCGGGTGGTGGTCGGGCTGAGGAAAACGGCGCTGACCGAGCATAGTCGGGCCTGGCAGGGCCTCCTCCAGCCGTCGCGCGAGCAGGTCTGTAACTGTCGGCAACCTCACGTATCCGCAGGCCGGTGCGGACGCCTAGAATCCGGAGAGGTAAAGGGTTACTTAACGGTAGTTAGCACTGCCGACAGCTCACAGGGGAGTGAGAAAGCGTGGCGGGAACCGCTGATTTCGATCTGTACCGGCCGTCCGAGGAGCACGACATGCTCCGCGAGTCGGTGCGCTCGCTCGCCGAGGCGAAAATCGCGCCGTTCGCCGCCGCGGTGGACGAGGAGGCCCGCTTCCCGCAGGAAGCGCTCGACGCACTGGTCGCCAACGATCTGCACGCCGTCCACGTACCGGAGGCCTACGGCGGTGCCGGCGCCGATGCGCTGGCGACCGTCATCGTCATCGAGGAGGTGGCCCGCGTCTGCGGTTCGTCCTCCCTCATACCGGCGGTCAACAAGCTCGGTTCGCTCCCGGTGATCCTCTCGGGCTCCGAGGAACTGAAGGCGAAGTACCTGGGCCCGCTGGCCAAGGGCGACACGATGTTCTCGTACTGCCTGAGCGAGCCGGACGCCGGCTCCGACGCGGCCGGAATGAAGACCAAGGCCGTCCGCGACGGTGACCACTACATCCTCAACGGCGTCAAGCGCTGGATCACCAACGCCGGTGTCAGCGACTCCTACACGGTGATGGCCGTCACCGACCCGGAGAAGCGCTCCAAGGGCATCTCGGCCTTCGTCGTCGAGAAGGGGGACGAAAGCGTCTCGTTCGGCGCCCCGGAGCGGAAGCTCGGCATCAAGGGCTCCCCGACCCGCGAGGTCTACCTCGACAACGTCCGGATCCCGGCCGACCGCATGATCGGCGCGGAGGGCACCGGCTTCGCCACCGCCATGAAGACCCTGGACCACACCCGTATCACCATCGCGGCCCAGGCCCTCGGCATCGCCCAGGGCGCACTGGACTACGCCAAGGGCTATGTCCAGGAGCGCAAGCAGTTCGGCAAGCCGATCGGCGACTTCCAGGGCGTCCAGTTCATGCTCGCCGACATGGCCATGAAGGTGGAGGCGGCCCGTCAGCTCACCTACGCCGCCGCGGCCAGGTCCGAGCGGATCTCCGCCGGCGGCAAGAACGAGGACCTGACGTTCTTCGGCGCCGCGGCCAAGTGCTACGCCTCGGACGCCGCCATGGAGATCACCACGGACGCCGTCCAGCTGCTCGGCGGCTACGGCTACACCCGTGACTACCCGGTCGAGCGGATGATGCGGGACGCCAAGATCACGCAGATCTACGAGGGCACCAACCAGGTCCAGCGGATCGTGATGGCGCGCAACCTGCCGCAGTAAGCGGCACGGCGCAGCGCGAGGGGCCCCGGACCGCCACTGCGGTCCGGGGCCCCTCGCGCTGTCGGGCTCTCGGTCAGTTGCCGGAGACCGTGACCTTCTCGTCGTTGTTCAGCTGCTGGACGAGCTGCCGGAGCTTGGCCTTGTCCCAGACCAGGTTGCCGCCGGTGCTGCCGGAGATCGGCATGTTCATCGACTTGCCCTCGCCGCCGGTCACGCCCTTCATCGCGAAGAACATGTTGCCCAGGGACCACAGGCTCATGTCCTTGTCGACGATGAGGGTGTCCAGGCCGGCGCTCATCGTCGGGTAGAGCTTGAAGGGGTTGAGGACGGTACTGGGAGTGGCGGTCTGGCTCGCCAGGGTCGCCAGGAACTTCTGCTGGTTCTTCGTCCGGTCCAGGTCCTGGCCGGCGAAGGCGTGCCGGGTCCGGACGAAGGCGAGCGCCTGCTGGCCGTTCAGCGTCTGCTTGCCGGCCGGGAAGTCGGCGCCGGAGTTCTTGTCCTTGAACGCCTTGGGGATGTCCATCTCGACGCCGCCGATGGCGTCCACGATGCCGGCGAAGCCGGCGAAGCCGATCTCGACGTAGTGGTCGATGTGCAGCTTGGTGTTGAACTCGACGGTGCGCACCAGCAGCTCGGGGCCGTCCTCGGCGTAGGCCGCGTTGAGCTTGGTGTGCCGCCCGGTGCCCGGGTACTTCTTGCCGGAGTCCGAGCCGACGAAGGAGGGTATCTCCACGTCCGAGTCACGCGGCAGGGATATCAGCGTCGGGCCGTTGCTGCCGTCGTGCAGGATCATCATGGAGTCGGTGCGCTTGCCCTCGGCGGAGCCGGTGTGCAGCTTCTGCTTTTCCGCCGCCGACATGCCCTCGCGGCTGTCCGAGCCGACGATCAGGTAGTTCGTGCCGTCGCCCGTCGCCGGCCGGTCGATGACCTTGCTCAGGTCCACCTGGCGGCGGAGCTTGCCGTCGGCCCAGAAGTAGGTGGCCACCGAGGCGACCGCCAGCACCGCGACCAGGGTGATGACCGTCCACTTGATGCGCCGGCCCCAGCGGGGGCGCGGCCGGCCGCCGCGGCCGGAGCCGTAGCCGTCGTCGTAGCCGTCATCGCCACCGCGGCCGCCGCCGTAGACCTGGCCGGTGTTGTAGCCGTCGTATGCGTCGTCGTAGCCCTGGGACTGCTGCGGCGGCACGCTTGCGCCCCGGTGTGGGGACATCGACGGCGGCAGCGGAGGCTCGTGCCGCTGATAGCCGGGGCCCGCGTCGCGACGCACCTGTGGCATCGCGCGCGCACCCTCCGCCTCGGCGCTGCCGCTGCCGTGTCCGTACCGGTTGCCGCTCTGGTCGCCGGACCACCCATTGGGCCACTCATTCATACGGGGAAGTGTGCATGCCCTACGGGGCTCCTCCATAGAGCGGGTGCGGGATCGGGCCAGGGCTGTTGCAGAGCTGATGCAAAGCTACGGCGGCCTTCCGGCGCATACCGCAAGGGGCCATGACCATTCCGACCTGCACGAATGGAAGCAACCATTCCGGATGGTTTCCGGCGAGACGGGTGAGACCTGCATCACGGACCTGGGCAAATGGCGAGACCAGTCTCACGATTGGTGCGGAGCAGTGCCCTGCGACCGCCGCTTAGGCTGGCTGTATGACCGAACTCGTCACCGAAAGCCCCGAGGGCGAGATGGTGGGCAAGCCCACGTCCGTGTCCCGCATCACACTCAGCCACATCATGACGGCGGGTGACACGAACCTCCTGGGAACGGTGCACGGCGGCGTGATCATGAAACTCGTCGACGACGCGGCGGGCGCGGTGGCCGGACGCCATTCCGGCGGGCCCGCCGTGACCGCCTCCATGGACGAGATGGCCTTCCTCGAACCCATCCGGATCGGTGACCTCGTCCATGTGCGCGCCCAGGTCAACTGGACCGGCCGCTCCTCGATGGAGGTCGGCGTACGGGTCCTGGCCGAGCGCTGGAACGAATCCACCCCGGCCCAGCAGGTCGGCTCCGCCTACCTGGTCTTCGCCGCCGTCGACGAGCAGGGCAAGCCGCGCCGGGTGCCGCCGGTGATCCCCGAGACCGAGCGCGACAAGCGCCGCTACCAGGAGGCGCAGATCCGCCGGACGCACCGCCTCGCCCGGCGACGCGCGATCATGGAGCTGCGCGAACGGCGCGCCGCGGAAGGCCTCGACGACGCATAGCGGCGGCGACCGCCAGCTGCCCGAGCAGCGCCAGGCCCGCGCCGATGACGGTGCCGGCCGCCGCACAGATCACATCGTCGATATCGGCCACCCGCCCGGCCCGCATCAGCAGCTGGGCCGTCTCGATGACCAAGCACAGCCCCACGCCCAGCAGAAACGCCACGGCGGCCGAGGCCCGCGGCGCCGCGAACCTCAGCAGCACCGATGCGGGCACGAACAGCGCGGCATTGGCGATCTGCCGGCGCACCAGCATCGTCAGCTCCCCGGGCTCCAGCTGCGCACCCAGATCGAACAGCCCGTCACCGGGCCGCCACCACACCGTCGCGTCCCCGGAGCCGATCGGCTGGCTCGGCGCGAGCGTCGCCACCAGGAGCAGCAGCAGCCAGCCGGTCAGCAGCATCCGGGCCGTGGTGCGGGGCGCGCCGCCGCCGGGGGTGAGCGCCGTCCACAGGGCGAACGCCATGGCCATGGCCAGCGCCAGGACCAGGAAGAGCGCCACCGTGGTGGGGGTGACGCCCAGCACAACCTGCCACACGATGCGCCCCTTTCAGGACATCCAGGACATCAACTGCAGCTCCACTTCGTGACGTAGACCGTCTCGCCACGCTCCATGACGCCCCGGATGCACTCATCCGCGAGCATCTCCACCCGGCCGCTCAGCACGACCGCGCCGCCCTGTGTCCGCCGGGTGCCGAACCAGCCGGGGAAGGCGGTGATCCGGTCGTTCTTGCGCTGATAACCCAGCCGCACGAGGATCTCGGCGAGGCCGGCCGCCGGCCCGTGCCGCCGGTAGGCCGCGGTGTACGTACCGTCGGCCCCCACCGGGCCGCGCAGACACAGCTGGCCGCGCACCAGATCCCCGCAGCCGGTCGGTGCGGGGGGCGCCGGCGGCGCCGCGGCGGCGGTCGCCGCGACCAGGCACATCGCCGTGATGGCCACCGCGATCCGGCGCGCGTCGCAGCGGGCGTCCGGGCGGCGCACGGGCGGCCTGGACGCGGTCCGGCGGGGTGCGGGGACGCTCATGCCGCAGCCTCGCTTCGCTCGGCCTCACCTGCGCGAGGCGCGCACCCTCGGAGGAAGATCCACCGGCCTCCGGCCGGGGAGACCCCCATGCTGCGCTCGGTCATGGGCACACTGCCTCATCACCGGTGATCGCCGAGATCCCACCGGGCTTCTGCGGCGGCTCCTCGGCCCGTACCCGCTGCACCGCCTGGCGGTCCTGGCCAACCGTCACCTGCATCACCGGCCCCCGCCCGGCCACCGGCCGCAGCTCGGCGCCCGGCAGCGCGGCGGCCAGCGAGCGGGCCGAGCGGTCCCAGCGCGGGTCGTAGGCGATGACCGTACGGGGCGCCCTGGCGACGGGGGAGCTGTCGGGGGCGGCGGTGGTGGCAAAGCCGGTGGCCTGCAATTCCCTGACCATCGTGGCGCCCGGACCGCCCGGGTCGCCGCCGTGGTCGACCTGCACCTGGACCTGCCCCGGCGGTACGTCCACGACCCTGGCCCGCGGCTCCTTGCGGTCCCGGCGCACCGCGATCGGCTTGTCCTCGCGGATCGCCTGGAAGAGCTTCGGCGCCTGCACCGGATCCCATCGCACGGTCGAGCCGACGCCCGGCACCGGCTGGGCCACATCGCCCAGCGGCACGGAGGTGAACTCCGAGGACGAGGGGGTGAAGCCGCGCATCGCCTGCCCGAGGTCGACCAGGTCATTGGCCTCGAAGCCCGAGTCGGCCCGTACGGACTTGAGCATCGTGTCGGCGACGTCCCGGAAACGGATCGGGTTCATCAGCACTCCGGAGGAGGTGATCTTGTGGATGAGGGCGGCCAGGAAGCGCTGCTGGCGCTGCATCCGGCCGAGGTCGGCGGAGCCGTCGACATGCCGCGAGCGCACGTACTGCAGCGCCTGCCCGCCGTTGAGCCGCGACTTGCCGACCGGCAGATCCAGGCCCGTATAGCTGTCGCGCAGCGGCCGTACGGTGCAGATCTCCACCCCGCCCACCGCGTCCACGCTGCGCATGAAGCTGGTGAAGTCGACCTCCAGATAGTGGTCGATATGCACCCCCGTCATGTGCTCGACGGTCCGCACGGTGAGGTTGGGCCCGCCCTCGGCGTAGGCCGCGTTCAGCTTGATGGCGTGCTTCGCGCGCTGTCGGCCGGTGACCGCGTCCGTATGCGCGGGGACCTCGGCGTAGGAGTCGCGGGGGAGGCTGACCACGCTGGCGCGGTCCCGGTCGGCGGAGAGGTGCACCAGCATCAGGGTGTCGGTGCAGTGACAGGGTGCGCCGCCCAGGTGGTACTTCCGCTTCTCGTCGGGGGTGAGCTTGTCGCGCCCGTCCGTGCCGACGACCAGGAAGTTCAGTCCGTCGCCGCCCCCGGGCCGGTTGCTCATCCCCTTGAAGGCGTCCACCCGGCCGATACCGCTCTCCACGCCGGTGACCATGGCGTGCCCGACGCCGCTCGCGGCCAGCAGCAGCACGGACGTGACGGCGCCGATCCGCAGCCCCCAGCGCGGGCCCGGTGGGCGCGGGCTCGGCCGGGCGGCTCGGCGCCTGGCCGGACGGGGGGAGCGGAACGGCGCGGTCACGGGGGACACCTCCGCGGCTGGACGGGCGTGCTCGGTGCCCGGCGGGGGGAGCAGGTCAGGGCCGGGGGAGAAGGCAAACATGGGCGAATCAGGCGAGAACACCGTAGGTCCATATGATCGGATGTAAAGCGCCACACGCCGGGCATGCGTCGCTCGCCCACCCGGCTGCGTCCGACGCTGTCCCCCATTCGCGGTAACGTGAGCCGCGATACTGCAGTCTCCCGGCGGGCGCTGCCGTCGCTGGCGGCTCCGCCGCGGGCCGTACCCCTGAGGAACCATGCCGCAGCAGCAGCCCCCGGCCGTCTCCGTGATCATGCCGGTGCTCAATGAGGAACGTCACCTGCGCAATTCGGTCCGGCACATCCTGGAACAGGAGTACGCCGGTGAGATGGAGGTGGTGATCGCCCTCGGTCCGTCCGCGGACCGTACGGACGAGATCGCCGCCGAGCTCGTCGCCGAAGACGCCCGGGTGCACACGGTGCCGAACCCCACCGGCCGTACCCCCGCCGCGCTGAACGCCGCGATCAAGGCGTCCCGGCACCCGGTCGTGGTCCGTGTCGACGGCCACGGCATGCTCTCGCCGAACTACATCGCCACCGCCGTGCGCCTCCTGGAGGAGACCGGCGCCGCGAATGTCGGCGGCATCATGCACGCCGAGGGGGAGAACGCCTGGGAGGACGCGGTCGCCGCCGCGATGACCTCCAGGATCGGTGTGGGCAATGCCGCCTTCCACACGGGCGGGCAGGCGGGAGCTGCCGAGACGGTCTATCTCGGGGTGTTCCGGCGCGAGGCGCTGGAGCAGCAGGGCGGCTACAACGAGGAGTTCATCCGTGCCCAGGACTGGGAGCTGAACTTCCGTATCCGTGAGGCCGGCGGGCAGGTCTGGTTCTCGCCCGAGCTGCGGGTGCAGTACCGCCCGCGGCCGAGCATCAAGGCGCTGGCCAAGCAGTACAAGGACTACGGCAAGTGGCGCCATGTCGTGGCCCGTTACCACGCCGGTTCGATCAATCTGCGCTATCTCGCGCCGCCGACCGCGGTGTGCGCCATCGCGGCGGGCCTGGTGGCCGGCGCTGCGGTCACCCCCTGGGCCCTGGTCGTCCCGGCCGGCTATCTCGCGGCCATCGCTGCGGGGTCGGTGCCCGCCGGCAAGGGCCTGTCGCTCAAGGCGCGCGCCCAGGTCCCCCTCGCCCTGGCCACCATGCACATGGCCTGGGGCGTGGGCTTCCTGACCAGCCCCCGCTCCCTCGCCAAGAGGGTCATCGCCAGCCGCCGCCCGGCGGTCATGGCTCCGGCGGGCGGGGCCGAGTAGGTCCTGGCGGGCGGGGCCGAGCAGGGCCGGCTTCCGGGGCCGAGGCTGACCGGCCGGGTTTCCGCGGCCGGGGCGGAGCAGCCGGGTTTCCGCGGCCGGGGCTGACCGGCCGGGTTTCCGCGGCCGGGGCGGAGCAGCCGGCCCGGCCTCCTGCGGGAACCTCCCCTCTACACCCGCCCACCCCCCGAAGGGGGGTGGGCGGCGGGGAAAAAACAAGCAGGGGCCGCCGGCAGCCCTGAAAGGTGTCTGCGGATCAGAAGGCGTACTGCGGATTCACCTTCATGCAGGCCTTGGAGTCCTCGCCGTTGAGCGCATCCGCGCTGTCCGGCGCCTTGTCGGCGCCCTTCTCGTCGCCCGACTTCTTCGGGTACGCCGAGCCGTTACGCCAGTCGTTGCCGACCACCAGCCGCATCCCGGTGGCCGAACTGGACTCCCGGACCGCGCCCTTGGGCAGTCCGAGCGCCTTCGCCAGCGCCAGGGCGTCGCCCCGCTGACCCTTGTCCCGGTACGTGAGGGTGGTGTCGGCCTGGGTGGTGAGCGCGGAGTCGGTCCCTGCCGCGGTGTAGCCGAGGCCGGACAGCCGCTGCTGGACGACCGACGCGCGGCCGGAGACCGGCCCGTTCACCGTGCTGTTGGTGCCGTTCTGCACCACAACTTTCAGCCGGCCCTTGGGAGTTGACGGCTCGGGGTCCGGCGTCGCCTTCTTCTTCTTGTCCTTGCCGTCCAGCGCGGTGTCGTTGCGCAGCAGCGCGAAGGTCGCCTCCGCGTCGCCGGGCTTGGGCATGACGTACGACTCGTCGGAGCTGTACTGCCAGGGCATGGTGACCATCGTGATGCGCTTGGTCGGCACCCGGTTGAGGTCGCCGCCCAGGTCGTAGAGCTTCTTGACGGTGTCGAGCCCGTTGTCGACGGTCAGCGACTTGGTCGCGGCCTCCGCCAGATCACGCAGCTGCCCCGGGTCGGTGAGCTTGGTGCCCTTCTTCAGCTGGCGGACCATCGAGTTCATGTACATGTGCTGGGCCTTGGCCCGGCCGATGTCGGTGTTGTCCTCGAAGCCGTAGCGGGTGCGCAGCCACTGCAGCGCCTGGATGCCCTTGACGGAGTGGGTGCCCTTGGTGAGCCTCAGCCCGCTGCCGTGGCCCTTGCTGTCGTGCGAATAGACGTTGTTGTCGACGCAGACCGGGACACCGCCGATGGCGTCCGCCATGTCCACCACGCCGGAGAAGTCGACCATCATGAAGTGGTCGATGTAGACGCCGGTCAGCTCCTGCCAGGTGGCGAGGGTGCAGCCCGGACCGCCGTGCTGGAGCGACTGGTTGATGGCCGCGGAGGTCTGCCGAAAGACCTCGTGGGTCTTCGGGTCCGTGCACTGCGGGATCGTCACCCGGGTGTCCCGCGGGATGGAGATCACCGACATGTTGCTGCGGTCCGCGGAGACGTGCAGCAGCATCTGCACGTCGGCGAGCGGCTTGCGGTCCGCGTCCTGCCGGGCGCCGCCGAGCTTGATGTTCGCCTTACTGTTCCGGCCGTCCGAGCCCAGCAGCAGGATGTTCAGCGGGCTCTGCCCGAAGGCGTTGGGGTCCGGCTTCTTCAGGCCGTCCCCGCCCAGGGACCGCGGGGCCTTGCGGAGGTTCGCGTTGAGGTGCTCGTAGTACCAGTACCCGGCGCCCGCGCCGCCCACTATCAGGACGGAGAGGGTGAGGGCGGTCCAGCGCAGCACCTTGCGGCCCTTGCCGCGGCGCGGCGGGCCCCCTTTGCGGTGCCCGCCGCCCCCTGCGGGGCCGTTGCCGTCACCGGAGGACACACCGCCGCCCGCGGGGGGCGTCCAGCCGGGTGCGTCCGGCGGCAGCCCCTTGTCCTCGTACAGACCGTCGTCCCAGCCCAGCTCCTGTGCATCCGGCTGGCGTCGCCGGCGTGATCGGTCACCACGCACACTGCTCTGCCGCATCTGGCCCTCTCCCCGTTGTCCGTCCGATGGTGCGCTCGGCGCCTCGGCGGGGCGGCCGGATCCCGCTCAGGTCACTTCGCGCAGATGTTCTTGTCATCTGCATTGACGTTCTGCACCCCGTCCGGGGTTTCGGTCGGTGCCTCGACCGGTGAGCCCGGTGCCTTGAAGTCCTTGCCGAGGACGAGCTTCATCGGCTCGCGGTCACCGGCGTTCTGCGACGACTTCTTCAGCGCGCTCTTGGGCAGCCCCATCCAGTCGGCCAGAGTGGCGGCCTGGTCGGCCTGGTTGGGCGCGTATTCGAGGCGGGTGGCGGCCAGCTTCGCCGGGGCGTTGCCCGCGTTGGTGGAGAGCTTGGCGGCCTTGCTGTTCTGCAGCCAGTCCACCGTCTCCTGCGCCGAACCGATCGGCCCGCCGCCGTTGGTGACGTCGACCCGTACCTGCTCGGGCGGGGCCTTCTTCACCGGACCGGACTTCTTGCCCTTGCCCTTCTTGCCCTTGGCCAGGGTGTGGTCGGCCCGGACCATCGCGAACAGCGGGTCCGCCTTGGTCTTGTCGAGGATGACGGTGGCCGGGTCCTTGGGGTTGTCCAGCACCGGCACCGTGGCGAAGGTGACCTTGTCGATGTCGACCTTCTTGAGGTCGGTACCGAAGTCCAGCAGCTTGCTCGCGGAACCGATACCGGTGTCGACGGTGAGCGCCTTGGTCGCCGCCTGGCTGACGTCGTAGAGCTTGCCGGGGCTGCTGAAGGCGCTGGACTTCAGCTTGCGGATCAGCGAGCTGAGGAACTGCTGCTGCAGCTCGATACGGCTCAGGTCGCTGCCGAAGCCGACGGTGTGCCGGGTACGGACGAACGCCAGCGCCTGCTCGCCCTTGACGATGTGCCGGCCGGCCTTCAACTTCAGGTGCGACTTGGGGTCGTTGATGTCCTTGCCCGCACACACCTCGACGCCGTCGACCGCGTTGGACAGCTCCTTGACCGCGTTGAAGTCGGCCATCATGAAGTGATTTATCTTCAGCCCGGTCAGCTTCTCGACGGTGCGCCAGGTGCAGCCGGGGTCCCGGCCCTCCTGGCCCAGGCTGGTGTTGAAGCGCACCCCCTGCTCGCCGGGGATGTTCTTCGTCGAGTCGTCCTTCTGCTTCGTCGGACATTTCGGGATGTCGGTGATCATGTCGCGCGGGATGCTCAGCGCGGTGGCGTTCGACCGGTCCTTGGAGATGTGCATCAGGATCGTGGTGTCCGCGTGCCCCACGCTGCCGGCGTCGCCGTAGCCCGCATTGCCCTTCCCGGAGCGGGAGTCCGTCCCGATGATGAGGACGTTGACCGGGCCGTCGGAGACCGCGTCGTTCTCCACGCCGACATCGACCTTGGAGATGTTGCCGTTCAGCTGCTGGTAGAGGTAGAACGCCCCACCGCAGCCGGCGACGAGGACGAAGCCCACCACACCGGCCGTCCAGTACAGCGCCTTCTTCTTCCCGGACTTCTGCGGCTTGCGCTTCCGGCGGCTCGCCGGGCCCGCGGCCGACGCCGTACGGCTGCCGGCCGCCCGCCGGGCCGCCCGCCCGCCACCGGGGCGTTCGTCGGCATCGGTGCTCTCGCCCCGGCGGCCGCGCTGGGTCGGCAGCGGCCGGGTGTCGGTGTCGCCGCCCGACTTGCTCGCGGCACGTCTGGAGCCGGCCGTCTTGCGGTCGGCGGGCCGAGCGGCGCCTTGACCGGCAGGGTCAAGTCGCAGCTCGTAATTGCCGGTGTTCGGGTCGAACACCCACTGATCGGCGGGGTCGACATTGTTGTCGCCCGCCCGCCCACGGCCTTGCGCGTCCACGGTGCCTTAAGTCCTCCGTCGGTGCCACGCGGCGCCATCCCCTCAAGGCGCTCGGTCGGTCGATCGTGCATTGCATGGTCATCGGTCAGCTGGTCCTGCGACCGGATCGCACACACTATCCGCCCAGTTCAGCGCCCCGCGACGCTCGTGACAAATTCCACTTGCCTACAACTGGGCAATCCGCCCAATCCATTCGAGTCACCAGGCGTACTTTGCGGCATCTTTATTCGCAGATCCCGTGTGCCACCGTCGTCCCGGGAATGGATAGGCCCGAACTCGGCAACGGCGAGGGTGCGCCGTCCGTCCGGCCGGCCGGGGATCCGCCTCCCGCGCGGACCGGTTTCTTCCCGGTGCCGGGCGGGGGTTTCACCGTCACCGGAAGATCCCCGTGCAGTTGCCCGAAGAGCCGGCCGGCGTCCGGCTGGACCAGCTCATCGCGATTGGGATCGTAGCGGTACTCCCGGCGCGGCACGGTCATGAACCGGACCCGGCCGGCGGGAATGCTGCGGGCACTGCGCACCAATTCGTACAGCTCCTTCAGGGAGGCCAGCGCGGCATCCGTGGTCAGTGAACTCGTCGCGGCATCCAACACCGGATACAGCCGGGTCGGATTGAGCAGGACACCATTGCTCTGCACTTTCTTCACGAGAGCGCCAAGAAAGTCTTGCTGCCTCTGCATACGCTGGGTGTCGCTGCCGTTGCCGAGGCTCTTGCGGGCCCGTACGTATCCGAGCGCGGCCTCACCGTGCAGGGTCTGCCGGCCCGCGGGCAGGGTGAGATGCGCTTCGGCGTCGTGCACCGGCCGGGGCAGACAGAGCTCGACGCCGTCCACCGCGTCCACCATGTTCTTGAAGCCGACGAAGTCGACGATCAAGTAGTGGTCGATGCGGATGTCGGTCAGCTTTTCGAGCGTACGGATCGTGCAGGCCGCGCCGCCGAGCGCGAACGCCGCGTTGAACTGGGCCGTCCGCAGTTCGGTCTCCGTGCCGTCCGGGCGCTTGCAGTGCGGCACGTCCACCATCAGATCGCGCGGGATGCTCACCACGCTGGCGCTCTTCCGGTCCGCGGCGAGGTGCAGCAGCATCATGGTGTCCGAGCGCTGGCCGCTGCTGCTGCCGTATTGGCGGTTGCCGCCCATCCGGCTGTCGGAGCCGATCAGCAGGACGTTCCTGGCGTTCGGCGGGCCCGCGGGGGGCCGTTCGGACTCCCACTTCCGCAGCTCTCGCTCGGTGGCGCTGTCGGTGTGGATATTGCCGTTGAGCTTGGTGTACACCGCCCAGCCGCTCCCGGCCCCGGCCAGCAGGACACCGGCCGCCCCGAGCGCGGCCCAGCGCCGCCAGCGCGTGTGGACCGGCAGGAGGCCTCGCCACCCCGGCCGTCCGGATCCCGGCCCCCCGGCGGGGCGCTCGTCCCAGCCGGCGAACCGTGGAGGCTCGGGGGTATCGGTCACCTGTGCGTCCATCCCTCATGGAGTCGGTCTCGCGCCCGCACGAGGATCCCGGACGGAACAGGAGACGGACGAACCCCGCGCATGGTTGTACGTACTCAAGATCATGGACCGAGACGGGCGAACCGGCCCGCCACGGGCGCTGCCGGTCCGCCGGACGGGGGAGCGCCGCTCAGTGCGGCGACGGCGCCCTGAAGGTGATCTTCTCGCTGCTCTCCCGGGTGGCCGCGGCATCCGCGCCCAGCTGGTCGGCGTGGCGGCACAGCACCACGGAACCACCGCTCGCCAGCGGGGCGTAGAGCCCGTACGCCAGGCCCTGCCAGCCGTCGTACGGCAGCCCCGACAGCACCCGCGGCGCCTCGGGCATCCCGGCCGCCGCCGCGTCGGCCAGGGCGCGCGCCCCGATACCGGCGCCGGTCAGCTCCTCGCCGCCCACCACCAGGGCCGCAGCCCCCGGGTCCACCGGCGCGAACGGGGCGAACCGGTCGCCCTGGGCCGGCACCTCGACGGCGTAGTCCGCAAAGCCCTCCGGCGGCTGCGGGAAACGGCCGCCCAGCGGGCGCAGCGCCAGCGCCACCCGCTCCCCGGAGCAGCTGCGCGCCGCGTCGAGCCGGTCGGGCCCGGCGACGACGAGATCGGCGGCGGCCGGATCGCCGTCCACCTCCGCGACCACGCCCACCGACGAGCAGGCCAGCAGCCAGACGGCGGTCTGCCAGTGCGCGGGCAGCAGCAGCGCGAGCCGGTCGCCGGGCTCGGCGGCCAGATCGCCCTGGAGGTAGTTGGCGGTCTTGGCCACCCAATTGGCGAAGGTGGCGACGGACAGTTCCACACGCTCGCCGGTGGCGTCGTCGTAGAAGGTCACCAGCGGGCGGGCCGGGTCCGCGGCGAGCGCGGAACTCAGCAGGTCGGCGGGGGTGCGATCGGTGGCGTTCATCGCGGCCAGGGTACGCGCGGCGGCGGCTGACGGCGGGTCGGGCGGAACGGGCCGGGGCCACCGGATCGGCCGATGTCCTGTCAGGTCACCGTTGGCGCGTTCGGTCCGGACATGTCCAGGATTTTGTCCATGCGCCCCTTCCTCGTGACCTGTCTCGGCGCCGTGTGCACCGCCGCCCTCGCCCTGCCCCTCGCACCGACGGCCGGTGCGAGCACCGCTCCCGTCCCGGCCGCAGCGCCGCGTGCCACGAGCACCGGTGACCTGCCCGGCAGCACCCAGTCCCTGCCGGTGGCGACGCTCGGCGCAGCCGCCCCCGACACCACCGACCGCGACTCCGCGACGGTGCCCGCGCCCAGGACGCTCGGCCTGCCCGCCCGTACCGTGCACCCGTTCTCCCTCCTCGGGGTGGTCTGGGACGACGCCGCCGCCGCGCTGCACGGCCGGGTCCAGGTCCGCACCCGCGCCACCGGCACCACCAGGTGGTCCGACTGGCAGGACGTCCAGGTCCACAACGACGACGCCCCCGACCTCGGCTCCGCCGAACGGCACGGCAGCGACGTACGGGGCAGCACCTCGCCGTTGTGGGTGGGCGACTCCGACGCCGTCCAACTGCGCATCACCCCCGAGAACAGCGACCGCGCACCGGCCGCCGTCCCGTCCGGGCTGCGGCTGGAACTCGTCGACCCCGGCCGGACCCCGCGCGCCCTCCGCGGGGCGCACGCCGACCCGCCCGCCCCGATCAGCACCGGTGCGGCCGCGGCCTCCGCGGCCAACGCCCTGCTCACCCCGCTCGGCGCCACCGAGATCCCGGCCCTCGACCAGGTCGCCTCCCTGGCCGATATCGCCGCGGCGGGCCTGCTGTCCCCGCCCCGCGCCTTCGTCGGAGCACGCCCCCGGATCGTCACCCGGGCAGGCTGGGGCGCCGACGAGGATCTGCGGGAGAAGGCCTTCATCTATACCCACACCGTCCGCGCCGCCTTCGTCCACCACAGCGGCTCCGGCAACGACTACACCTGCGACGAGGCCCCCGCGCTGATCCGCGCCATGTACCGCTTCCACGTCAAGAGCAACGGCTGGCGGGACATCGGCTACAACTTCCTCATCGACAAGTGCGGAACGGTCTACGAGGGCCGGGCGGGCGGCGTCGCCAAGCCCGTCATGGGCGCCCACACCCTCGGCTTCAACGCCGACAGCACCGGCATCGCCGTCCTCGGCACCTTCACCGACGACGAGCCGCCCCGGCCCGCCGTCGACGCCATCGCCCGTCTGACGGCCTGGAAGCTCGGCCTGTACGGCGTCGATCCGCGCAAGATGACCAAGCTGCTGTCCGCCGGCGGAAACCGTTTCCCCAAGGGCTCCAAGGTCCCGCTGCACGTCATTTCCGGCCACCGGGACGGCTTCACCACCGACTGCCCGGGCCTGCATCTCTACAACAAGCTCGGTGCCGCCCGTCTCGCCGCCGCCGGGCTCCAGGGCCGCTGATCTGCTGCGGCCGCCCGGCGGCAGTGCACGGGTTTGCGGGCGTTCGTCATGGTGCATGTTGCAGGGACCACCGAACCGTCCCTGCCCTTGACACGTCTTGGCGACCACGACGTTTGCGCCCCCGGCCCCGCGCCGCCCCGTGGCCTGAACAGCACGGAGGTACCCCCACCGCCGGGGGCGCCCGGATGCCCGTCTGCCTACACTGGTCCGCCGGTCGGCCGACCCCAGCAGGAAGCAGAGAAGACACCGTGAGCGTCGCACGTGCAGCCGCCGGGCTGTGGTCGACGACGAGAGCCGCACCGCTGCGCCGCGCGGGCGGAGAAGCGAACAGAGGACACAGTGACTGAAGCGATCCTCCTGGTCGGCGGTAAGGGCACCCGGCTGCGCCCGCTGACGGTGCATACGCCCAAGCCGATGGTCCCGGCGGCCGGTGTGCCGTTCCTGACCCATCAGCTGGCCCGCGCCCGGGCCGCCGGCGTCGAGCACATCGTCCTCGCCACCTCCTACCTCGCCGAGGTCTTCGAGCCGTACTTCGGCGACGGGTCGGCGCTGGGCCTGCACCTGGAGTACGTCACCGAGCACGAGCCGCTGGGCACCGGCGGCGCCATCCGCAATGTCGCCTCGCGGCTGCACTCCGGTCCCGACGACCCGGTACTGATCTTCAACGGTGACATCCTCACCGGCCTGGACATCGCGGCCCTCGTCGGCACCCACCGCACCTCCGGCGCCGATGTCTCGCTGCACCTCACCCGGGTCGAGGACCCGCGCGCCTTCGGCCTGGTGCCCACCGACGACACCGGCCGGGTCACCGCCTTCCTGGAGAAGCCGCAGACCCCCGAAGAGATCGTCACCGACCAGATCAACGCCGGCGCCTATGTCTTCAACCGGTCGGTCATCGACACCATCCCGGCCGGCCGCCCGGTCTCCGTCGAACGCGAGACCTTCCCCGGCCTGCTCGCCGAGGGCGCCCACCTCCAGGGCATGGTCGACTCCACGTACTGGCTCGACCTCGGCACCCCGCAGGCCTTCGTCCGCGGCTCCGCCGACCTGGTCCTGGGCCGCGCCCCGTCCCCGGCGGTGCCCGGCCGCCGCGGGGACCGCCTGGTGCTGGAGAGCGCCGAGGTCGCCCCCGACGCCAAGCTCACCGGCGGCACCGTCGCCGGCCCGCGCACCGTCATCGGCTCCGGCGCCCGGATCGACGGCAGCGCCGTCCTCGAAGGCGCGGTCATCGAGGAGGGCGCCCAGATCCGTGACTCGCTGATCGGCGCCGGCGCGCACATCGGGGCCCGTACGGTCCTGGACGGCGCGGTCATCGGCGACGGCGCGCGGATCGGCGCCGACAACGAACTGCGCGGCGGCATCCGCATCTGGTGCGACGCCGACATCCCGGCCGGGTCGGTGCGCTTCTCCTCCGACCAGTAAGCCGGTCACCGGGGGGCTGCCCGTCCTGAACCGGGGGCCCGCCGCCGTCCTGACAGGCCGGTCACCGGCGGCCCGCCCCCGTTGTCCACAGGCCCCGGCACCGCCCCGGCCGCATCGCCTAATCTGGCCGCATGCCCGCCCGCACCTGGCTTCCGCCCGGCCCGTTCGACCTGCACCGCACGCTGGGTGTGCTGCGGCGCGGTCCCGGCGACCCCGCGTTCGCGGCGCGCGGCGGCGAGCTGTGGCGGGCCTGCCGTACGCCCCAGGGTCCCGGCACGCTGCGCGTCGCGGCCCGCCCGTCCGACGGCGGCGTCGAGGCCGAGGCCTGGGGTCCGGGCGCCGACTGGCTGCTGGACCACCTGCCCGACCTGCTGGGGGAGTCCGACGACCCGGCGGAACTGACCGCCCGGCACCGCATCGTCCATGAGGCCCGCCGCCGCCACCCCGGCGTCCGGCTCGCGAGGACCGGTCTGGTCCTGGAGTCGCTGATCCCCTCGGTCCTGGAGCAGAAGGTCACCGCCGACGAGGCCTACCGCGCCTGGCGGCTCCTGCTCCAGCGGCACGGCGAGCCCGCCCCCGGCCCCTGGGAACGGATGCGGGTGATGCCGGACCCGCGCGGCTGGGCGCTGATCCCCTCCTGGGAGTGGCACCGCGCGGGCGTCGACGCCAAGCGCTCGTCCACGATCCTGCGCGCCGTGCGGGCCGCCCGCCGGATGGAGGAGGCCGCGCGGATGGATCTCGCGGACGCCACCCGCCGGCTGACGGCGATACCGGGCATCGGTGCCTGGACGGCCGCTGAGACCCTCCAGCGCACCCTCGGCGCACCGGACGCGATCACGGTCGGCGATCTCCATCTGCCGAAGATCATCGGCTATGCCCTCACCGGCCGCCGCGGCACCACCGATGAGGAGATGCTCGAACTCCTCGCCCCGTACGAGGGCCAGCGGCACCGCGCGGCCCGGCTGATCCTGCTGTCCGGCCGCGTCCCGCCGCGCCGCGCCCCACGGTTCCCCGTGGGGGACATCGCCCGGCTCTGACTCCGTGGCGAAGGCGCGGATCAGCGCACGACGACGAAGTCGTCGGCGGTCCGCGCCGGACGGGGCGCCGGTGCTGCCGCCGGATGTCCGACGGCCACCGCCCCCATCGGCTCCCAGTTCTCGGGGAGCCCCAGCACCTCGCGGACCACGTCCCGGCAGAACATCGTCGACGAGATCCAGGCGGAGCCCAGACGTTCGCCCGCCAGCGCGACCAGGAAGTTCTGGATCCCCGCGCCATGGGCCACGACGAACATCTCGCGCTCCGCCGCGCTGCGCCGCGCATCGGGGTAGCTGTGCGAGCCGTCCATCACCATGCACGGCACCGCCAGATACGGCGCGGTACGCAGCACGTCGCCCCGCCGCACCCGCTTGGCGATGGACTCCTCCGACTTGCCGTCACCCCGCAGATCCGCGATCCAGGCGTCCCGCATCGCGTCCAGGAGCCGCACCCGCGCCTGCGGCGACTCCAGGAGGACGAACCGCCACGGCGTGGTGTGATGCGGCGCCGGGGCCGTGAGCGCCGCCGCCACCGCGCGCCGGACCGCCCCCGGATCGACCGGCTCGGTGCGGAAGGCGCGCACCGTACGCCGCGCCGTCACCGCTTCCCGTACGGCCTCCGAGGTGCCCAGCCGGAACATGTCGTCCTCGGCGCTGCGCACCATGACGCGTGCCCCGGCGCCGTCGCCCGCCTCCTCGACGACATGGGGGAGCCCGCGCACCACCGCGACCGGCAGCCCGGCGGCCTTCCCCTTCACCAGGTCGCCCGCGGCGGCCAGTTCGTCGGCGGTGGCCACCACCGTCGCGCTGAGCGGATTGCCGTACGTATCCGTGCCGCCGCGCAGATCGTCCAGCACCCGCACCCCGGCAGCCCCGATGGCGACATCGGTGAGACCGTTGCGCCACGGCCGCCCGAAGGTGTCGCTGATGACGACGCCGACGTCGACGCCGAGCTCGGTGCGCAGGCCCGCCCGGAGGGCGCGCGCCGAGGCGTCCGGGTCCTCCGGCAGCAACAGCACCGTTCCCGAAGGGGTGTTGGAGGCGTCCACACCGGCCGCGGCCATCACCAGGCCCTGCCGGTTCTGCACGATCCGCAGGGGGCCGCGCCGGGCCACCACCCGCACCGTCTCCCGGTCGATCGCCGCCTCGCGGTCGGTGGCCTCGATCACCCGGCCCTCGGCCTTGCTGACGATCTTCGAGGTCACCAACAGCACGTCACCGTCGGCGAGTTGGGGCAGGCCATCGGCGGTCGCCGCCGCGGCGATCAGCTTGACGAGGTCATCGCCGGGCCGCACCTCGGGCACTCCCGGAAGCGCCCACACCCGGAACGCGGGCACCTCGGCGGCACCGTTCACGCCCGGACCTCCTCGGCCATGGCCAGCGCCTCGCGCACCATCGTGGTCGTGGCGTCCAGGTCGGTCATCATCAGCGGCACGGCCCGGCAGCGGATCCCGGCCGACTCGACCTCGGCCACGGCATCCGCGTCCACGGAGTCGACCAGCCAGCCGTCCAGCAGCCCGGAGCCGTAGTGGCGGGCGACGGCCGCGGCGGTCGCCTCCACGCCCACCGCCGCCAGCACCTTGTCGGCCATCCCGCGCACGGGGGCGTCGCCGACGATCGGCGAGAGACCGACCACCGGCACCCCGGCGTCCGCGATGGCCTCACGGATGCCCGGCACCGCCAGGATCGTCCCGATGCTGACCACCGGGTTGGACGGCGGGAACAGCACCACATCCGCCTCGGCGATGGCCTCCAGTACGCCCGGAGCGGGCTTGGCCTGGTCCGCGCCGACCGGCACCACGGCATGCGCCGGCACCGAGGCACGCAGCCGCACCCAGTACTCCTGGAAGTGGACCGCCTTGCGCTCGCCCATCTCGTCGATCGCGACATGGGTCTCGACCCGGTCGTCGGACATCGGCAGCAGCCGCACTCCGGGCTTCCAGCGCGCGCACAGCGCCTCGGTGACGGCGCTGAGCGGATACCCGGCGCCCAGCATCTGGGTCCGCACGATATGGGTGGCGAAGTCCCGGTCACCGAGCCCGAACCACTCGGGGCCGACGCCGTAGGCGGCCAACTCCTCCTTCACCCGGAAGGTTTCGTCGGTGCGGCCCCAGCCCTGCTCCTCGTTGATGCCACCGCCGAGCGTGTACATCACGGTGTCGAGGTCGGGGCACACCTTGAGCCCGAACAGATGGATGTCGTCGCCGGTGTTGCCGATGACGGTGAGGTCCGCGTCCGGAGCCGCTGCCTTCAGTCCCCGCAGAAAGCGGGCGCCGCCGATACCGCCGGCCAGAACCACGATTCGCATGGCCCCAGCATGGCAGGGGCGCACGACCGGTTGTCAGGGGGCCAGCACCTCGGACGCGGCGGCCGCGCCCCCGGAGACCGACGCCTGACTGGGGTGCATCGGCATATTGGTCAGGCCCGGGAAGTAGATGTGCAGGCTGACGGCGGGGGTCAGCGCGTCGTTGACGACCTCGTGGACGTAGCCGGGTGCGAACACCCGCTGGGCGCCGGCCGCGAGCGTGCGGGGTCCGGTCCCGGCGTGCTCGGTCAACTCGCCTTCCAGGACGGTCAGCACACCGGAGGACGCCCCGTGGTCGTGCCGGCCGCTGCCCTGGCCCGGCACCCAGCTCAGCAGCCACACCTCGTAGCCGAGGGGGACCTCTCCCGCGTGAGCGGAGCCGAGAGCCTGGGGAACCGCACGCAGCCGGTGGTACCAGCGGGACGTGGTGTCGTAGCGGACGAGCGGCGCCCATGCGGCGCGGTCGGCGGCGATCGAGCGGGCCAGCCCCGCGAAGCCGGCGACGGTGGACGGGTGCGAGGCAACGGGCGGCAGCAGGTGGGGGATGGCGAGCGGGTCGCCGGCGATCTGGACGTCGCTGTTCATGGGGGTTCGGGTTCCTCGGCCAAGGCGCTGGGGTCCCAGCCGTAGCTGGGGGAGGGCTGCGGCACGGCGCGGGCTCTCCCTGTGGGGGGCACGGCGCGGCGACGCGGAGCAGGGGCGCTGCGGGGTGGTGCGAGCGAAAAAGCTGGAGCTCAGTGGCTTCGACAGCTGGAACAGCGACAGCGAGCCTGCGCAGCGCAGAGCGACCCGTAGGCACGGGTCAGTCGGAGCGCGGGAGTCACTGGCATGCGGTCCAGGAGACCGGGTTCACGCCGCGATGTCAACTGGATGACTGGTTTGCCGTAAATCTTTCACCTCATCCGGTTACTCCGCCCGGAGAAAGGTTTGTGCAGTTCTCGACGCGGAGACATCGACCGGCAACCGCACCTCCAAACGCCGCTGCGGTCCCGTGATCCATCTGTGATCTTCCCCGCTTCGGCGCGCGCGGTGCAACGTGAATGCCGCCTGATCGCGTCTTGGTGAGCAACGAGGATGTGCCGGGTGGCACGCCCGGGGAAGTGTCCTGGTTTTTACAGATTTGAACACTTTCCGCATACGCTTGGTTCCGCCGAGTGAATAAGAGGCCCAATAGCAGATCTCGGCTTGACTGGCCCGGATCACCACACTTGTAATTTCACTCGTGTCGTTCAGCCGAAATCGATCACGGCTTGATCACGGGGACGTAAAGACAGACGAGGGGCGCACATGACCGAGCTGTTCCAGGAATTGCTGGTCGAGGAGGCGGATGAGGAGCTCGGCTGGCAGGAGCGCGCACTGTGCGCCCAGACCGACCCCGAGTCCTTCTTCCCGGAGAAGGGTGGCTCCACCCGCGAGGCCAAGAAGGTCTGCCTCGCCTGCGAAGTCCGCTCCGAATGCCTTGAGTACGCGCTCGCCAACGACGAGCGCTTCGGCATTTGGGGCGGCCTGTCCGAGCGCGAGCGGCGCCGGCTGAAGAAGGCTGCCGTCTGACGATGACAGGGCAGCCCGCCGGACCGACCGGGCGCGGCCTCATGGACCACGTCGCCGCACCACCTCAACTCCCCATATCCCCCTATAGCGAACACTCCGCCTCCAGCGACCTGCGCGCCGGAGGCGGACTGCTGTGTACGGACCCGGTCGGGGCACCGGCGCGAACCATTAGTGTGGGGCCCCGTCCGAGATGCGCCGCCGCCCTACAGGGCGCGCGCGTCGCCTCGTAGTCCGTCGCAGTGTCTTCCGGGGGGCGGGGGCCCAGCGCGACTTCGCCGCGGGTCCCGAACTCCCGGGTCCGGAGGGCCCGTACCTCGATGTCCGTGCACAGCCAGTCGGCGGCCCAGGCCGCCTCATATGCAGCCGCCACCCCAGAGTTCCCGCGGCACGTGGTCACCGCCGTGATCGTCTCCCATGACGGTGCCCGCTGGCTGCCCGAAGCGCTCACCGGCCTGCTCGGCCAGGAGCGCCCGGTGCAGAACGCCATCGGCGCCGACACCGGCAGCGCGGACCACTCCGCCCAGCTGCTCGCCGAGGCCATCGGGGACCAGCGGGTGCTGCACCTCGCCCGCCGCTCCGGATTCGGCACCGCCGTCGACGAAGCCGTCCGTACGGCCCCCGAACTCACCCCAGACGACCTGCCGTACCTGCGCCGCCCCAGCGGCTGGGACCCGGTCAGCCGCACCTGGCGCGACGAGGCGTACGAGATGCCGGAGCTGCCGCACGGCGAACCGGTCCAGTGGCTGTGGCTGCTGCACGACGACTGCGCGCCCGAGCCGGATGCGCTCGCCGAGCTGCTGCGGGTCGCCGACGCCAGCCCCTCCACCGTGATCGTCGGCCCCAAGCTGCGCAGCTGGTACGACCGCCGGCAGCTGCTCGAAGCCGGTGTCAGCATCGCCCGCAGCGGTCGCCGTTGGACCGGCCTGGACCGCCGCGAACAGGACCAGGGCCAGCACGACCAGGTACGCCCCGTGCTGTCCGTCTCCACCGCCGGCATGCTCATCCGCCGTGACGTCTACGAGGAGTTGGGCGGCTTCGACCGCCGGCTGCCCCTGATGCGCGACGACGTCGATCTGTGCTGGCGCGCCCAGGCCGCCGGCCATCAGGTCCTGGTCGCACCGGACGCGATCCTGCGCCATGCCGAGGCCGCCGCCCGCGAGCGCCGTCCCATCGACTGCGTCGGCCGCTCGGTCGCCAACCCGCACCGGGTCGACAAGGCCGGCGCCGTCTACACGCTGCTCACCAACACCCGTGGCGCGATCCTCCCGTACGTCCTGCTGCGGCTGCTGCTCGGCACCTTCCTGCGGGTCATCGCCTACCTCGTCGGCAAGGTCCCGGGCCAGGCGCTCGACGAACTCGCCGGACTCTTCGGCACCCTGCTGCGGCCCGGCAAGATCCTCGCCGCACGGAAGAAGAGAGGCCGCCCCGCGGTCGATACGAGCGAACTGCGGCCGCTCTTCCCGCCGCCCGGCGCGACCGTGCGGGCCACCGTCGAACAGGTCGCCGGCAACCTCGCCGGGCGCGCCGCACCGGATGTGGCCTCGGCCGGCCGGCACGGCGCGGTCGAGTCCGGGCCCGGCGGCGACGACGCCGAATTCCTGGAGATCGAGCAGTTCGCCCGGCTCAAGCGGATCGCCCGCAAGCCCGCACCGCTGCTGTTCTTCGTCCTGCTGCTGGTCTCGTTGATCGCCTGCCGCGGGCTGCTCGGCTCCGGCGCGCTCACCGGCGGTGCGATGCTGCCCACGCCGGGCAGCGTGTCCGACCTGTGGTCGGCGTATCTCGACAGCTGGCATGCGGTCGGGGTCGGCGGCAGCGCCTCCGCGCCGCCCTACCTGGCGGTCGTCGCCCTGGTGTCGAGCATCTTCTTCGGCTCCACCGGCTTCGCCGTCACCCTGCTGCTGGTCTGCTCCGTCCCGCTGGCCGGCCTCACCGCCTACTTCGCCTCCCGCCCGCTGGTCGCCTCCCGGCTGCTGCGGGCCTGGGCGAGCATCGCGTACGCCTTCCTGCCCGCGGCCGCCGGTGCGCTGGCCGGCGGCCGGCTGGGCACCGCGGCCCTCGCCATCCTGCTGCCGCTGATGGCGCGCGCCGCCGTCGCGGCGAGCGGGCTGCGGCTGCCGGCCGGAATCCGGCCCAGCTGGCGCGCCACCTGGGCGTATGCGCTGCTGGTCACCTTCACCATGGCCTTCACCCCGGTCGTCTGGCCGATCGCGGTGCTGCTCGGTATCGGCCTGCTGGTGCTGCGCTTCGTCGACGGCAGCCGAGGCCAGCTGGTCGCTTACGGGCTGCGCTTCCTGGTCGTGGTCCTCGCGCCGCTCGTCGTGCTCGCCCCCTGGTCGCTGTCGCTGCTGACCCGGCCGTCCCGCTTCTTCCAGGAAGCCGGGCTCGACTACGGCGCCGGCTCCGCCTCCGTGCTCGACCTCATCGGGCTCAGCCCCGGCGGCCCCAAGGCCATCGGCGGGGTGCTGCTGTTCGGCATCGTGCTGGCCGCGCTCGCCGCGACGCTGCGCGACGGGCGGCAGCGCGCGATCCGTACCGCCTGGGCGGTGGCCCTGACCGGTCTGCTGCTCGCGGCGCTGGGCAACGGCTCCGGCTGGACCGGGCCCGCGATGCTCGTCTACGGCCTGGCGCTGCTGTGCGCCGCCGTGATCGGCGCCGAGGGCATCCGCACCCGGATGGCCAGCCTCGGCTTCGGCTGGAAGCAGCCGGTCGCCGTGCTGATCGCGCTGGCGTCCGGGCTCGCCCCGCTCTACGCCGCGGCCAGCTGGATGATCACCGGCGCGGCCGGTCCGCTGGAGCGCCGCACCCCGGAGCAGGTCCCGGCCTTCGTCGCCGAGGAGTCCGGCACCGCCGACCGGGCCCGCACGCTGGTCCTCGACGGCAAGCCGGGCCATGTCGACTACTCCCTCGTCCGCGGCTCCGGCGCCCGGCTCGGTGACGCCGATCTGGCCGCCGAAGCGGGCGAGGACAAGCGGCTCGGCGGCATCGTCGCCAACCTCGTGGCCGGCTCCGGCGCCGACCAGACCAACCAGCTCGGCGGCTACGCGGTCCGCTACGTCCTGGTCAGAGACGGGGCGCCGCGCGAAATGGGCCGCGTACTGGACTCGACCCCGGGTCTGACCCGGCTCAGCCAGGACGACGGCAGCGCCCTGTGGCGCGTCGACCGGCGGGTCTCGCGGCTCTCGATCGTCGCGGGCGAGGCCAAGGACGGCACCAGCGCCGGTGAGGCCGCCGCGCCCATCGCCGTACCGTCCGGCCCCGTCGAGGCGCACACCAAGGTGCCCGGCGGTACCGACGGCCGGGTGCTGCGTCTCGCGGACACCGCGGACGAGGGCTGGCAGGCCACGCTCAACGGCACCCCGCTCAAGCCGCTGACCGTCGACGGCTGGGCCCAGGGCTTCACCCTCCCGGCGGGCGGCGGCACCCTCGACCTCACTCACGAGAACCCGATCGGCCACACCCTCTGGGTGTGGGCGCAGGGCCTGCTCGCCGTCGTCCTGGTGGTCCTGGCGCTGCCGGGCCGCCGCCGGGAGATCGACGACGACCTGCCCGAGGACGCGGCCGCCGCCCAGGCCGCGGCCCAGGCCGGCGACGGCCGTCGTGCCCGGCGCCTGCGGGCCCAGGCCGAGGCCGCCGGTGCTCCCGAGGCGGCCGGTGCCGGCGTCCCCGGGGCCGGGCCCGGAGAGCAGCCGTTCGACCCGGCGGCCGACGCGATGGCCGCGGCGGTCCCTGCCCAGGGCGCGGCCCCGGAGGGCACGCCCCAGGCCGTTCCGCCCGTGGGGGACGCCGACCCGTATGCCGACCCGTACGGGGCGGTGCCGCAGCAGCAGTCGTACGACGCCTGGCAGGCCGCCCAGCAGGGCGGACCCGTTGTGCCGGGCCACCCCGGCGAGCAGCAGCCCTACGTGCCCGCCGACCCGTACCAGGCCGGGCAGTACGGTCAGCAGCCCTACCCGCCGGCCGACCCCTACCAGGCCGCCGACCCGTATGCCGCTGACCCCTACCAGGCGGGTGCCTACGACCCGTACGGGTACGGGCAGCAGCAGTACGGCGACGGCGGGCCGCAGCACCAGCAGCCCTACGACGACGGCACCGAGTACCCGGGGTACTCCGGCTCCTATCCCGAGCCGCGCCGTGACGGGAGCGACCAGCAGTGAAGCGCACCATGATGTCCCTGATCGGCGTGGCCGTGGCGCTGGCCGCCGTCTCCGGCGTCGCCGCCGTGGCCGGCCCGGACGGCGGCGACCCGGACGCGCCCCGCGGCGGCGCCCGGCTGCCCGTACAGCGCTCCGCGCTGCTCTGCCCGGCCCCGACCTCCTCCGAGGTCGGGGAGACCGCCTACACCGCCTTCGCCCCCGCGGGAGCCGCCGCCGGCGCGGACGGCAAGAAGGGCACCGCGCAGCTGCTGCCCGCCGGGACCGTCAAGGACGCCGGCGGCGCGGGCGACGGCAAGGGCAGGAAGAACTCCAAGGGCGGCAAGGGCGGCAAGGGCAGCGGTGCGGACTCCGCCGCCGGGCAGACGACCGTCGCCCCGCGCGACACCAAGCCCGTCGTGCCCCTCAAGCGGGCCGGCCTGCCGGTTTCCACGACCACCGACAGCCCCGACGCCCCCGCCCTGGTGGGAACGGCGGACGGCACCCTCGCCCCCGGCTGGACCGTCCAGCAGACCACCTCGGTCGCCGCCGGTGCCGGCCGCGGCCTTCTCGGCCTGGGCTGCACCACCCCCGACACCACGTTCTGGTTCCCCGGCGTCAGCACCGCCAACGACCGCCAGGACTATGTCCACCTCACCAACCCCGACTCGACCCCGGCCGTCGTCGACCTCGAACTGCGCGGCAAGGACGGGGCGTTGGGGGGCTCGGCCGGCGAGGACATCTCCGTCCCGCCGCACACCACGGTCCCCGTACTGCTCTCCACCCTGGCCAACTCCCCCACCACCAACGCGTCCTTGCACGTCGTCGCCCGTGAGGGCCGGGTCGGCGCCGCCGTCCAGGCAAGCGACAGCAAGCTCGGCAGCGACTGGCTGCCGGCCGCCGCCGACCCGTCGCCGCGCGTGGTGCTGCCCGGTATCCCGAAGGACGCCACCTCCGTCCGGCTGGTCGCCCTCGCCCCCGGTGAGTCCGACGCCGACCTGAAGGTGCAACTGGCCACCCCGACCGGGCTGATCACGCCCGCGGGTCTGGAGACCCTGCACCTCAAGAGCGGGATGACCACGGCGGTGGACCTCAAGAACCTGACCAAGGGCGAGGCCGGTTCGCTGGTGCTCACGCCCTCCGACAGCGGCTCCAAGGTCCCGGTCGCGGCCGCGCTGCGGGTGACCCGCGGCAAGGGCGGCAACCAGGAGATGGCGTTCATCCCCGCGACCCGGCCGGTCGAGAAGCGCGCCTCCGCCGTCGACAACCGCGGCAAGGACAGCACCCTCTCGCTGGTCGCGCCCGAGAAGGGCAAGGACGCCAAGGTGAAGGTCACCGCGTCGGCCGGCAGCGGCGGCGGGACCCCGGTCACCAAGACGTACACGGTCAAGGGCGGCACCAGCCTCGACGTCGCCCCGCCGCGCCCGACGGGCCTGAAGGGGAGCTACGCCCTGACGGTGGAGCCGGAGTCCGGCAGCGGCCCCGTCTACGCCGCCCGGATGCTCTCCCGGCCCCAGGGCGGGGTGCCCGCCTTCACCGTCCAGCCGCTGCCCGACGACCGGGGCTCGGTCCTCGTCCCGACCGCGGGCCAGGACCTGTCGGTCCTCACGAACTGACCGCGGACGCTCCCACGGACCCGCGCGGCGGCCTCACTCCTGGCCGTAGCGCGGGTCCACCGACTCCGGGGCCAGCCCCAGCAGTTCGGCGACCTGCTCTACCACCACTTCATGGACCAGCAGCGCCCGCTCGTCACGGCTCTTCGTACGGATCTCCACCGGCCTGCGGTAGATCACGATCCGGTCGCGATATCCGCCCGCGGCCGGAACCACCCTGCCCAGCGGCACGGTCTCCTCGTCGGCCGCCGCATCCGGCCCGTCGTCGGGGCCAAAACCCGGCACCTCCAGGACCAGAAAATCGACCTGGGAGAGCTGCGTCCAGCGCCGCTCCAGCCGGTCCCGGGAGTCATAGACAAGATCCACGAACGCGTCGGCGCGGGCCACCGACAGCGGCACCTGGGGCGGCGCGATCGGGCCGCGCATGCCGCGGCCGTGGCGGTCGCGGCGGCGGAGCCGCGGCTGTGCCGGTCGGGGAGGTACAGGACTGTCCATCAGCATCGAGCGTAGCCGTCGAGCGCCGCCCGGCACCGGGGAGCGCGACAAGACGCGGCATGTCGTCGGCTGACCGGACCTGTCCGCGTTGAGTTCGTTTGCCTCCCCGCATGAGAGCGCAGATCGACCCCGGAATGGCCGGAAATGCATCGAGTCGGGACAGGATTCCTTGCCCCGCGCGGTCCGCCCCAGCGCGCCCGGCCCAGGTCAGGTCGAGCGGGTGCAGGTCAGACGCATCGGACGAAGCGGGACGACACGGTTGGGTGAGCCGGGGGAGAGTCGTCGCGGCCCGCTCAAGAGTGCGGTACCGTCCAACGTCGTGAGCCCTGTACGTCGCTGTTCGCGCACTGCGTGCGGCCGCCCCGCCGTCGCAACGCTGACGTACGTCTATGCGGATTCGACCGCCGTGCTCGGACCGCTCGCCACCTACGCCGAACCGCACTGCTACGACCTGTGCGCCGAGCACTCCGAGCGGCTGACCGCGCCCCGCGGCTGGGAAGTTGTCCGCCTCGCCCTCGACTCGGGCCCGCCCCGCCCCAGCGGCGACGATCTCGAAGCCCTGGCGAACGCCGTGCGCGAGGCGGCCCGTCCCCAGGAACGCGCCGCCGGCGCCGTCGGCTCCTCCCGCCCCGGCGACCGCGACACCCACCCCATGGAAGTCGCCCGCCGAGGCCATCTACGAGTACTGCGCTCGCCGGATTCCTGAGCGGGGGCGGGGTTTGGGCCCCTGACCGCCGGCCCGCCGGGGACGGCGCCGCGGCCTGCGCGCGACGAAATGGATCAACAGCCGCGCCGCACCCGGCAATGGCAGGGATGCACGGCCCACCTACAGAGCCGCCCGGTAGGTTGGGAGTCCGTAGAGACTCTCCAGGAGGGCTGGCTGTGACTGATCTGTCGCAGATCGTGAAGGCGTATGACGTACGCGGCGTCGTCCCCACCCAGTGGGACGAGACGTTGGCCGAGCTGTTCGGGGCGGCCTTCGCCGAGATCACCGGCGCGGACGCGATCGTGACCGGGCACGACATGCGGCCCTCCTCGCCCGGCCTGTCCGGCGCCTTCGCCCGCGGCGCCGCGGCCCGCGGCGCGGACGTCACGGAGATCGGTCTCTGCTCGACCGACGAGCTGTACTTCGCCAGCGGCGCACTCGGCCTGCCCGGCGCGATGTTCACCGCCTCGCACAACCCCGCCCAGTACAACGGCATCAAGATGTGCCGGGCGGGCGCGGCGCCGGTCGGCCAGGACACCGGTCTCGCCGATATCCGCGCGCTGGTCGAGCGGTGGTCGGACGAGGGCGCCCCGGAGCCGGTCGCCGAACCGGGCGGCATCTCGCAGCGCGACGTCCTCAGTGACTACGCCGCCCACCTGCGCGGCCTGGTGGACCTGAGCGGCATCCGCCCGCTGAAGGTCGTGGTGGACGCGGGCAACGGCATGGGCGGGCACACCGTGCCGACCGTCTTCGAGGGTCTGCCGCTCGAACTGGACGCGATGTACTTCGAGTTGGACGGCTCGTTCCCCAACCACGAGGCCAATCCGCTGGATCCGAAGAACATCGTCGACCTCCAGGCGCGGGTGCGCGAGACCGGCGCCGACCTGGGCCTGGCTTTCGACGGCGACGCCGACCGCTGCTTCGTCGTCGACGAGAACGGCGACCCGGTCTCCCCGTCCGCGATCACCGCCCTGGTCGCCGCCCGCGAACTGGCCAAGCACCCCGGCGGTACGGTCATCCACAACCTGATCACCTCCTGGTCGGTGCCGGAGGTCGTCAAGGAGAACGGCGGCGAGCCGGTCCGCACCCGCGTCGGGCACTCCTTCATCAAGGAGGAGATGGCCAAGTCCGGCGCGATCTTCGGCGGTGAGCACTCCGCGCACTACTACTTCCGCGACTTCTGGAACGCCGACACCGGCATGCTCGCCGCGATGCACGTCCTGGCGGCCCTCGGCGGCCAGCAGGGCCCGCTGTCGCAGCTGGTCGCGCAGTACGACCGGTACGCGGCCTCCGGCGAGATCAACAGCACCGTCGACGACCAGACCGGCCGGCTCGCCGCGATCAAGGCGGCCTACGAGGGGCGCCAGGGCGTCACCATCGACGAGCTGGACGGACTGACCGTCACCGCCGGCGACTGGTGGTTCAACGTGCGCGCCTCCAACACCGAGCCGCTGCTCCGGCTGAACGTCGAGGCCCGCGACACCGGGACCGCCGACCGGGTCCGCGACGAGGCACTGGCGATCATCCGGGCCTGAGCCCCGGCACCCCGGGGCCGCCCGTGCACCGGAAGCCGGCCCGTGGATGGCGGGCGACGACGGAATCCTCGCCGCCCGCCACCCCAAAACCCCTCCGAGCACGCCTCCGCCCCCCGCCCGGCGGTACGCTGGCCAGGCCGCAACCGCCCCGAAGGAGCACCCTCCATGCCGGTCGACGCCAGCTTGATCCAGATCCTCGCCTGCCCGGCGTGCCATGCCCCGCTCGACGACCGGACGGGCGACGACCCTGCCGAGCTGCTGTGCACCTCCGGCGACTGCGGCCTCGCCTATCCCGTCCGGGACGGCATCCCCGTACTCCTCGTCGACGAGGCCCGCCGCCCCGCCTGACCGGGCGCCGCCGGGCCCGTCCCGGCACCGCCCGTACCCCGCCCGTACCGGCGATCGGAGGCCGCGCCCACCATGCTCGACGAGTCACTCCTCGACACCCCTGACGCACTGGCGGGCGCCGACCGCTTCGGTCTGCTGCGCGGCGTCGCCGAATCCGGCGCCCGGGTCCGTACCGCCGCCCGCAGCGCCGCCGAATCCGGCATCCCCGAACTGACACCCGACGGGCGGCCGCGCGCCGTGCTCGTCGCCGGGCCCGGCCCCGCCGCAGCCGGTGTCGCTGACCTCCTCAGGGCGCTCGGCGGCGGCAGCTGCCCGGTCACCCTCATCCCGCCCACGGGGGTCGCCCCGCTGCCCGGCGCGCTGCGCTGGACACTGCCCGGCTGGGCCGGGCCCCTGGACCTGCTGCTGCTCCCCGGCCCGGACGCCGCCGACCCCGGTCTCGCCGAGCTGGTCGAGCAGGCCAACCGCCGCGGCTGCGCCGTCGTCGCCGTCACCCCGGCCGGCGGTCCGCTCGCCGATGCCGTCGCCCAGGCCCGCGGCCTGGCCGTCCCGATGGCCACCACCCCCTACGACGCCGAGTTCGACGTCGAGGGCGCCCCGCCGGCCGCCCCCGGCACCCTCTGGTCGGTGCTCATCCCGCTGCTCGCGCTCGCCGACCGGATCGGCCTGCTCAGCGCCCCGCCGGAGGCCCTGGGCAAGCTCGCCGACCGCCTCGACCAGCTCGCCGAACGCTGCGGCCCGGCCATCCCGACGTACACCAACCCCGGCAAGACACTGGCCGCCGACCTCGCCGACGCCTTCCCGCTGATCTGGACGGAAGGCACCATCGCCGGTGCCATCGGCCGGCACTTCGCCACCGAGCTGGCCGGGCTCGCCGGCCGCCCCGCGCTCGCCGCCGAGCTGCCCGAAGCGCTCACCACCCACCGCACCCTGCTGGCCGGTGCGCTGGCCGCCGGCGCCAACCCGGACGACTTCTTCCGTGACCGGGTCGATCAGCCCGCCGCGATGCACGCGAGGGTCGTGCTGCTGCGCGAGGAGGAGCCCGGCCCGCTGTCCGCCACCCGCGCCGCCCAGGCGCTCGCCGAGGAGCGCGACATCGCCGTCAGCGAACTGGAACCGGACACCGGCAGTGATCTGGAGAAGGCCGCGGAGCTACTCGCCATCGTGGATTTCGGCGCCGTTTACCTGGCGCTTGCCGGCACCGAGTGATCATTGACGGCCGGCCCGCACCCGCAGGCCGGCCGCATGACTGCGCAGCCACGCACCCGCAGGCCGACCGCATGACTGCGCAGCCACGTACGCCCCTCAGGAAGCAGTAGCCCCATGGACCGCCTCGCCAACACCGTGCGCCCCTATGCGTGGGGTTCCACCACCGCCCTCCCGGAGCTCCTCGGCACCGCACCGACCGGCGAGCCGCAGGCCGAGATGTGGATGGGAGCCCACCCCGGCGCCCCCTCCCGCATCGACCGCGGCGCGGGCCCCGTCTCCCTGGCCGAGGTGATCGACGCCGCCCCCGACACCGAACTGGGCGCCGACACCGTCCGCGCCTTCGGCCCCCGGTTGCCCTTCCTGCTCAAGCTGCTCGCGGCCGGCTCGCCGCTCTCCCTCCAGGTCCACCCCGATCTGGCGCAGGCCCAGGAGGGTTTCGCCGACGAGGAGCGGCGCGGCGTCCCGATCGACGCCGGCCACCGCAACTACAAGGACGCCAACCACAAGCCCGAGCTGATCGTCGCGCTCACCCCCTTCGACGGCCTGTGCGGCTTCCGGCACCCGGCGCAGGCCGCCGACCTCCTGGCGGGCCTCGGCGTCGACGAGCTCAAGCCGTACGTCGACATCCTGCGCGCCAGCCCGGAGGAGGACGCGCTGCGCGAGGTGCTCACCGCCGTACTGGGCGCCGAGCACCACGCGATCGCCGGCACCGTCGAGCGTGCGGCCGTCGCGGCTGATCGGCTGGCGGCCGAGGGCGGCCCGCACGCCGAGGACTACGCCGCATACGCCGGCATCGCCCACCACTACCCGGGCGACCCCGGCGTGCTCGCCGCCATGCTGCTCAACCACGTCCAACTCCAGCCCGGCGAGGCGCTGTTCCTCGGCGCCGGCATTCCGCACGCCTACCTGAGCGGCCTCGGCGTCGAGCTGATGGCCAACTCGGACAACGTGCTGCGCTGCGGTCTGACCCCCAAGCACGTCGACGTACCGGAACTGCTGCGGGTGGTCCGCTTCGAGGCCGGCGACGCCGGGGTGCTGCGCCCCGAGGCGGTGGACGGCGAGGAGGTCTACGAGACCCCCATCGACGAGTTCCGGCTCTCCCGCTTCGCCCTGGCCCCCGGCGCCGCACCGCGCCCGCTCGTCTCCCGTACGCCGCAGATCCTGCTGTGCACGGCGGGGACGGTCCGGCTGCGGGACGGCGGGGACGGCGGGGACGGTGGCGCGGCCGGTGACGGGGACGGCGGCGAATTGGCCCTGGCGTCCGGTGAGTCCGCATTTGTACCGGCTGGTGAGCGCCTCACGCTCGCCGGGGAGGGCACGCTCTTCCGTGCGACGGTCGTGGCCTAGGGCTTCCCTGTCCCGCGCGGCGGTCGTTGCGGGCAGGCGCAAGCGGACGCGCGCCGGGAGCGTCCGCCAGGTGGCCTCCTGGCGGCTGCCGGCTGCGGGGCTGCAACAATGACCGCCGCGGCATTAAAGCGGCGGTAAAGGCCGGACGACGGAAGGGACATGCGGCACTTATGAGCGCATCAGGCGGGACTAAGGCGATCGTTGCGGCGCTGGGCGCCAACCTGGCGATCGCCGCAGCGAAGTTCGTGGCCTTCGCCTTCAGCGGCTCGTCCTCGATGCTGGCCGAAGGCGTGCACTCCATCGCGGACTCCGGCAACCAGGGACTGCTGCTGCTCGGCGGCAAGAAGGCCAAGCGCGCGGCGACCGCCGAGCACCCGTTCGGCTACGGCCGCGAGCGCTACATCTACGGCTTCCTCGTCTCCATCGTCCTGTTCACCATCGGCGGCGTCTTCGCGCTCTACGAGGGCTACGAGAAGATCCACGAGCCGCACGCACTGGACAACTGGTTCTGGCCGGTCGGCGTCCTGGTCTTCGCGGTCATCGCCGAGGGCTTCTCCTTCCGTACGGCGATCAATGAGTCCAACGAGCTGCGCGGCAAGCAGACCTGGACCCAGTTCGTCCGCCGCGCCAAGGCGCCCGAGCTGCCGGTCGTGCTGCTGGAGGACTTCGGCGCGCTGGTCGGTCTGGTGCTCGCGCTGGGCGGCGTCGGCCTCACCGTCGCCACCGGTAACGGCATCTGGGACGGCATCGGGACCATGTGCATCGGCGCGCTGCTGGTGGTGATCGCCCTGGTGCTGGCCGCCGAGACCAAGTCGCTGCTGCTGGGTGAGGCGGCCGGCCCCGAGCAGATCGCCAAGATCCGCGAGGCGGTCGTCGACGGCGAGGTCGTCACCCGCGTCATCCACATGCGGACGCTCCACCTCGGCCCCGAGGAACTGCTGGTCGCCGCCAAGATCGCGGTCAGGCATGACGACACCGCCACCCAGATCGCGAACGCCATCAACGCCGCAGAGGCCCGCATCCGCGAGGCCGTGCCGATCGCCCGGGTCATCTACCTGGAGCCGGACATCTACGACGAGGCCACGGCCGCCGCGGGCGCCGATCCCTCGAAGGCGCCGCGCGGGAACTGAGCCCCGCGCCATGCACCGGGCGGGCACGGACCTGCCGTGGGCGCGACATCGGACGCAGACAGGCCCCCGCACTCACCGAGTGCGGGGGCCTGGTGCTGCTGCATGCTGCCGCAGTCGGCCAGTCGGCCAGTCGGCCAGTCGGCCAGTCGGCCAGTCGGCCAGTCGGCCAGTCGGCCAGTCGGCCAGTCGGCCAGTCGGCCAGTCGGCCAGCCGCCCGGCGGGCCGGTCCGGAGGCCGCCCGGGAGTTCAGACCCGGCAGCCCTCCGGACCCCGGCCGGCGGCTACCGGATCTCCGCCAGCACCCGCAGGATCGCCGCCTCGTCCGGTGCCCCCTGCAGCCGGGCCCGGAAGTCCGCATCCATCAGCTTCCGCGACAACAGCGCCAGGATGCGCAGATGCTCGTCCCCGGCCGCCGCCTCCGGCACCGAGATCATGAAGATCAGCTTGGCGAGCGTGCCGTCCGGCGAGCCCCAGTCGATACCGTCCGCCGACCGCGCGAAGCCGACGACCGGAGCGGTCACCGCATCCGTCTTGGCGTGCGGGATCGCGATCTCCTCACCGAGTCCGGTGGTGCCCTGCGCCTCACGCGCCAGCGCCACCCGGACCAGCTCGTCGACATCCGCCACCCTGCCGGTGCCGGCCGCCAGCTCGGCCATCTCCCGGATCGCGGCCTCCTTCTCGCCGGCGTCGAGCTGTGTCTTGACGGTCTCCCCGGTGAGATAGCCGGAGAGCACCTCGACGGCGGAGTCGCTCTCGCCCCTGCCGCCGTCGGCACCGTCCGCCCTGCCGCCGTCGGCACGATCCCCTCTGACATCGTTGCCACCGGCATCGGAGACAGCGCCGTCCGAGCCCTGTTCCGGGGCGGTGGCCGGTACGGGGACCACGGCAACCGCCGCGGCTGTACGGGACGCGTCACCGGCCCCGGCATCAGCCCCGGCACCCGCACCGACCACCGCGCCCACGGGCTCCGCCACCACCGACGCCACACCGGCGTCCATCGTGCCGGCGGCATCGGCGGTGACCCGGGCGTCGGCCGCGCCACCGGCGGCAGCCATGACATCGGCCCCGGCCGCCTGCACCCTCACGGCCCCGCCCTTCTTCCGCTCCGACACATCCACCAACATCACCGTCGTCAGCGCCGTGACCACCGCGCCGGCCACCACGGCGACGAAGAACATCGGCACCCCGTCGACCGCACCCAGCACCGCCACGATCGGCCCACCGTGCGGCACCGCGTCCGCCACCCCGGCCATCCCCGCAAGAGCGCCGGCCACCGCGCCGCCGAGCATGTTCGCCGGAATGACCTGCGCGGGCCGCGCCGCGGCGAACGGGATCGCGCCCTCCGAGATCCCGAACAGCCCCATGAACAGGGCTGCCATCCCCGTCTCCCGCTCCTGCTCGGAGTACAGGCGCCGACGGATCAGCGTGGCCAGCCCCTGCCCGAGCGGCATCACCGGGATCGCGGCGGCGCACATGCCCATGACCGTCTGGTTTCCGGAGGCGATCAGGCCCGAACCGAACAGAAACGCCGTCTTGTTGACCGGCCCGCCCATGTCGAACGCGATCATCAGGCCGAGTATCGCCCCCAGCGCGATCGCGCTGGTCCCGGTCATGCCACTGAGCCACCCGGTGAGATGGGTGAACACCCACGAGATCGGCTTGCCCAGGACATAGACGAAGAAGAGCCCGAGTGCGGTCGTGGCCACGATCGGGATCACGATGATCGGCATGATCGGCCGGACGAACTTGGGGACCTTGACCTTCTTGATCCACACGACCAGGTACCCGGCCAGAAAGCCCGTGACGATGCCGCCGATGAAGCCGGCACTGGCGTCCTTCATCCCGTACAACTCGCCGTGGGTGGCGATCCAGCCGCCGATCATGCCCGGGACCAGCGCAGGCCGGTCACCGATCGCATAGGCGATATAGCCGGAGAGGATCGGCACCATCAGCTGGAAGCCGATCGTGCCGACGTTGTTGACGTCCTCCCAGAACGAGCCTGGGGCGATCTTCAGCCCCTCGGGCGTCGGATGGCCTCCCATCACCAGCGAGATCGCGATCAGCAGACCGCCGACCACCACGAACGGGATCATGTAACTGACGCCGTTCATCAACGCCTTGTACGCGACGCTGCGCTCCCTGCCGCCACCGGTGCCGCCGGAAGCCGCCGCCGAGCCGGTGCCCGCACCGGCTCCGTCCCCCTCCGCACCCCCGTACACGGGCGCGCTCTGCACCCGCTCGATCAGCTGCTCGGGATGCCGGATGCCCTCGGCCACCCCGACGGCCAAGACCCTCTTGCCGACGAACCGACTGCGGTCCACTTCCTTGTCCGCGGCGATGATGACGCCATCGGCCTCTCTGACATCGTTGTCAGACAGTACGTTCTCGGCCCCGATGGACCCCTGCGTCTCCACCTTGATCTCATGCCCGAGTGACCGGGCGGTCTGGGCCAGCTTCTCCGCGGCCATGTACGTGTGGGCGATACCGGTCGGGCAGGCGGTCACTGCGAGCAGTTTCAGCCCCTGCCCGCTCCTCCCCGCGCCCTTGGGGGGATCAGCTGGAGTGGTGGTCACGTGGCTCTCCTTACGAACGTGCGCGCGGCCGTGCAACTGTTCCCGCGCTGCCAGGCATCCTGCATGACGTCACAGCGCGCGCCAAGCCCTCCGGGGCCGCGGCCCCCACGGCCGGAACGCGGGCCACCGGCGCCCCGAACCCCGGCCTTCACGGCCCGTCCCGGCGCCCTCCCTGGCCGGTACCGCACCGAACCGGCCCCTCCGGGCTGGGGTTCACCGGGCCGATCGGTGTAGATTCGTGACCAGTGCCAGACGTCGCTGCTGATGGCGGTCGGGCGGTCCGTACCCCGGACCGGCCGAGGGAGAGAGGGCCTCCGACGGACTGCGCTGCGGCCAGGGGGAGGGGTGCGTCCGCTTCCGCGTACGCTCGTATTCGCCCCGCATACCGCTGGGGCCCCGGCCCGCGCCGCAGACTGCCAGCCCATCCACCTCGACGCTCGAGGAGCAGCCCGCATGACGACAGCAGCCACCGGCCAGGACTTCAAGGTCGCCGACCTGTCCCTCGCCGCTTTCGGCCGCAAGGAGATCACCCTGGCCGAGCATGAGATGCCCGGTCTGATGGCGATCCGCAGGGAGTACGCCGCTGCCCGGCCGTTGGCCGGTGCCCGGATCACGGGTTCCCTGCACATGACCGTGCAGACCGCAGTCCTGATCGAGACCCTGGCCGCCCTGGGCGCCGAGGTCCGCTGGGCGTCCTGCAACATTTTCTCCACCCAGGACCACGCTGCCGCGGCGATCGCGGTGGGTGCGCAGGGTACGCCCGAGGCGCCGCGCGGCATTCCGGTCTTCGCCTGGAAGGGCGAGAGCCTGGAGGAGTACTGGTGGTGCACGGAGCAGGCGCTGACCTGGCCGGACTCGCCCACCGGCGG
>NZ_JBICXQ010000021.1:0-174662 GCF_043200375.1 Streptomyces sp. NPDC048434 | reverse complement strand
CCCCGGGGGGGGGGGGGGGGGGGGGGGGGGGGGTGGCCCCCAAACCCCCCCCCCCCCCCCCCCCCCCCCCGCTCCGGCCCGTCACCGGCACCCGACAGCCCCGCGCAGCGGACCCCGCCCGCCGCCAGGCGCAACGGTGGGACGAACCGCGGCGGGACGGCCGACAACGTGGGACGACAGAGGAGTCCGGCATCGACCAGTGGAAGCCCGGTGGGAAGGACGAGGAGCACTTCCGGCTGCGGCGGAAGGACGGTGAGGTCTGGCTTGCGGAGGTTGCCGGGCGGCGGGTGGGTGCCTTCGAACTGTGGTGGCGGGACGAGCCCGCGTGGGGGCCGCAGCCGCCGGAGGCGGGCTATGTGCACCGGCTGATGGTGGACCACGAGCGGGCTCCGGCCGGGACCGGACGGGCGATGCTGGCCCATGCCGAGCGGCGGATAGCCGGGGCGGGGCGGGCGTGGTCGCGGCTGGACTGCATCGCCGCCAACCCGCGGCTGCGCACCTATTACGAGGGCGCCGGTTACACGGTCGTCGGGGAGCAGCCCTTCAAGGAGGGCGGCGGCGGCAGCCGGTACGCCGTCACCCTCCTCGAAAAGCGGCTGGGAGCCTGAGCCGGGCCTCAGCCCCGGCGGAAGACCGCGACGGTGCGGGCCGGGACGGTGAAGGTGCCCGAGGAGCGTGCGTAGGACGCGGTCGCGGTGGTCCGGTCCGCGCCGTGGGCCTGGACGGGGTGCAGGGCGTAGGGCTCGCCCGCGAGAGCGCGGACGGTCTGGTGCCGGGGGTCCGGGGTGGCGTTGAGGACGACGACGAGGTTGCCGAGCCGCATCGTGATCACGCCGGGGGTCTCGTCCTTCCCGGACAGCGGGAAGGAGAGCGCCTTCTGTACGGCGGCGGTGGTGGACAGGCCGAAGGCCGGTTCGGTGGCGTGGATACGGAGCAGGTCGCGGTAGGCGGCGGAGGTGTGGTGGATCGCGTCGCAGCCGGGGCGGAGCGCGGGGTCGGCCAGCAGGGGCTTGCCGTAGGGCCACTTGTCCTTGTTGTCGGCGGCCGGGGGCAGTCCGCGGCCGAAGCCGTTGCCGTCGGCGCAGTTCCAGTGCAGGGCGTTGAACCAGTCGCCGCTGTCGAAGGAGTTGCGGTCCAGGGACTTGGAGCGCAGCAGGTCGGAGCCCGCCTGGGAGAGCGCCGGTCCCTGGGAGAGGGTGGCGGTGGCCAGCGCGAGCACCTGCATACGGGAGCGGTCGGCGGCGCCGGTGCGCTGCGGGAGTTTGTAGGCGAGGGCGTCGTAGAGCGTTTCGTTGTCGTGGGCGTCGGCGTAGGCGAGGGCGTCACCGGGGGCGGCGGCGTAGCCGGCCGGGGCGCCGTTGTAGTCGACGCCGGAGCCCTTGACCCGGTGGCCGGTGGTGTCGGTGAAGGTGTAGCCGGCGAGGTTGCCGGTGAGGCCGACCTTGATGAGGTCCTGGTAGTGGAGGAGCCGGGCGCGTTGTTCGGCCGGAGTCCCGTTCTCCTTCGAGGAGTTGGGGTCGGTGTACAGGCCCGAGGCGAATCCCTGGATGCGGGGGTCGCCGTCGAAGGGGCTGCCGCCGCGTACCGCGTCCCGGGCCCGGTCGCTGAAGGTCGCGATGCCGGTCCCGGCCATGTTCTGCTGGGTGGCCTGGACGAAGCGGGCGTCGTTCCCCGCCTCGCCGAAGTTCCAGCCCTCGCCGTACAGGAGGACCGCCTTGCCGTCCACCCCGTCCTTGCGCGGCGTCAGCGCGTCCAGCGCCTTGCGGACGGCGAGGATATTCGCCTTGGGGTGGTGGCCCATGAGGTCGAAGCGGAAGCCGTCGACCTTGTACTCCTTGGCCCAGGTGACGACGGAGTCGACGACGAGCTTGCCCATCATGGTGTGTTCGGGGGCGGTGCCCGAACAGCAGGTGGAGGTGGCGACGCTGCCGTCGTCCATGAGGCGCTGGTAGTAGCCGGGGACGATGCGGTCCAGGACGGAGTGCGGGTCCTGGCCGCTCGCGGCGGTGTGGTTGTAGACGACGTCCATGACGGTGCGCAGCCCGGCGCCGTTGAGACCCTGGACCATGCGGCGGAACTCGACGGTGCGGGCCGCGCCGCTCCGCTTCACTCCGCCCCTGCTCGGTGATGAGTCTTCGGAAGCAGGGCCGGGGTCGGAGGCGTAGGACCCTTCCGGGACGGTGTAGTGGAGCGGGTCGTAGCCCCAGTTGTAGGCGTCGCGGGCGGCCGTCTTGCCGGTGCACTCCTGCTGACGGTCGGAGTCGGGGGCGTACGAGGCCAGGTCGCAGCCGGGACGAGCCTGGTCGGCGCGCCGCTCGGGTGTGGTGGCGAAGTCGAAGGCCGGCAGCAGATGGACGTAGGACGTGCCGGACCGGGCGAGCGAGGTCAGGTGCCGCATGCCGTCCGAGTGCCGGTCGGTGAAGGCGAGGTAGCTCCCGGGGTGGCGGGAGGTGCGGTCCTCGACGGAGAAGTCGCGGATCTGCAGCTCCTGGATGCGGGCGCGGCGCAGCGGCACCGCGGCGGGCTTCGTCAGCCGTGACCAGCCGGCCGGGGCGAGCTGCGGGTCGTCTAGGTCGGTGACCAGGCTGCGGGCCGAGTCCGCGGTCAGGGCGGTGGAGTAGGGATCGGTGACCTTGTTGGTGACGGTCTTGCCGACGGTGGGCGCCCAGACGGTGACGCGGTAGCGGTACGGCTTTCCGGCCCAGTCGTGCGCGCCCTGGACGCGCCAGATGCCGGTGCTGTCATCGCGCCGCATCGGGACCGTACGGCCGTCGAGTTCGAGGGCGACGGTACGGGCGGTGGGCGCCCACACGGAGAGGGTGGGACGGCCGTGGTGGAAGACCGGGCCGAGTGCGGCGTGCCGGGCACGGGCACCGTAGAGGTCGTCCAGGACGCCGGGTATCTGTACGCCCGTGGTGGTGCGCCCTCCGTCGGCGGTGCGCTGACTGGCGAGGAGTCTGCCGCGCAGGGCGGCGGGGGCCAGGCCCCGGTCGCGGGGGTCGACGGTGAAGGCCGGGTAGCCCGTCAGATGCGGATAGGCGAGGCGTTCGGACGGGCTGAGGCTGCCGGGCCTGAGCCGGATGTGCTTGCCGTGTGTCCCGAACTCCAGCTGGGACGCGGTGTGTTCCGCGCCCTTCCAGACGACGGTGTCCCGGTCGATCCACTGCGCCCGGGCGTCGGCCGGGCCGGCGGTCGCGGCGGATGCGGCGGGAAGGGCGGCGGCGCACAGGACCATGGCCACGGCGGCGACGGTACGGCGGAGGGGGCCGTTCACGAAGAGGCTCCTTCGGAGGTCGTACGGGTGGTGGGGATACGGGGCGCGCGGGCATGCGCGCCCCGTGTGCGGAGCGGCGGGCAGCAGACGGCCGGCCCGCGGCCGGGTCAGGAGCAGCCCGTGCGTGCCCCCGTGTGCAGGGCCAGTGCGGTGTTCGGGCTCAGCGTCGCGGTGAAGCGGCCCGAGCCGTCCACCGTCACCGCCCGGCCGCTCTGCACGTCGCAGTAGCCACCGGCCGGCAGCGAGGTCTGGAAGGTGCGGCTGAGTGCGGTGGTCTCATGGTTGATCACCACGAAGCCGTTGGCGCCGCGGCCGAAGGCGATGGCGTCGGCGCCGTTGTCCCACCAGTGGGTGACGGCGCCGCCGCGGACGGCATTGCGGAAGGCGACCATGCTCGCGATCTCGGGCCACTTGTGCTGGCACTTCCAGCCGTCCTGCCAGCAGGCGTTCACCTTCCCCCCGTTGGGCGGCCCGGCGTCCCGGTCGGTGAACTCGTAGCCCGAGTGGATGTCCGGTGAGCCGTAGGGCCAGGCCAGCATGAAGACATGGGCCAGGGTGTAGCCGGCGCCGTCCTGGTAGCTGAGGGTGTCGCCGCCGCGCTCGGTGTCGTGATTGTCGACGAAGACGGCGGCCTCGGCGCTCGGCAGGTACCCCCAGCCCTCGCCGTAGTTCTTCAGATACGCGAGGTTCTCGTCGTTGAACACCCGCTTGAGGTCACGGGCATAGCGGAATTCCTGTACGTCACCGGTGGCCTGGTACTCGGCCGGGGAGACGGCCTCGCCCGCGCCGTAGATGGCTTCCTGCTTCCAGTAGACCTGCGGATCGCTCAGCCTGCTCTTGATGTCGGCGAGGTCGTCGGCCGGGATGTGCTTGGCGGCATCGATGCGGAAGCCGTCGACGCCCAGGGACAGCAGATCGTTGAGGTAGGCGGCGATCCGGCCGCGGACGTACGGTTCGCCCGTGTCGAGGTCGGCGAGGCCGACGAGTTCGCAGTGCTGCACGTTCCAGCGGTCGGCGTAGTTCGAGACGGGGGCCGTGCAGTCGTCGAAGTCGAAGACCGAGTAGGTGCCCGGGTAGTCGTACTTGGTGTACGCGGATCCGCCCGTGCCCGTGCCGGATCCGGACGTCATGTGATTGATGACGGTGTCGGTGACGACCCTGACCCCCGCGCCGTGGCAGGCGGCGACCATGTCCGCAAAGGCCGTACGGTCGCCGAGCCGTCCGGCGATCTTGTAGCTGACCGGCTGGTACGAGGTCCACCACTGCGCGCCCTGGATGTGTTCCTGGGGCGGCGACACCTGGACGTAGCCGTAACCGGCGGGCCCCAGGGTGTTGCGGCATTCCGCGGCGACCGAGTCGTAGCGCCACTCGAAGAGGACGGCGGTGACGTCCTTGGCGCCGGGCGGTGCGGCCGCCGCCGGCTGCGGTGCCAGGAAGGCCGCCGCGCCCGCCACGAGGGCGAGTGCGGCAGCCGCGGGTCTGCGCGCGGCGCTTCTGATCCGGTGGAGCACGGTTCCTCCTGAGGGGGTGGAGTGACCTTGCTCGGCAACGCGCCGTGCCCGGAAGGCCGTTGAACGGCACCGGTGGGGGGACGGCGCCCATGCTGATGACGTTCTAGCCGCCGCAATCCGTTGTTGCAAGACCTTACGCAAGACATTGCAAGGGTGTTACGTTCCCTGACGAGCCCCGGTCCGGCCGGCCGGAGGCCCGCCCTCGCGCGGGTCCTACGCGCCCGGTCGGTCGGACCGGCGCCGGCCGGCCCTTGCGGGCCGGCCGCAGCAGCCGCTTGTTGCCGCCGGGCCGCATGCGCCCGGCGCGCGGTGGGCCGACGCCACCCGCCACGTCAGGCGCATACCTGCGAGGTGACGGCGCGCCAAGGCCCCCGGCGTGCGTGCGCGGAGGCGAGCTGGCGGGGAGAGGCAGGATCCCAACGCCGGGATCCGCAACTCGGTCTCCTCAGCCGTTGTCGGCGGCGCGGCGGCGGCTCTTCAGCCACAAGCCGAAGCAGAAGGCGACGACGCCCGCGGCAAGAATGCCGAGGGTCGGCAGAATCAGGTCCCTGATGTCCTGGCCGGTGGCCGCGATGGCACCCGTCGCCTTACCCGTCGCCTTACCGTGGGCCGCGGATGACGCCCCCTCGGACGTGGCGCCGGAGGCCGTCGTGCCCGAGGTGCCGGACGTGGTCGAGCCGGTCGTCGCCCCCGTCCCGGTCCCGGTGATCTCGAACGACCCCACGACGTTCTTTTGCCCGGCGTCCAGCCTGCACCGCACGTCGGCCTCGCCCAGAACCTCGCCGCTCGCCTTCTTTCCGACGACGTGCAGGGCGATGTCGCCGGCGGTGATCCGCCCGTGGCCCGGCCGGCTGAAACTGAGAGCGGGCGCGGCGCCGGTCGCCGTGACGTCAAAGGAACCGGATGCCGGGATGCTGGTCCTGGTGATGCCGAGGGGCACCCTGACCAAGCTGTCACCTTGCGGCGCGGACACGCCGATCTTCGCGGCCACCGTGCCCTGAACGGTCTTCACACCGATCAGGTCGAGTTTCGCCGTGAGGTCCGCGTCCACCGTCGTCCGCGCACCGATGGCGAATTTCCGGCTGGATTCGCCGACCGGGACCGACTCCGGAATATTCGCGTCGATCTTCACCGTGAAGGGCTGGTTTTTGATCACCGGGACTTTGCATGTGTACTTCAGTGTGCGCGAAGTCGGTTGTGCGGCCGCGATTCCGGCTCCGGAAACTCCCACGATTCCGACGGCGACCCCTAATGCCGTCACCATCCCAAGGGCCGTCCTCGCCCTTGGCCTTCCCATCCTGCGCCTGGCAGTCATCTGACACCCCCGTGAGTTGTTCCGCTGTGTGTCTCATCGGTACGCGACTGGCGGGTGTTACCGGAATCAAGACGCCTTTCCGGTCGCGCACGGTTCCCGGGATGTTCCGGGTCCGCCTTTCCCTGCGCACTCGATCGGTGAGAGAGATGATGCGCCTGGGAAACCTGGGTCAGGTGGTCTTGAAGTCGAGCGTGGCGGAATTGGTAGACCGCGCCGGCCTGACGCAACACACCTCGCTGGTGAGCGTCGTCCAGGAAAGCGATCACTGCCCAGGGCAGCCGGCCGGTCAGCGGCAGCCACATACGCGACAGGGCCACCCACTGGCCCCAAGCGGTGAAACTCAGCCCGTACCCGAGCCCGCCCCCGAACGCCGCCTCGGTCCCGAACAGGAGCCCGGCCAGGAGCCCGCGGACCGGGCCGGGCACGAGCCCGCCGACAGGCTCGGACACGAACCCGAGGCCGAGCCCGGCCGGAAGCCCGATAACCAGCATCCACACGAGCATATGGAAGACCACGTTCTTGCGGTTGGTGCTCAACAGGTCCGCGGCGCTGACCGCGGAGCTGATGTCGATGGGAGCTTCCAGCCAGGCCATGATGCCGAGCACGAGCCCGGCCCCGAGCCCGACCTCGAGCGGGAACAGGAGCGCGCCCACGGGCCCGCCGTCCACTCCGTCGTCGAACCCCAGCGGAGCGACCACGAACCGGTCCACGAGCACCAGCACGAGCGCGACCGGGAGCCCGAAGCCGAGCCCCAGCAGGAACCTGGGGACGACCTTGGCACGTGTCTGCCTGGTCGCGAAGATCTGTATGCGTACGCGCGACGGCTCACGTGGCGCGCCCCCGGACACGAACCCGTACACGCATCCGAAGACCAGCCCGACGACGAGCCCGTGCAGGAGCCCGACCAGGAGCCCCCGGCCGAGCGCGAACGCGAGCCCCTGCTCGGTCGCGACCAGGTCCACGGGCAGGTTCCCGATCCCGGTCGTCACTCCGAAGGCCAGTGCGGCGAGGAACCCGACCACCACCATGCGCGAAGAACGGCGCATGGTGGTGCCCAGTTCCCACCAGGCGAGGTCGCGGGTGTCGAGCTCCTGCAGGTGCGCGGCGAGGTAGCCGAGATAGCGCTGGGCACGTTCGGGGTGCCGGCGACGGCGATGGCTGGTGCCGCGGCCGGTCGGTGTGGGGTCGTAGACGGCGGGGAGGAAGGCTGCCAGGAGATGGTCCTGCAGGGCTTCGGGGGAGGCGAACTGCCCGGTGTCCAGAAGATCTGCGGGCTTGTGCCCGGCCGTGCTTCTTTTGTAGACCGTGCGGGCCAGGCCGACCATCAGTGGGGTGGCGAGCACCTTGGCGACGTTCTCCGCGCCCGGACTGCGCGGCTCTTCGCGCAGCCGGGCCAGGACCGGTTCCCACGCGGAACTGTCCTCGCCGCTGTCCCTGACCGGTCGGCTGCCCCGGTGCAGGTAGTCGGCGTAGTCCTCCACGATGAGGTCTTCCAGCTCAATGACGGCGGCTTCGGCGAGCACGCCGTTCTCCTCCACGGCCCGGCCGTACTCCGCGGGCCGGCTGGTGAGCAGCAGCGGCGTGGTGGTGCGGTTGAGCGCTCGCAGCGCCGCACCGTGCAGGCCGCCGGCGATCTCGTCGAAGCCGTCGAGAACAGGAAGGATCCTCTCCTCGTCGAGCAGGAGACCGGCCAGATTTCCTCCGTTCCCGGCGGGAGCTGCCAGGAAGGGGTAGTCGCGTACCAGTTGGCCGCACAGCCAGTCATCGAGTGAGGTGGTGGCCGGATCCCAGGAACCCAGACCGAAAATCACCGGTACCCGGTCGCCGGCGGCGCGGGCCCTCAGCCGGTCGAGGACGAAGCGCAGCGTCAGGATCGTCTTGCCCGACCCGGCCTCCCCCAGCACCACCAGCCGACGGGACGGAATGGACTCGTACACTCCCACGATCCGGTCGAGCTGACCGTCCAGCGGGAGGGGCGCCGAGTGCGTCCCGGACGGAAGTTGGCGGATATTGGCCCAGTGATCGAACACATTCCGGCCGGTGCACCCGAAGCGCACGGCGAGCGGGAACGGGTCCCCAACGCGCCGCCACTGCCCCTCGCGATGCCATTGCTCGTACACATCGTGGGCGAGTTTCCTGGCCGACTCCTGCGCCTCCGGCTCCGGCGTTTCCGGCGGCCGCGGAGGTGACGGGAGCGGGAGCTGCGTGAGTTGGCCGGCATCGGCCGGCAGGCCGATCAGCTCGTTGAGTGCGTTGATCCGGTCCGGACTGAGGCGGTACCAGCGTTTCACCTGGCTTGCCTCGAACCTGCCGAGCCCGTCGGGGCCGTGATGCTTGCTGACCACTCCGATCACATACCCGCTGCTCAACACCGCGGCCCCCGACATCCCCTCCCACGGGGAACCGCCCGGATCGTGCTCAGGAGGCTCCACGGAGATCTCCAGGCTGCCCGCGCGCAGATGCGACAACGGTGTGGTCGTGCCGCGCGCGTGGTGAGAATCCCGGTACCACTTGGGGCCGCCACGGTCCGTCGACGCAGTATCGGGGCGCAGCCTGAACCGTGGAAATCCCAGCGCCTCGCATGCCACGGACTGCGTGATCCCGGCGAACCGCACCGGCGAGATCTCGGCGGCGCACAATGCGCCGGCGTCCGCGTCCCTCGCGATCTTGAGCACCGCGATATCCATGGCCTCGTCCGCCCAGACCGGCTCGCCGGGTAACTCCGTGGTGTCGCCGTCCTCGGTGAAGAAACGCAGCTTCACTGACACCGCGTCACTCACCACATGCGCGGCGGTGAGCACCATCTGACCACTCACCCGGTAGCCCGACCCGCGCCGCCCCGTGCCTGCCCGCTGCGTGGTGACGACCTGGACCACTCGGCGCAAGTCAAGCCCGTCGGGTTCGGACACCCTGCTGTCGGCGGGGTTCATTGCTCGTCTTTACCAGCGGTTCCGGAGACGAACGGCCGGTTGCCCGACCGGGTGAGGGTCGGCTGCAGGGCCAGTGTGATGCGCTGGGTCGAGGTGGCGCCCGCCGTCGCGTCGGCACCGGACTCCACCACCCAGAACCGAACCTTCGCCCCCGCGTGCCCGGTTCGCTCCAGAGCGACCGACACCTCCAGTTCGATCGTCCCCAACTCGAAGCGCAGCGTCGCATCCTCCGCAGCGACGACCGCCTGCTCCAATTCCTCCCGCAGATCCCTGATCACACTGGCCAGCTCGATTTTTTTCACTCCACTCCCCTTCACCCCGAGCCCACCACCGGTAACCGGTCAGTTACCGAGGACTTTAGTCCCGCGATGCGGGCACTGGCTGCCCATCACCACGAAACCCCTTGGAATCAGTCATCCAGAGGTCCAGTTCGGCTCGGACCACTTTGCCGACCGGGCCCCGGTCAACGACCTGCCAGCGAGCGGCGAGCGCGGCCACGAGGACCAGCCCACGACCGCCTTCGGCATCGGACGGCGCGGAGACGAGCGCGCCAGGCTCCGGCGGGCGCTTCCCGTACGGGTGTCGGCGACCTCGATGCGCAGGGTGCCGGGACGGGCCGAGCCCGGCAGTTTCGTGAGCCGCAGCTCGAAGTCCCGGCCGGGGACGCGGCCATGGGTAGCCGCGTTCGCGGCCAGCTCACCGACGATCAGGGCGACGGCGTCGGAGACCTCACCGCCGTTGGGGAAGCCCCACAGATCGAGCTGCTGAACGGCGAGATAGCGGGCGAGGCGGGCACCGCGGGGGGTGGCGCTGAAGCGTTGCGTGAACATACGTACGGTGACCGACCCTTGGAGGGTCCGAGGGGTGATGTGGGCTGGCATGCGCCCTACGGTGACGGTCTCCCTGGGGCCCTGACCAGGCTTCGATCCCGTACGGAGGGTCAGCGTACGAGTGCGGAGGGTGGACAGTACGGGTAACGGACCGTGAGCATGGCCGGGTTGGCGGAGGCCGGAAAGGCACACGGGAGGGAGCCGGATATGGCGGGCAGTGCGGGCAGCGGGGAACCTGAGTCCACGGAGAGCCTCAGGGCCTTCGGGGCCGTGGTCAAGGTCTTCCGGGAGCGGGCGGGGCTGACCCAGGAGGGACTCGCGCCGCTGGTGCGGTTCTCACCACAGACCGTCGCCTCGATCGAGCAGGGGCGACGGCTACCGCCCCCGGAGTTCATCGAGCGGGCGGAGGAGGCGCTGGACGCGTTCGGGGTGCTGCGGGCGGCGGGCCGGAATCTGGCCCGGCGGCCGGGGTTGGCGGCGTGGTTCCGGCAGTGGGCGGAACTGGAGGAGCGGGCGACCAGCCTGTGTACGTACGAATGCCGGGTGGTTCCAGGGTTGTTGCAGACGAAGGCGTATGCGCGGGCGGTGACCTTGAGCGTCCCGCCGCCACCGGAGGAGGAACAGGTCGAGGAGCGAGTCTCCGCGCGGCTGGCGCGACAGGAACTGCTGCATCGCAGCCCGCCGATCGCCTTCAGCTTCATCGTTGAACAGGCGCTGATCGAGCGGCGCACGGGTGGCATCGAGGTCACCCAGGACCTTATCGACAACCTGCTGCGCTGCTCCGCACTGTGGAACGTGGAGTTGCAGCTCATGCCGCTTCAGCAGCCACATCACGCCGGCCTCGACGGACCGATGCAGCTCTTGGAGACCCCTGAGAATCAGTGGCTTGGCTACAGCGAAGGCCAGAAGACGGGACAGCTGATCTCCGGACGCAAAGAGGTCAGCGTTCTGCTTCAGCGGTATGCCAGGATGCGCTCACAGGCTCTCACGCCCGAAGACTCCACGAGCCTTTTGAAGCGAATGCGAGGAGCGCTATGAGCACCAATGAACTGGCCTGGTTCAAGAGCAGCTACAGCGGCTCCGAGGGTGACAGCTGCGTAGAAGTGGCCCTCTCCTGGCGCAAGTCCAGCTACAGCGGCCCCGAAGGCGACAGCTGCATCGAAGTAGCCGCCTCCCCCACCACCCTCCACATCCGCGACTCCAAGGACAAGGCCGGCCCCCAGCTCACCGTCCCGGCCGCCGCCTGGGCGGCATTCGTCACGTACGCCGCCCGGCGCGCCTGACCGCCTGCCCCGAGGCCGGGCTCGGAGGTCACCGCCGCACCGGCCCCGTCGACCCCCGCACCACCAGCTCCGGGCGGAAGACGAACTCGGTGCGCTGCGGCGGGGTCTGGCGGCCCTGGGCGCGTTCGTGGATCTCCTCGATGAGCGCGCCGACGGCCGCCGAGGCCATGGCCTGTACCGGCTGTCGCACGGTGGTCAGCGGGGGGTCGGTGAAGGCGATCAGCTGGGAGTCGTCGAAGCCGACGACCGAGACGTCACCCGGGACGTCCAGGCCGCGCTGGCGGGCCGCGCGGACGACGCCGAGCGCCATCAGATCGCTGCCGCAGACGACGCCGGTGCAGCCCTCGTCGAGCAGTGCCGCGGCTGCCGCATGGCCGCCCTCGACGCTGAACAGTGTGTGCTGGACGCGGGGGGGGGGGGGGGGGCGCCCCCCCGCCCCCCCCCCCCCCCCCCCCCCCCCCCCCCCACTCCGCCAGCGCCGCCGCAAAGCCCTCGGCCTTGCGGCGGGAGGGCACATAGCGGGCCGGGCCGACGGCCAGCCCGATCCGCTCGTGCCCCAGCTCGGCCAGGTGGCGTACCGCCATCCGGGCCGCCGCGCCGTCGTCGGGTGAGACGAACGGCGCGTCGATCTGCGGGTGGTAGCCGTTGATGAGGACGTACGGCACGCCCCGGGCCGCCAGCCGGGCGTAGCGGCCGGGGTCGGCGCGGGTGTCCGCGTGCAGCCCCGACAGGAACACGATGCCGGTGACACCGCGCTCCTCCAGCTGCTCGACGAGTTCGTCCTCGGTGGCGCCGCCCGGCATCTGGGTGCACAGCACCGGGGTGTATCCGTGGCCGGCCAGCGACTGCTCGATGATCTGGGCGAAGGCCGGGAAGATCGGGTTGGTCAGCTCGGGGATGACCAGCCCGACCAGACCGGCGCTGCGCCGCCGCAGCCGTACGGGACGCTCGTAGCCGAGCACGTCGAGCGCGGCGAGCACCCGCTGCCGGGTGCCCGCCGCCACGCCCGCCTTGCCGTTCAGGACCCGGCTGGCGGTCGCCTCGCTGACCTGGGCCTGCGCGGCGATGTCGGAGAGCCGGGGGGTGGCATGGATGTCGGACAGGGTCACTCCTCCCACCAGACAGCGGTGTCGGCGGGCAGCTCGAAGTCCCCCTCGTATGCGTCCAGTTGGCTGGAGGCGAGCAGCATCCGGCCGGGGGCGGGCAGCTGGGCGGGGGCCTCGGTCGTGTTGACCGTGCAGACCAGGCCGCCGGGGCGGCGGAAGGCCAGGACGCCGTCAGGGGCGTCCAGCCACTCCACCGCGTCGCCCGCGCCGAGGCCGGGGTGGGTGTGCCGCAGCGACAGCGCGGTGCGGTAGAGCTCCAGGGTGGAGGCGGGGTCACCGGTCTGGGCCTCGACGGTGAGGGCGGCCCAGTCGTCGGGCTGCGGCAGCCAGCTGCCGCCGTCGCCGAAGCCGAAGGGGGCCCGGTCACCGCTCCACGGGATCGGGACCCGGCAGCCGTCGCGCAGACCCTCCTGTCCGGTGGCCCGGAAGAAGGACGGGTCCTGGCGGACCTCGTCGGGCAGGTCGGTGACCTCGGGCAGGCCCAGCTCCTCGCCCTGGTAGAGGTAGGCGGAGCCGGGCAGCGCCAGCATCAGCAGGGTGGCGGCGCGGGCACGGTCCAGGCTGCCGCCGAGGCGGGTGGTGTGGCGTACGACGTCGTGGTTGGACAGCACCCAGGTGGTGGGAGCCGCCACCGGGCGCATGGCGTCGAGGGAGGAGTCGATCGCCTCGCGGAGGGCGGCCGCGTCCCACCCCGTGTTCAGGTAATGGAAGTTGAAGGCCTGGTGGAGTTCGTCGGGGCGGAGGTAGAGCGCGGTCCGGTCGGCGGTGGGGGTCCAGGCCTCGGCGACCGCGATCCGGTCCCCGGCGTACTCGTCGAGGACGGTGCGCCAGGAGCGGTAGATGTCGTGGACGCCGTCCTGGTCGAAGAACGGCAGGAGTTGGTTGCCGAGCAGCTTCAGCTGCTCGCCCCGGCCCATGTCGGGCAGGCCGGGGGCCTTGACCAGGCCGTGGGCCACATCGACCCGGAAGCCGTCGACGCCCAGGTCGAGCCAGAAGCGGAGGATGGAGCGGAACTCGTCGTGGACGGCGGGGTGGTCCCAGTTGAAGTCGGGCTGCTCGGGGGCGAAGAGGTGGAGGTACCACTCGCCGTCGGGGACCCGCGTCCAGGCGGGGCCGCCGAAGAGGGACTCCCAGTCGTTGGGCGGCTCTTCGCCGTTCTCACCGCGTCCCTTGCGGAAGTGGAAGCGCTCGCGGGCCGTGGAGCCGGGGCCCTCGGCCAGCCCGCGGCGGAACCATTCGTGCTGGTCGGAGCAGTGGTTGGGGACCAGGTCGACGATGATGCGCAGATCCAGCCGGTGGGCCTCGTGGATCACGGCCTCGGCGTCGGGCAGGGTGCCGAACATCGGGTCGATGGTGCGGTAGTCGGCGACGTCGTATCCGGCGTCGGCCTGCGGGGAGGCGTAGAAGGGGCTGAGCCAGACGGCGTCCACGCCCAGGTCGCGCAGGTACGGCAGCCGGCTGCGGATGCCCGCCAGGTCCCCCATGCCGTCGCCGTTGCCGTCGGCGAAGCTGCGCGGATAGACCTGGTAGATCACCGCGTTGCGCCACCAGTCGGTGGCGGGAGTGACGTGGTGCTGTGGAGTCATGTCATCCCTTGGTGGTGCCGGCGGTCAGTCCGGCGACGAGGTGGCGCTGGGCGAAGGCGAAGACGAGCGCGGCCGGCACGGCGATGATCACGGCGGCGGCGGTCATCGAACCCCAGTCGTTGGTGTACTGGTTGACGAAGGTCTGCAGGCCGCCGGCGAGCGTCAGGTTCTCCTCGCCGGTCATGAAGGCGGAGGCGTAGGCGACTTCGGCCCAGGCGGTGACGAAGGTGTAGAAGCCGGTGACGGCCAGCCCCGGTCTGGCGAGCGGCAGGACGAGGCGCCAGAAGGTGCCGAAGGGGTTGAGGCCGTCGACCCGTCCGGATTCGTCGATCTCCACCGGGATGGTGTCGAAGAAGCCCTTCATCATCCAGGCGCAGAAGGGGACGGCGATGGTCAGGTAGGTGATGACCAGGCCGGCCGGCTGGTTGAGCAGGCCCAGGCTCGCCAGCAGGTTGTACAGCGGCACGATCAGCACCGCGACCGGGAACATCTGGGTGATCAGCAGCAGCCACATCAGCGGGCGCATCCCGGGGAAGCGGAAGCGGCTGACGGCGTAGCCGGTGGTGGCGGCGATGAAGACACCGAGGACGGTGGTCAGCCCGACGATGATCACGGAGTTCTTGAACCAGGTCAGGAACTCGGTGTCGGCCAGTACGTGGGTGTAGTTGGCGACGGTGAAGTGGGTGACGATGCTGGTGGAGAAGGCGTCGTTCTTGGGCTTGAACGACGTCACCAGCAGCCAGAGCGGCGGGAAGACGGCCATGACCGCGGCGCCGATCAGGGCGGCGTGCAGCCCTATGGAGGCCGGACGGGACCGTTCGTTGCGCTTACGGTTCGTGCTCGTGCTCGTGCTCGTGCGGGTCATGGTCACCACACCTCTCCCTGCTTGCGCAGCGCCCGGCGGTAGACGACCGCGACGACCGAGAGCAGGACCAGGATCAGTACGCCCCAGGCCGCGGACTCGGAGAAGTTGCGGGGGCTGTCGATGAAGGAGAGCCGGTAGGCGTAGGTCACCAGGATCTCGGTGGCGTCGCCGGGGCCGCCCCGGGTCAGCAGGAAGATCACCGGGAACATGTTGAAGGTCCAGATGGTGGAGAGCAGGATCACCGTGCTGCTGACCCCGCGCAGTCCGGGCACGGTGATGTTGCGGAACCGCTGCCAGGCGCCCGCCCCGTCCATCTCGGCGGCCTCGTACAGCTCGCCCGGTATGGACTGCAGTCCGCCGAGCAGCGCGACGAGCATGAAGGGCACGCCCAGCCAGACGTTGACGGCGATGACCGAGAGCTTGGCCCAGGTCGGGTCGTTGAGCCACGGGACCGCGTCGATGCCGCCGCCGGCCAGCAGCTTGTTGAGGATGCCGTTCTTCTCGTTGTAGAGCATCCGCCAGGTGAAGATCGAGATGAAGGCGGGGATGGCCCACGGCAGGATCAGGGCGAGGCGGTAGACGGTGCGGCCGCGCAGCGTGCGGTTGAGCATGTTCGCCAGGGCGAGGCCGATGAGGAAGGTCAGCGAGACACAGCCGACGGTCCACAGGACGGTCCAGCCGAGGCGGTCCCAGAAGACGCTGTCGGAGAGCACGGCCTGGTAGTTGTCCAGGCCGGTGAACTTGTAGGTGGCGGGGAGGTGGTTGACGCCGATGTTCCGCTCGACGTTGGCCTCATTGGCGTCGGTGAGCGAGAGGAAGACGCCGCGCACCAGCGGATAGCCGATGATCACCCCGATGACGAGTACCACCGGGGCGACCATCGTCCATGCGTACCAGTGGGTGCCCAGCGCCCGGCGCACCCGTACAGCAAAGGTCACTTGTAGTCCTTGAGCAGCTTCCGGTAGGCGTCGCCGGTCGCCTTGGCGGCCTGCTCGGGCGTGGCGGAGCCGGTGAGCACCTTGTTCATCTGGACCTTGATCGGCTCGAAGAGGGAGTTGCCCTCGGCGATCCAGGGGCGCTGCACGGCACCGTCGACGGCGGGCTTGAAGAACGTGACCATCTCGTTGTTCTTGACGGCGGGCACGTCGTACACGGACTTGCGGGTGGGCAGCAGGCTGAGCTTCTCGTTGGTCTGCTGCTGGACCTTGGCCGAGCTCATGTACTTGACGAAGGCGTAGGAGGCCGGGAGGTTCTTGCTGCCGGCGTAGACGGAGAGGTTCCAGCCGCCCTGCGGGGAGCCCTGGGCAGTGCTGCCGCCCGGTACGGGGGCGACGCCGAGGTTCTCCTTGTTGGCGGGGGACTTGAAGGACTTGCCGGCGCGGGCCCCCTCGATGTCCCAGGGGCCGTCGACGGCCATCGCGACGTCGCCGTCCTTGAGGGCCTTGAGCTGGTTCTCCTGGCCGTCGGTGGCGTCGGTGATCGCGGCCTTGGAGTCGACCAGGCTCTTGATGGTCTTGAACGCCTTGACGCCGGCGCCGTCGTCGATCTCCACGACCTTGTCGCGGGCGTTCACCATGTCGCCGCCCTCGCCGTAGAGGTAGGGCAGGAACCAGTAGGGGTCGTCGCCGCGCAGGTAGAGGGCGGTGGCGCCGGTCTTCGCCTTGATCTTCTTGGCGGCGGTGGCCAGTTCGGCGAAGGTCTTGGGCACCTCGACGCCGGCGTCCTTGAGGAGCTTCTTGTTGTAGAAGAGGCCGAGGGTGTCGATGACCTGCGGCGCGGCGTAGGTCTTGCCCTTGAACTTGGTGGAGCCGACGGCCTGCGGGAGGTAGTCGTCGGCCTTGTCGAGGGCGGGGGTGCCGTCAAGGGGCGCGAGGTAGCCGAGGTTGGCGAAGTCGGCGACCCAGGCGACCTCGGTGCGCATCACGTCGGGGGCGCCGGAGTTGCCGCCGGCCGCGTTCTTGAACTTGGCGTTGGCGTCACCGAACGGCACGTTCACATACTTGACGTGGACCTTCGGGTGCTCTTTCTGGAAGCCTTCGGCAAGCTTGCGGTACGTCGCCTTCTCGGCGTCGTTGGAGGTGTCCCAGTAGGTAACGGTTCCGGACAGTTCGCCCCCGCTGCTGGCGCCGCCTCCGCTGTCACCTCCGCCGCACGCCGTCGCTGCCAGTGCCAGGCCCGCTACCAGCGCGGTGGCCGTTGCGCCCCGTATGCCACGCCGCATGTGAACTCCTTAGGGAAATGCCTCAGATGGCGGTCAGGAACGTAACAGCGCTGAAAACAAACCGAAAGACCTTGCGGCAATTTTCTGCAAGACTGTGGGAACGAATTGCAACGAGATGGCTGGAACAGGACCCTCCGGGCGCCCTCGTCACCGTCACCCCGCGCCCGCCCGAGCGTTGATTCCGTGAAGGCACCGACGCCTCTTGACCTCAACAGGGACGGCAGATGACCCAGGAGCTCACTTCCCCCAGCCCCGCCCCCCAGGCCCCCGGATCGGGCCGAGGTCCGGGATGGTGGCGCGACGCCGTCATCTACCAGGTGTACGTACGCTCCTTCGCCGACAGCGACGGCGACGGCGTCGGCGATCTGCGCGGGGCCCGCGAGCGGCTGCCCTACCTCAAGGACCTGGGGGTGGACGCCGTCTGGCTCACCCCGTTCTATGCCTCACCGCAGGCCGACGGCGGCTATGACGTCGCCGACTACCGCGCCGTCGACCCGCTCTTCGGCACCCTCCAGGACGCCGACGGCCTGATCCGCGCCGCCCATGACCTGGACCTGCGGGTGATCGTCGACATCGTCCCCAACCACACCTCCGACCGGCACCCGTGGTTCCAGGACCCGGCACTCTCCCGGCAGCGCTACCTCTTCCGTCCCGGCAAGGGCGAGAGCGGCGAACTCCCGCCCAACGACTGGGAGTCCGTCTTCGGCGGCCCGGCCTGGACCCGCACCGAACGCGGCGACTGGTATCTGCACCTCTTCGCCCCCGAGCAGCCCGACCTGAACTGGGACAACCCGGAGGTGCACGCCGAATTCGAGGCCATCATGCGCTTCTGGCTCGACCTCGGGGTGGACGGCTTCCGGGTCGATGTCGCCCACGGCATGATCAAGGCGCCCGGTCTGCCGGACATCGGCCACGGCCGACAGGCCCAGCTGATCGGCACCGAGGTGCTGCCGTTCTTCGACCAGGACGGGGTGCATGCCATCCACCGTGCCTGGCGCCGGCTGCTGGACGGCTACGGCGACGCCCGCGGCAAGCAGGTGATCGGCGTCGCCGAGGCCTGGGCGCCCACCGTGGAGCGCCTCGCGCTCTACGTACGCGCCGACGAACTCCATCAGGCCTTCAACTTCCAGTTCCTGAACGCCCCTTGGCAGACCGACGCACTGCGCTCGGTGATCGACTCCTCGCTCGCCGCCACCGCCTCGGTCGCCGCCCCGACGACCTGGGTGCTCTCCAACCACGACGTCGTACGCCACACCACCCGCCTCGGCGGCAGCCTGGACCGCGCCCGCGCCGCCACCCTGCTGATGCTGGCACTGCCCGGCTCCGCCTACCTCTACCAGGGCGAGGAGCTGGGCCTGCCCGAGGTCACCGACCTGCCCGACGAGGTCCGCCAGGACCCGGCGTTCTTCCGCGGCGGCCGGACCACCGGCGCGGCCGGCCCCGGCACCGACACCGAGTCCGCCCCTGACGGCGTCGCCGCCACCAGCGGCCAGGACGGCTTCCGCGACGGCTGCCGGGTGCCGCTCCCCTGGTCCGGCGAGGCGCCGCCGTACGGCTTCGGGCCCGGCGGCAGCTGGCTGCCGCAGCCCGCCGACTGGGGCGGCCTCACCGTCGCGGCACAGACCGGCGACCCCTCCTCCACCCTGGAGCTCTACCGCGCCGCCCTGGAACTACGGCGGCGGCTGCCGGGGCTCGGCGACGGCGGAATGAGCTGGGCGCCCGCACCCGATGGGGTGCTCGCCTTCACCCGCCCCGGCGTGCTGTGCACCGTCAACACCCTGGGGCACGACATCGAACTGCCGGTGCCCGGAACGCCGCTGTTGTCCAGTGCCCCGGTGACCGTCAACGACGCCGTCGCCCTGCTCCCCGGTGACAGCTGTACCTGGTGGGCAATCTGACAGCAGACCGGTACAGTCCACCTCATGACCGCCCGGCTGGCCGATATCGCAGCACAGGCGGGTGTCAGCGAGGCCACCGTCAGCCGGGTTCTCAACGGGAAGCCCGGTGTCTCCGCCACCACCCGCCAGTCCGTGCTTGCCGCCCTCGATGTGCTGGGTTACGAACGCCCGGTGCGGCTGCGGCAGCGCAGCGCCGGGCTGGTCGGGCTGATCACGCCGGAGCTGGAGAACCCGATCTTCCCGGCCTTCGCGCAGGTCATCGGGCAGGCCCTGACCCGCCAGGGCTATACGCCCGTCCTCGCGACCCAGACCCCGGGCGGCTCCACGGAGGACGAGCTGACCGAGATGCTGGTGGACCGCGGGGTGGCCGGCATCATCTTCGTCTCCGGGCTGCACGCCGACACCTCCGCCGACATGCAGCGCTATGAGCAGCTGCGCGGCCAGGGCGTGCCGTTCGTCCTCATCAACGGCTTCTCCGACAAGGTGCAGGCGCCCTTCGTCTCCCCCGACGACCGGGCCGCGGTGGATCTGGCGATCACCCATCTCAGCGCGCTCGGCCACCGGCGGATCGGGCTGGCGCTCGGCCCCAAGCGCTTCGTGCCCGTGCAGCGCAAGATCGAGGGCTTTGTGCGCGCCATGCAGGAGCGGCTGCAGACCGGCCCGGCCGAGACGGAGCCGTTCATCCAGCACTCCCTCTACACACTGGAGGGCGGCCAGGCCGCGGCGGGCGCGCTGATCGAGCGGGGCGCCACGGCCATCGTCTGCGCCAGCGACATGATGGCGCTCGGTGCGATCCGGGCGGCCCGGCAGCGCGGGCTCGACGTCCCGCGCGAGATCTCCGTCGTCGGCTTCGACGACTCGCCGCTCATCGCCTTCACCGACCCGCCGCTGACCACGATCCGGCAGCCGGTCACGGCCATGGGGCAGGCGGCGGTGCGTGCGCTGTTGGAGGAGGTCGGCGGCACCCCGGCCCCGCACAGCGAGTTCGTCTTCCATCCCGAGCTGGTGGTGCGCGGATCGACCGCCTCGGCCCCGAAACCGGCCAGGATCCCGAAGCCGCTGCGGGCTCACTGAGGGCTGTGTCCCCCAGAAGTACGGGGGTCGGGCGTCCCCCGCAAGACCGATACGAGGCTTCGAATACCCGACCGAAGGATGATCGGCGGCACACCCCTTTCTGGCAGACTGTCTGCCTATGGGTGATGCGAATACGAGGACTTTGGACGGCCTGCCGACCACCCCGCCACCCAAGGGGGAGCGCGCGGACCACCCGGTGGCCGAGAGGCGAATGGCCCGTCTGCGTGCTCCTCGCACCCCCCGGCTCTGGTTCGAGGTCCTGCTGATCGCGGTCAGCTACTGGACGTACTCGATGATCCGCAACGCGGTGCCCGAGCAGAAGGCCAAGGCCCTGCGGAACGCCGACTGGATCTGGCAGGCGGAGCACTCGCTCGGCATCGCCGTCGAGCACACCGTCAACCACGCGGTGAACTCCGTGACTTGGCTGATCGTGTCGATGAACTACTACTACGCGACACTGCACTTCATCGTGACGATCGGGGTGCTGATCTGGCTCTACCGCCGGCACCCTGGACGCTATGCCGCCGCCCGGACGGCCCTGTTCGCCACCACCGGCGTCGCCCTGATCGGCTATTACTTCTACCCGCTGGCACCGCCCCGGCTGCTGCCGGACGGCGGCTTCGTCGACACCCTGATCGACCACGGCACCTGGGGCTCGTTGGCGTCCGGCAATCTGGCCTCGATGTCCAACCAGTACGCCGCGATGCCCTCGATGCACATCGGCTGGTCGCTGTGGTGCGGCATCACCCTCGCGCTGCTGGCCAAGCCGCTGTGGGCCAAGGCCGTCGGGCTGCTCTACCCCGCCACGACCCTCCTGGTCATCGTCTCCACGGCCAACCACTTCTGGCTGGACGCGCTCGGCGGGGTGCTGTGTCTGTCCTTCGGTTTCGGGCTGACGTGCCTCTGGTACGGCTCACTGCCGCACCGGCTGACCCGGGTGTTGCCGGCGACGGGGTGAGCCCGCTGCGTCGCTACGCGGCTCCCCCGCCCCCCGAACCCCTGCCGGACTCCGCGACCCGGACGGGAGTGTGACGACATCCCCAGGGCGTGCGCCGACGCAGGGGACCATGTCAACGATGCCCGCCCGGACGGTCCCTGCCTCCTGGCACACCACCGGACGGCGCGCCGGCGCCACGATGCGCCGGACAGCACACCTAGCTAGCCCACCGCCCGGTACGTGATCCGTCCGCCCGTCATTGTCAGGCGTACGGGGGCGGTGCCCACCTCGTCGGCCGGGGCGGTCACGGGGTCGACGGCCAGTGCGGTGAGGTCGGCCCGGAAGCCGGGGGCGATCCGGCCGGCCTCCGTCTCCTCGCCGACGGCGAGGGCCGCGTGCGACGTACAGCCCTCCAGTGCCATCAGCCCGGTCAGCGCCTGGTCCGGGGTGACCGGCGCGATGTCCGGCCGACCCGCCGGGCGGCGCAGCCGGGCGGTCGCCAGGACCTGGCGCGGGTCGTGGTGCGCGATCGGCCAGTCGGAGCCGAGCACCAGCACCGCGCCCGCGTCGCGCAGACCGCGGCAGCGCCAGGCCCGTCCGGCGCGTTCCTCGCCGACCCGCAGGGACCAGGCGTCGGTGTGGTCGGCGCGGGTGTAGGCGGTGTGGGTGGGCTGCATGGAGGCCGCGACGCCGAGCCGGGCGAAGCGTGGCAGTTGCTCGCGCGGCACCGTCTCGATGTGCTCGATACGGTGCCGGTGGCGGGCCGGTACCCGGTCGGCGCCGAGCAGTTCGACGGTGTCCAGGACATGCCGTACGGCGGCGTCGCCGATGGCGTGGGTGGCGGTGCGGACACCCGCCCGCGCGAGACGGTGCACGGCGTGGGTGTAGGCGTCGGGGTCCGGCCAGAGGGCCTCGGTGCCCTGGCCGTGGCAGTCGGCGTGCTCCAGCCAGGCCGTACCGCCCTCGACGGTGCCGTCCATGAAGAACTTCACGCCGCCGACCCGCCAGTGGCGGCCGCGGAGGCGCTGCAGCTCGATGAGGTGGTCGAGGCCCTCCTTGTCGGTACCGGGCATGCACCAGGGCGCCAGGCGCAGCCGGACGGGGAGTTCGCCGTCCGCCTCGATGCCGGCCAGCAGCCCGGGGACGTCCGCGCTTTCGAGGTCCATGACATGGGCGCCGGTCAGTCCGCCGGCGGCCATCTCGTCGAGCAGGGTGAGCAGCCGGGCGCGGCGGTCGGCCGCCGAGGCACCCGGCAGGACCGGCTTCAGCAGGTCCATGGCGGCGTGTTCGACAAGGTGTCCGGTGGGGCGGCCGTCGGCGTCGCAGACGACGCTGGCGCGCTGGGCGAAGGTGCGTGGTCCGTCGATGCCGGCCGCCGCCAGCGCACGGCCGCTGACCAGCGCCGAGTGGCCGTCGTAGAGGCGGATGACGGCGGGCGCGCCGCCGAGCGCGTCCTCGATCAACGCATGGTGCAGGGGGCGTTCGCCGAAGACGTTGTGGTCCAGTCCCCAGCCGGTCAGCCATCCGCCGGGGGCGAGCGCGCGGGCGGCGGTGGCGAGGGCGGAGCGCAGTCCGTCGAGGTCGCGGATCCCGGAAAGGTCGAGCCCGGTGGCGATTTCGACGCCCCAGACGGGGTGGGAGTGCCCGTCGACCAGGCCGGGGGTGAGGGTGGCCCCGGCCAGGTCGATGACCTCGGTGGCCGCCCCGCGCCAGTCCCGTACGTCCCGCCCGTCACCGACGGCGGCGATCCGCCCGTCCTTGACGGCGACGGCCTCCGCCCAGGGCCGCGCCGGGTCCAGGGTGCGGACCCGTGCACCGGTGAGGACGGTGTCGGCGGTGGTGCGGGAGGGGGCGGCGGGCGGCATGGGGCTCCTTCGGGCGGTGCGGGGCGCGGTGGTGGCGCGGGTCTTCGGCGGTAAGGGGGTCAACGGGCGGCCGCCTCCCGGTCCGTGGGGTCCGGGCCGGTGGTCTCCGTGGCGTCCGGGCCGGTGGTCTCCGTGGACTCGTCGTCGTCCGGTTCCGCCGCGAAGCCCGCATAGACCTCGGGGCGGCCGCGGCGGACCCGCCGGGCGAGGAGGAGGCCGAGGGCGAAGGCGACGGGGACGGTGAGGACCAGAACGGCGTTGGTGGTGAACGGCGCGCCGGTCATCAGGTTGATCTTGGCGACGACCAGCCAGAGGGCACCGGCCATCAGCACGGTGGCGGCGATCGGGGTGACGACGGTGCGCAGCGCCCCCTCGTCGTGGGCGAAGCGGCGGAAGTAGAGCGGAACGGCGACGGCGGTGATGGCCTGGAGCGCCAACAGGCCCAGCATTCCCGGGGTGTTCATCCACATCAGCAGCTGCTGGTAGGGGTCGGCGCCGGCCAGCGCGAAGCCGAGGACGACGAGGACCGCAAGAACGCTCTGGGCCGCGCCGGCGAGGTACGGGGAGCGGTGGCGGTGGTGGACCCGGCCGACCAGGGCGGGCAGTACGCCTTCCCGTGCCATCGCCAGGGCGTAGCGGTTGATCGCGTTGTGGAAGGCCAGTTGGGAAGCGAGGATGCTGGTGACGATGAAGAGGTGCATCAGATCGGCCGCCCAGGTGCCGACGTACTGCGTGGTGGCGGTGAAGAACAGGCCCGCCGGGTCGTGCAGGGCGGCGCGGACGATGGCGTCACTGCCGACGGCCTGGATGACGATCCAGATGGTGAAGGCGTAGAAGAGGCCGAGGAAGGCGACCGCGATGTAGGTGGCGCGGGGGATGGTGCGCGCCGGATCGCGGGCCTCGTAGCGGTAGATGGCGGTGGACTCGAAGCCGGTGAAGGCGGCGAAGGCGAAGGCGAGGACCGCGCCGGTGCCGGGTACCAGGACGTTGCCGGGGGTGAACGAGTCCAGCGCCAGGCCGTGCGCGCCGCCGCGCAGCAGCACACCGCCGGCGAGCAGGACGAGGATGCCGGTCTCGGCGACCAGCAGGACGCCCAGGACCTTGGCGCCGAAGTCGATGCTGCGGTAGCCGAGGTACCAGATGACGGCGACGCCCACGACGGCGATCGGCGGCCAGGGGACATGGATGCCCCAGAAGGCGCGCAGTGCGTCCTGGGTGGCGGTGGCGAGCAGTCCGTAGACGCCGATCTGCATGCCGTTGTACGCGAGCAGGGCCACGGTGGCGACGCCGAAGCCGGCCGGGCGGCCGAGGCCACGGGTGATGAAGGCGTAGAAGCCGCCGCCGTTGCGGACATGCCGCGCCATGGTCGTGAAGCCGACCGCGAAGAGGGCGAGGGTGGCGCCGGCGAGGAGGTAGCCGACGGGTGCGCCGGGGCCGCCGGCGCCGAGGGCGAGCGGGGAGGTGCCGGCCATCACCGTGAGCGGGGCGGCGGCGGAGATCACGAAGAAGGCGATATCGGCGACACCGAGGGTGCCGCGGCGCAGCGAGGTGGCCTCGGCGGCGGGTGGTGGTGCGGTGTGCGGTGGCGGCCCATGACGGGACCCGGACTCTACGGCCATGGCTCGGTGCCCTTCTGCGGAAGGAGGGGAGACAGGCGGCCCGGCACGTGCGGGATGGGACGGCAGCATGACCGCGAGGAGAAAACCTAAAGCCTTTCGGTTTTCTGGAACGTACCCGCCGCCGTACGATCCGGGAAGACCCTGCGGCGGGGTCGGGTGGGAGCGACAACATGGGGCGGCCCCGCAAAGCCCTGCTGGACCGGGAGCGCATCGGCGCGACGGCGCTCAAACTCGTCGACGAGAAGGGCGACTTCAGCGTTCCGGAGGTGGCCCGCAGGCTCGGGGTACAGACCGCGTCGGTGTATCACCATGTGGACGGCCGGGCCGGGGTGATCGAGCTGCTGCGGGAGCGGGTCACCGATGCCATCGACCCCGGCACACTGGGCGACGCCGCCTGGGACCTCGCGCTGGAGTCCTGGGCCCGCTCCTACCGCGCCGCCTTCGCCGCCCATCCCCGCGCGATCCCGATGCTGATGACCTCACCGGTCCGCGCCCCGAAGGTGCTCGCCCAGTACGAGCGGGTGGCCGGGATGCTGCTGGACGCCGGTTTCGCACCGGCCGCGGTCATGCCGGTCATCACCGGCCTGGACAACCTCGTGCTCGGCTCGGCGCTCGACATGTCGGCGCCGGAGACGATGTGGGAGGTCTCCGAGGGCGTCTGCGCACCCCGGCTGTCGGCGGCGCAGGAGGCGACCGGACCGGCCCGCGCCGACCAGGCCTTCGATCTGACGCTGGCCGGCTTTCTCGCGCACTGCCGGGGCCTGTTGACCGCGGAAGCGCCCGGTGCGGCTCAGGCCCCGTAGAAGATCTCCTCCACGACGCTCCGCGCCCGCCGGGTGATCCGCCGGTAGTCGTCGATCATCTCCCCGACGTGGCCCTCCTCGTACCCGAGGTAGCGGCCCACCGCCGCCAGCTCCCGGCCGTCGACGGGGAAGGTGTCGCCGGGGCGGCCGCGCACCACCATCACGGCGTTGCGCACCCGCGCCGCCAGCACCCATGCCTCGTCCAGGGTCTGGGCGTCCTCCGTGCTGATCAGCTCGGCGGCGTGCGCGGCGGCCAGCGCCTCGCGGGTACGGGTGGTGCGCAGTCCGGGGATCTCCCAGCCGTGCTGCATCTGCAGCAGCTGCACCGTCCACTCGACATCGCTCAGTCCGCCGCGCCCCAGCTTGGCGTGGGTGGTGGGGTCCGCGCCGCGGGGCAGCCGCTCGGCCTCCATCCGCGCCTTGAGCTTGCGGATCTCGCGGACCGCGTCGTCGCCCAGGCCCTCGGCCGGATAGCGCAGCGGGTCGATCAGCTCGATGAACCGCTGCCCCAGCTCGGCGTCGCCCGCGACCGGTTCGGCGCGCAGCAGGGCCTGCGACTCCCACACCAGCGACCAGCGCCGGTAGTAGGCGGCGTAGGAGGCGAGGGTGCGCACCAGCGGCCCCGACCTGCCCTCGGGGCGCAGATCCGCGTCGATGGGCAACGGCGGGTCGGCGGAGGGGAGTTCGAGCAGCCGGCGCATCTCGTTGGCGACGGCCTGGGCGGCCTTGGCGGCCTCCTGCTCGTCGGCGCCCTCGCGCGGCTCGTGGACGAACAGGACATCGGCGTCCGAGCCATAGCTCAGCTCACGGCCGCCGAACCGGCCCATGCCGATCACCGTGAAGCGGGTGGGCAGGGTGTTGCCCCACTGCTGACGGACCGCGGCGCGCAGGGCTCCGGCGAGGGTGGCGGCGTTGAGGTCGGAGACCGCGGCGCCGACGGCGTCGACGGAGTGGCCGTGATCGGTGGCCGCCGGGCTGAACTCCGTGCCGTAGGCGCCGATCACATCCGCCGCGGCGGTACGGAACAGCTCCCTGCGGCGCACCCCGCGGGCCGCCGCGACCGCCGCCTCCGCGCCGGCCGCCCGGCCGACCGCGGCCAGCACCTCCTGCTTCAGCGCGGCCCGGCCACGCGGCTGCAGCCCGTCGGGGGCGCCGAGCAGCGCGACCGCCTCGGGCGCGCGCAGCAGCAGATCGGGGGCCAGCCGGCCGGCGGACAGCACCCGGGCGAGGTTCTCGGCGGCCGCGCCCTCGTCGCGCAGCAGGCGCAGGTACCAGGGCGTCTTGCCGAGCGCGTCGGACACCTTGCGGAAGTTGAGCAGCCCGGCGTCCGGGTCGGCGGAGTCCGCGAACCAGGCCAGCAGCACCGGCAGCAGCGTCCGCTGGATGGCGGCCTTGCGGGTCACGCCGGACGCCAGCGCCTCCAGATGCCGCAGCGCGGCCACCGGGTCGGCGTAGCCGAGCGCTTCGAGGCGGTGGCCGGCGGCCTTGGCCGAGAGCCGGGTCTCGCCGGGCTCCAGATGGGCGACGGCATCGAGCAGGGGGCGGTAGAAGAGCTTCTCGTGCAGCCGGCGCACCTCGCGGGCATGCCACTTCCACTCCTTGCGGAGGGTGTCGACCGGCTCGGTGCGCAGGCCCAACGAGCGTGCCAGGCGCCGCTGTTCGCCCTCGTCCTCGGGCATCAGGTGCGTACGCCGCATCCGGAAGAGCTGGATACGGTGCTCCAGCGTGCGCAGGAAGCGGTAGGCGGCGTCCAGGGCCGCGGCGTCCTGGCGTCCGACGTAGCCGCCGGCCGCCAGCGCCGCCAGGGCGTCCAGTGTGGTGGCGCTGCGCAGCGTGGCATCGCTGCGGCCGTGCACCAACTGCAGCAGCTGGACCGCGAATTCGACATCGCGCAGTCCGCCGGGGCCGAGCTTGAGTTCCCGGTCGACCTGGGCCGCGGGGATGTTCTCGACGACCCGGCGGCGCATCTGGCGCACATCGGCGACGAAGTTCTCGCGCTCGGCGACCTCCCACACCATCGGCGCCAGCGCATCCACATACTGCTGCCCCAGCTGCAGGTCACCGGCCATCGGGCGGGCCTTGAGCAGCGCCTGGAACTCCCAGGTCTTGGCCCAGCGCTGGTAGTAGGCGAGATGGCTGCTGAGGGTGCGCACCAGCGGGCCGTTGCGGCCCTCGGGGCGCAGATTGGCATCCACCGGCCAGATCGTGCCCTCGATGGTGTTGTCCGAGCACAGGCGCATCATGCGGGCGGCGAGCCGGGTCGCGGCCTGCAGCGCCTGGGCCTCGTCCACGCCCTCCTTGGCCTCGGCGACGAAGATGACATCGACGTCCGAGACGTAGTTCAGCTCCCGGCCGCCGCATTTGCCCATGCCGATGACGGCCAACCGGGACACCGCGGCGTCCCCGGGCGCCTCCTCGTACGAGATCTCCAGGGCGGCCCGCACCGTGGCGGTGGCCAGGTCCGCCAGCTCGGCCGCGGCCTCGGCGACATCGGTCGTGCCGCACACATCGCGGGCCGCGATGCCCAGCAGGGAGCGGCGGTAGGCGGTGCGCAGCGCGTCAGCGCGCGGCCGTTCGGCGTTCTGTCCGCCCCAGATCCCCTCGGCGAGCGCCAGCTCGAACTCGGGAGTGGTGGGGTGCAGATCCACCGACTCGTAGGTGACCAGCGACTGCCAGTCGCGCGGATGCCGGACGAGATGGTCGGCGAGCGCCTCGGAGGCACCCAGCACCCCCAGCAGCCGGTCGCGCAGCGGTTTCGCCGCGACGATCGTGCTCAGCAGCGCCTGCTGCTCGTCCGGCTCCTGCGCCTCCACCAGCCGGACCAGGCTGTGCAGCGCCAGATCCGGGTCCGCGGTGGCGCCCAGCGCTTCGAGCAGCACCGAGTCATCGCGTACGGACGCGAGTTCGGGGGAATCGAGCAGCCGCCCGGCCGCTGAGGGGTCGGTGAAACCGTGCCTCAGCAGCCGGGTGAAGGTGCTGCTCCGCCGTCCCTGCGGAGCGGGAAGTGCCATGGGTGCAGCCTCTCGGTGGCGCGGTGGCTCAGAGCACGGGCAGCATCTTGCGCAGCTCGAAGGCGGTGACCTCGGAGCGGTACTCCTCCCACTCCTGCTTCTTGTTGCGCAGGAAGAAGTCGAAGACGTGCTCGCCGAGGGTCTCGGCGACCAGTTCGCTGCGCTCCATCAGCTCGATGGCCTCGCCGAGGTTCTGCGGCAGCGGCTCGATGCCCATCGCCCGGCGCTCCGAGTCGGACAGCGCCCAGACGTCGTCATCGGCGCCGTCCGGCAGCTCGTAGCCCTCCTCGATGCCCTTGAGACCGGCCGCAAGCAGCACCGCGTACGTCAGATACGGGTTGGCGCCGGAGTCGATGGAGCGGACCTCGACCCGGGTCGAGCCCATCTTGCCGGGCTTGTACATCGGGACGCGGATCAGCGCGGAGCGGTTGTTGTGGCCCCAGCAGATGTACGAGGGAGCCTCGCCGCCGGCGCCGGCGGTGCGGTTGGCGCCGCCCCAGATGCGCTTGTAGGAGTTGACCCACTGGTTGGTGACGGCGGAGATCTCCCCCGCGTGCCGCAGCAGACCGGCGATGAACGAGCGCCCGACCTTGGAGAGTTGGTACTCCGAGCCGGACTCGTGGAAGGCGTTGCGGTCGCCCTCGAAGAGCGAGAGGTGGGTGTGCATACCGGAGCCCGGGTACTCCGAGAACGGCTTGGGCATGAACGTGGCCTGGACGCCCTGCTCCAGCGCCACCTGCTTCATGACCAGCCGGAACGTCATGATGTTGTCCGCGGTCGACAGGGCGTCGGCGTAGCGCAGATCGATCTCCTGCTGGCCGGGCGCGCCCTCGTGGTGGCTGAATTCCACCGAGATGCCCATCGACTCCAGCATCGTGATCGCCTGCCGGCGGAAGTCCATGCCGACGTTCTGCGGGGTGTGGTCGAAGTAGCCCGAGGAGTCGCCGGGGGTCGGCCGCTGGCCGTCCACGGGCTTGTCCTTGAGCAGGAAGAACTCGATCTCCGGGTGGGTGTAGAAGGTGAACCCGAGGTCGGAGGTCTTGGCCAGGATGCGCTTGAGGACATAGCGCGGGTCGGCGTAGGAAGGGGAGCCGTCCGGCATCAGGATGTCGCAGAACATTCGGGCGGTGCCGGGGGCCTCGGCACGCCAGGGCAGGATCTGGAAGGTGCCGGGGTCCGGCTTGGCGATCATGTCGGACTCGTACACCCGGGCAAAGCCTTCGATGGCCGAGCCGTCGAAACCGATGCCCTCGTCGAAGGCCTGCTCCAGCTCCGCGGGGGCGACCGCCACGGACTTGAGGAACCCGAGCACATCGGTGAACCACAGCCGTACGAAGCGGATGTCGCGCTCCTCGAGCGTTCGGAGCACAAACTCCTGCTGCTTGTCCATGGGTCACCAATCCTTGCAGGTCAATCGGCCTGTCCACGCGCGCCGGATCACGCGGCGTGGCACACCAGTATCACGTGAGGGGGTTACCGTCACATTACGCACCCTTGGCCTGAATCAGAACCGCCGTCCCGTAACCCTCACCCGGCATCCTTCCCGTGCCGAGCGAGCTCAGCGCAGCGGGCGGGGGCAAACGGGGGGCTTGGCGCAGTCTTGAAGCCGGCCTGAGCGGCCATTGACCCGATGTTGAAGGGCCCGTTCCCTGCCCTTCATGGGGTGGCCGCGGACCGTGAACGACCCGGAGCAGCGGGAGAGCGGGCAGTGGGACAGGGTTTCCGGACCGGCCCGGACGCGATATTCAGCTGCGCGTCCGGCACGGAACGCGCACGAGCGGCGGGCGCAGGCCGCGGCGCTGCACAAGGTGGCGGACGGGCTGCGGCAGGCCGCCCGCCCGCTGCCCGAGAGCGGGGCGGGCGATGCCTCGGAGGGCTTCGGACGCGGCCTGGGCAAGATCGTCGAGGCGGTCGGCGGCACGGCAAGGGAGAGGTGGCGGTCTTCCTGGGCAGGGTGGAGAAGGTCTCCGTCGAGCCGGCGAAGACGCTCCGCAAGCCGATCGAAGCCGTCAGGAAGTTCAAGGCCGGGAAGAAGTCCTGGGCGGCGTTCAAGGAGGCACGGGTGGCCGCCGTCTCTGCGCTCGCCCGTCTAGGCGAACGGCGCGGCCGCGCCCCGCCCCGTCCCCGTCAGGTCCAGCACCGCCTGCGCCACCGACTCCGGCACGTCGGCCATCACCAGATGGCCTGCGGGGGCGGCCACCGCGAACCGGCCGCCCAGTGCCGCGGCCAGCCCCCGCTGCCGCTCCAGCGAGCGCAGTTGCCGTGCCGATTCGCTGCCGTCGTACGCCGCGAGGACGGCCACCGGCACCGCGGGCAGCGGGCGTTCCAGGCGCAGCGCGGCGAGCTCAGCGGCCTGGTAGGGGTAGCTCGCGTTCTCCAGGGCACAGGCCCGCGCCACCCGGCTGGTGCGGTAGCCGGCCTGCTCCCAGGGGTGCGGCGGATGGCTGCCGACGGTCGAGGCGCGGCCGATCAGCCGGCGGGTGGCGGGGCCCAGGGCGCGCGGCAGTCCGGCGGCGGACGCGAGCCCGGCCATCTTGCCCGCCCAGGCGATACGCACCGCGCGCGGCAGCCGGGGCCGCGGGGCGTCCTCGATGCTGGCGTCGGCCAGCACGATCCCGGCGCAGCGCTCCGGGTGCAGCCGGGCGAACGCCTCGGCGTGGAAGCCGGCGAGCGAGTGGCCGACGACGGTGGCCGGGCCCGGATGGCCGAGCGCCTCCAGGAGACGGGCGATCCGGTCGGCCTCGGCGGCGAGGGTGGGCGGCTCGGGCGCCGGGGCGCTCAGGCCGAGACCGGGGCGGTCGAAGCGGACGACGGTGCGGTGCGGGGCGAGCAGCGCGGCGACCGCGTCCCAGTCGAACCACGCCATACCGAGACCGCCGCTGAGGACACAGACCGGGCCGCTGCCCTCGGTCAGGACATGCAGCGGCACACCGTCGATGCGCAGGAACCGGCCGGGCGTGGGGAGGCGGCGGGGTTGGCTCATCGGACTCCTTCTCCGGCTCCGTCGCCTCTGCTGCGTGCGTGACGGACGTCCGGACGGTCGGGTGGACCCGGCCGGATCCACCCGGATTTCCCCCGGCTGCCGCCGGTGGCGCCCTCGGCCGCGCGGGTGGCGTGGAGTGCCAAGAGTAGGCGGATGGGGGAAAGTTAAGCGGTGATACCGGCGCAAAGAACCACAATCAGCCGATACTGGCGGGCCCGCGACCCGGCGGCGAACGGCGCAAACGGCACTCCGCCCGGCGGGCCACCACGGGGAGCCATACCCCTAGGGGGTAGGGTGCGGGCGGCGGGCCTCCCGCACTTCCGCCGGTTCGCCGTCCGTCGAGAGGTCAGCGATGCACGAACAGAGCAGGGCCGCCGTGTGGTGCGGTCGGCTGCTGCGGTTCACGGCACTGGTCCTCGGCATCGTCACCCTGCATACGTTCGGGCACCCGAGGGCCGGACACGAGGCGCACCACACGCTCTTCGCGACGGTCCCGAGGGCGCGCCGCATGGCGCAGCCGATGCGGCAGGCGGCCGCACCTCCCCGGACGTACCGCGCGGCCGGGCCGGCCACCGCCGTCACCCGCGAGGCGCGCGCCGCCTCCGCGCAGCCCACCGACGCCCGCGCCGATGCTCCCGGTGGCGCCATGGCCCCCCGGGGGATCCGCCGCGCCGCCCTCCCGGTCCGGGCGCCCGCCCTCCCGGCCCTCCCGGGCGCCGGTGCACCGACCGGACGCCGGGAGACCGGCGCGCGCCGCGCCCCGCGTTCCGGTCCGCCGCGCAGCCTGGGGCCGATACCCCGGCCGCCGCGCCCCCAACTCCCCGCCCGACTGCCGGTGCTGCGCGTGTAGGAGCGCGCCCCGCCGCCGACGCCCACCGGAGTCCGCGGCAGTGCCCCTCACCCCACCCAGATCACCACCGACATCGTCACGAGGTGCTTCCCCCATGCGTACGCCCTCCCGCCGCGCCCTGCTCGGCGCAGGTATCGCCGTCGCCGGCAGCGGCCTGCTGTCCGCCTGCGCCACCGGCACAACCGGCTCCGTCCCGCACTCCGCCACGGACGATCTGAACGGCACGGACCCCTCCCACGGCCCCGACGGCCACACTCCGTCCGGCTATGTGTCCCCCGACGGCCCGGAGGTCGCCGAGGCCGAGCGCAGGCGGGGCTCGGGGCCCGTACGCCACTTCTCGCTGACAGCCGCCGAGACCCGGATCGACCTGGGCGGCCGTACCGTCAAGACCTGGGCGTACGGCGATGAGCTGCCCGGCAAGGAGATGCGTGTCACCGCGGGCGAGCGGATCGCGCTGACCCTCGCCAACCACCTTCCGCAGTCCACGACGCTGCACTGGCACGGGCTGACGGTGCGCAACGACATGGACGGCGTCCCCGGCCTGACCCAGCGGTCCGTCAAGCCCGGCGGCTCGTTCGACTACCACTTCGCCGTCACCACCCCCGGCACGCACTGGGTGCATCCGCACTCCGGTCTGCAGCTGGACCGCGGGATGTATGCGCCGCTGATCGTCGATGACCCCAGGGAGCCGCTCTCCTACGACAAGGAGTGGGTCGTCCTGCTGGACGACTGGCTCGACGGGGTGGACGGCAGCACTCCCGACGCGGTGCTCAAGGAGTTGCACGGGGGCGTGGACCGCGGCGGCATGAACCATGCCGAGAGGGACATGGGCCACGAGGCAAAGCGCGGCGGCGGCGGTGGCCAGCACGCCCAGGGCGGAGCGGCCCCCGCCGACGGCCCGTCGCGGATCCTGAAGGGCGCCAGGAGCAAGCTGCTCGGCCATGACGCGGGCGATGTGGACCACCCGTACCACCTCGTCAACGGGCGTACCACCCACGACCCGCGGACCTTCCGCGCCAGGCCCGGCGACCGCATCCGGATCCGCTTCATCAACGCGGGCAGCGAGACCGCCTACCGCGTCGCGCTCGGCGGCCACCGGATGACCGTGACGCACACCGACGGCTTCCCCGTCGAGCACGCGGAGACCGATGCGCTGCTCCTCGGGATGGCCGAGCGCTACGACGTCCTGGTCACGGCCGGGGACGGCGTCTTCCCGCTCACCGTGCTCGCCGAGGGCAAGGGGCGCTCCGCGCTGGCCTTGCTGCGCACCGGGAGCGGCGGGGCGCCGAGTGCGTCCACCCGGCCCAAGAACCTGTACGGCAGGCTGCTGACCGCGGACCGGTTCCGGGCCGCCGAGTCGGTACGGTCCGTGTCGCGCCGCCCCGACCGCACCCTGGAGATGACCCTCACCGGCACCATGGAGAAGTACGACTGGGCGATCAACGGGAGCCCGTACACGCCCTCCCAGCGGTATCCCGTCGAAGCCGGTGAGCGGGTCCGGATCATCTTCCGCAACCACACCAGGATGTGGCACCCGATGCATCTGCACGGCCACACCTTCGCGCTGCCGGACGGCGGCCCCCGCAAGGACACCACGATCCTGCTGCCCGGCCGCAGGGTCTCCGTCGATTTCGACGCCGACAACCCCGGGCTGTGGATGGTCCACTGCCACAACGTCTACCACTCGGAGTCGGGAATGATGACGATCATCGGCTACCGCAAGAAGTAGCGGCCCCGGGGCGTGTGGCGAGCGCCCACGGGCCACTGCGGGACCGTCCGTCACACCCCCGAAGCACCGCCGAGATCCCTCCGACCCCCATTGCGTCAGAAAGACGATTACACTGGCGGAGTGCCTCAACTTCGTCTCGCCCTCAACCAGATCGATTCCTGTGTCGGCGATCTCGCCCAGAACGCCGAGACGATCCTGCGCTGGACCCGGCACGCCGCCGACCAGGGCGCACACCTCGTCGCGTTCCCCGAGATGGCGCTGACCGGATATCCCGTCGAGGACCTCGCGCTGCGCCCCTCGTTCGTCGAGGCGAGCCGCGGCGCGCTGCGGACGCTGGCCGGCCGGCTGGCCGAGCAGGGACTGGGCGACCTCCCGGTGATCGTGGGCTATCTCGACCGCGGGACGCAGGCCAAGCCGCGCTACGGCCGCCCCGCGGGCGCCCCGCAGAACGCCGCGGCCGTGCTGTACCGGGGCGAGGTCGCGCTGAGCTTCGCCAAGCACCACCTTCCCAACTACGGCGTCTTCGACGAGTTCCGCTACTTCGTCCCCGGCGACACCCTGCCCGTCGTACGGGTCCACGGGGTGGATGTCGCGCTCGCCATCTGCGAGGACCTGTGGCAGGACGGCGGCCGGGTGCCGGCGACGCGCAGCGCGGGCGCCGGGCTGCTGGTGTCGGTCAACGCCTCGCCGTACGAGCGGGACAAGGACGACACCCGGCTGGAGCTGGTCCGCAAGCGGGCCCAGGAGGCCGGCTGCACCACCGCCTATCTGGCGATGATCGGCGGGCAGGACGAGCTGGTCTTCGACGGCGACTCGATCGTCGTCGACAAGGACGGCGGCGTGATCGCGCGGGCACCGCAGTTCGCGGAGGGCTGTGTACTGGTCGACCTGGACCTGCCCGCCGCGGCGCCCGTGCCCCCCTCGGGCGTGCTGGACGACGGGCTGCGGGTCGACCACCTCACCCTCTCCGCCGAACCCCTGCCGCCCTATCCCCCCGAGACCCTCGGCGGTGCGGCCGAACGCCTCACCGACCTGGAGGAGATCTACACCGCGCTGGTCGTCGGCCTGCGCGCCTATGTCGCCAAGAACGGCTTCCGCAGCGTGGTGCTCGGCCTGTCCGGCGGGATCGACTCCGCGCTGGTCGCCACTCTCGCCTGTGACGCCCTGGGGGCGGAGCACGTCCATGCCGTGGCGATGCCCTCCCGCTATTCGTCGGAGCACTCCCTCACCGACGCCGCCGAACTCGCGCACCGTACGGGCCTGTCCTTCCGTACGGTGCCGATCGGCCCGATGTTCGACGCCTACATGGCGGCGCTGCCGCTGACCGGACTGGCCGAGGAGAATCTGCAGTCGCGACTGCGGGGCACCACCCTGATGGCCATCTCCAACCAGGAGGGCCATCTGGTCCTCGCCCCCGGCAACAAGTCCGAGCTGGCCTGCGGCTATTCGACCCTCTACGGCGACTCGGTGGGCGGCTACGGCCCGATCAAGGACGTGTACAAGTCGGTCGTCTACCGGCTGGCCCGCTGGCGCAACCGGGCCGCCGCCGACCGCGGCCAGGCCCCGCCGATCCCGGAGAACACCCTCACCAAGCCTCCGAGCGCCGAACTCCGCCCCGGTCAGGTCGACACCGACTCCCTGCCGGACTACGACGTCCTGGACCGCATCCTGGAGCTCTATGTCGACCACGACCGCGGCCGGGAGGACATCACCGCCCAGGGCTTCGACGAGGCGCTGGTGACGCGCGTCCTGCGCATGGTCGACCACGCCGAGTACAAGCGCCGCCAGTACCCGCCCGGCCCCAAGATCTCCGCGAAGGGCTTCGGCAAGGACCGCCGGCTGCCCATCACCAACCATTGGCGGGAAGGGGCCTGACGGGCCGTCATGCCTCACTGCCGGGGCGGGCCGGCGTCGTCCCGCGGCCGGGCCGCCCGGCCGGCCGCCCCTGACGCCGCCCGTGCGGGCGTACCGCAGGCAGGCCGCCCGGTCCGGCAGGGGGCCGCAGGGTCGGGCCCGGTCCGGCGGCCGGGTCCATGGTCAGGCCCGGCGCCGGGCGGTGGACGTCACGCGGGACACCGCAGGGCCGGGGAGGCCCTGGGTGTCCCGCGTTGTCCGTACTCGGCTCGCTCGGCGGCCACCGCGGGCGGTCAGCCGATGTGGTCACCGGCCGGCACGCCGGTGCCCGCGGCCGGTTCCACCGCCGCCTCGCCGCTGCGGGCCACGATCCGGGAGGCGTCGTGGGCGCCGCGGTCCAGGAGACCGGCCACGACGGCGACGGCCAGGCCCAGGGCGGCCAGCACCGCGCCGACCAGGGTCGGGGAGGTCCAGCCCCAGCCGCCGGCCAGGGCCAGGCCGCCGACCCAGGCGCCGCCGGCATTGGCGAGGTTGAAGGCGGACTGGTTGGAGGCGGCGGCCAGGGTCGGGGCCTGCTGCGCCTTCTTCATGACCAGCATCTGGAGGGGGGTGGTGGTCAGGAAGCCGACGGCGCCGATGACGACGACCGTGACCAGCGCCGCCCACTTCACCTGGGCGGTGAAGTGGAAGGCGGCCAGCACGAGGGCCAGCGCGGCCAGCGAGCCGTACAGGGTCGGTCGCAGGGCCCGGTCGGTGAGCGGGCCGGCGGCGAGTGCGCCGAGCGTCATCCCGATGCCGAAGAGGGCGAGGACCAGCGGGACCGAGCCCGCCGCGAAGCCGGTGACCTCGGTCATCATCGACGCGAGGTAGCTGTAGACGGCGAAGATCCCGGCGAAGCCGAAGACGGTGGTGAGCAGGCCGAGCAGCACCTGGCGGTTGCCCAGCGCCCGCAGTTCGCTGCCCAGACCGGTGCGCTCCTCGGCCGGCAGCGGGGGGATCAGCCGGGCCAGGGAGGCCATGGCGACCAGCCCGATGGCGGCCACGACGAGGAAGGTGGCGCGCCAGCCGAGCTGCTGGCCCATGAGGGTCGCGGCGGGGACACCGATGATGTTGGCGACGGTCAGGCCGAGGAACATCGTGGCGACCGCGCGGGCCTGGCGGCCCTCGCGCACCAGCCGGGCGGCGACCACCGCGCCGACGCCGAAGAAGGCACCGTGCGGGAGCCCGGCCAGCAGCCGGCCGGCGATCAGCAGACCGAAGGTGGGGGCCAGGGCGGAGGCGAGGTTGCCGACCGTGAAGACCGCCATCAGGCAGACCAGCATCCGCTTGCGCGGGATGCGGGAGCCGAGGGCGGTCAGGAGCGGGGCGCCGATGACGACGCCGAGGGCATAGGCGGAGACGAGGTAGCCGGCGGTGGGCACCGAGGTGCCCAGATCGTCCGCGACATTGGGCAGCAGGCCCATCATCACGAATTCCGTGGTGCCGATACCGAAGGCCGAGATCGCGAGCGCGAGCAGAGCCAAGGGCATGAAAGACCTTCCAGGGTTTTGCGTGCGGGCGGGCACGCAGCGCGTGGACCGTAAGTCGGTTAAGTTCTCTTACGGAACAAAGTCTCTCAGGCGCAGTATTCCGGCGTGGGAACGGGGCGTGACAAGCGCGCGTCAGATCACCGTCGGCAGTGCGTCGGCGCTGGTCAGATCTTCACCGACGCCGCGACCGGAAGATGGTCGCTGCCGGTCGGGGACATCACCCAGGCCTTGACCGGGTCCATCCCCTTCATCATGATCTGGTCGATCCGGGCCATCGGGAACGCGGCCGGCCAGCTGAAGCCGAAGCCGTCGCCCGCCGCCCCCTGGGCGGAGCGCATCTGGGAGGTGACCGGGGCCAGCGAGCGGTCGTTCATGGTGCCGTTGAGGTCGCCGAGCAGCATGACCTTCTTCTCGGGGTCGGCGGCGATCGCCTCGCCGAGCGCCGCGGCGCTGCCGTCGCGCTGGTTGGCGGTGAAGCCCGCCTCGACCTTGACCCGCACCGACGGCAGATGCGCGACATAGACCGCGAACTTCTGGCCGTCGGCGGCGGTGACGGTGGCCCGCAGCGCGCGGGTCCAGCCCATCTTGATGTCCACCGGCTTCGCATCGGACAGCGGGCGCTTGCTCCACAGCCCGACGGTGCCCTCGACCGTGTGGTACGGATACGCCTTCGCCAGACCCTGCCGGTAGGCGGGCAGGGCGTCACCGGTCAGCTCCTCCAGGGCCACCACATCGGCGTCGGAGGCCACGATGTCCCTGGCGGTGGCCGCCGGGTCGGGGTTGTCGGCGTTGACGTTGTGCGTGGCGACCGTGAGATTGCCGCCGTTGCCGGCCTTGTCGGTGAGCTGCCCGCCGAAGAGATTGACCCAGGCGAAGACGGGCAGCACCAGCGCGAGGAGCGCGGTCGCCGAGCGGCGCAGCACCGCGGCGACGAGCAGCAGCGGGACGCCCAGCCCCAGCCACGGCAGGAAGGTCTCCAGCAGACTGCCCAGGTTTCCCACGGTGTTGGGGATCTGTGCGTGCAGCATCATCAGCAGGCCGAGCAGGACCGCGAGCACCGCGAGCACGATGCCGCGCCGCCACATGCCCTCGGGACGCCACCAGTTCCGCAGGCGTCCGGCCCGGGAACCGGCCTGCCCGGGGTTGTGCCCCTGTCCCGGCTCCGTCATGTATGCCTGCGCCATTTAGCTGTCCTCACTACCTTGCTTCGCTGCGCCTCACCTGTGGTCTCCGACCCTAGGCGATGGCCCGTAATGCGCTTTCTTAGAAGTGAGGACGGCGCGGTGACGGGTCGGGGTTCCGGCCGCGGGGGTTCGTGACAACGGCTGTGACAGAACGGGCATGGTCCGGTCATACGGCGGTGTGTACGCACGGATTTCCGGGGGCCGATCCGCCCCTGCACCCAACACCGCCGCCGGCGCGCGGCGTTCAGCCCGCGGCCCGGTCCGCCGCCGGCCGTACGCCCTCCAGGATCATGTCGACGATGTCCCCCGGGAGGCTCTCGGGCAGTTCCTGCCACTCGTGGAGGAGGGCGCGGGCGAGCATCGGGCCGACGAAGAGATCGGCGAGGGTCTCCAGGTCCCGGTCGGTGCGGATCTCGCCGCTCGCCACCCCGCGCCGGAGCACCCCGAGCAGCGTCTCGTGGCGGGCCCGCAGGACCGTCTCGTGGTACTCGGCCCACAGCCCGGGCTGCGCCTGGACGTGGCTGACGAGGGTGCGCAGCAGCGCTGAGCTGCGCTTGGCGAGTCCACGGCGGCGCAGGAATTCCAGCAGGGCGACGAGGTCATCGCGTACCGAGGTGCCGTCCAGCGGCGGGCTCGGGACGTCCAGGGAGCGCATCACATCGAGCATCAGGGCGCTCTTGCCGGCCCAGCGGCGGTAGACCGTGGCCTTGCCGACGCCGGCCTCGCGGGCGATGCGCTCCATGGACAGCTCACCTATGGAGGCACCGTCCTCGATCAGGCGCAGCACGGCCTCGATGATGGCGGAGTCGGCCGCGGCGCTGCGCGGCCGGCCGCGGCGCCCGGGGGCCGCCGGGCCCGGCCGCTCCCCGGCCGCCGCCACCTCGGAGTCCCCCGCCGCCCGGCTCATCGCTGCACGCCCGCCTTCCGCTCTTCCTGCGGCTCCGCCGCCTGCGGCACCGGTGCCGTTTTGCCGGGCAGGAAGGCCGCGGCCACCACGAGCCCGACCAGTGCGACGGCGGCCGAGCCGAGCGCGGTGATGTGCATGGCGTGGATGAAGGCATCGTCGGCGGCGGCGATCAGCGACCGGCCCGCCGGGCCCATCGAGTCCGCGAGGCCGTGGGTCGCCTCGATGGATTCACCGGCCGCGTGCCGGGCGGCGGCCGGTACGCCCGGCAGCGCGTCGAGCTTGTCCTGCATACCGTCGCGGTAGCTCGTGGACAGCAGCGAGCCGAGGACGGCGACGCCGAGGGTGCCGCCGACCTGCCGGAAGACATTGTTGAGGGCCGAGCCGGAGCCGGCCTTCTCCCGGGGCAGCGCCTGCATCACCGCGACGGTGGCCGGCGGCATGATGTGCGCCGTGCCGACGCCCTGCAGGAAGAACAGCGCCTCCAGGACCCAGATCGGGGTGTCGGTGTCCAGCAGCAGCAGGCCCGACATGGTGGTGGCCACCACGAACATGCTGAAGGTGCACACCGCGCGGGCGCCATAGCGGTCCACGGCGAGCCGGGCCCGTGGCGCGAAGACCGTCTGGGCGACGGCCAGCGGCAGGAACAGCATTCCGGCCTGCAGCGGGGTGTAGCCGCGCACGCTCTGGATGTAGAAGACGGTGAAGAACGCGACGCCCATCAGCGCGAAGAAGACCAGCGCGATGGCGACGATGGCGGCCGAGAAGGCGGGGCTGCGGAAGTAGCCGATGTCGATGGACGGGTGGTCGCTGCGCTTCTGGTGCACCACGAAGACGATCAGCACCACCAGGCCGCCGGCGATCGCGCCGACCACCTGCGGGTCGGTGAAGTCGGCGAGCTGACCGCCCTTGATGATGCCGTAGACCAGCAGGACGAGTCCGACGACGGACAGCAGCACCCCGAACGGGTCCAGCCGGCCGGGGCCGGGGTCCTGGGAGTCGGGCACCAGGACCACCATCGCGATCAGCGAGATCACCACGATCGGGGCGTTGATCATGAAGACCGAGCCCCACCAGAAGTGGTCGAGGAGAAGACCGCCGGCGATCGGGCCGACCGCGATGGCCAGACCCACCCCGCCGGCCCAGATGCCGATCGCCCTGGGCTGCTCGTCCCGCTCGAAGACGTTCATCAGGATGGCGAGGGTGGACGGCATCACGAAGGCGCCGCCCAGCCCCATCAGCGCGCGGAAGGCGACCAGCTCGGCGGGCGATCCGGACACTCCGGCGAGCACCGATCCGGCGCCGAAGACGGCCAGGCCGAAGAGCAGCGTCTTCTTGCGGCCCAGCCGGTCGCCGAGCAGGCCCGCGGTGAACAGCAGACCGGCGAAGACCAGCGTGTAGGAGTTGATCGCCCACTCCAGCTCGCTCTGGGTGGCGCCGAGGCCGGTGGGAGCCGGGGTCGCGATCGTCTTCATGGCGACGTTGAGGATCGAATTGTCCAGCACCACGATCAGCAGGCTGAGCATGAGGGTGGACAGGACCGCCCAGCGGCGGCGGTGGATACGTTCCGGGATCTGTCGGGCCTGCGCAGCGCCCGGAGTACTGGAGGGGGTGGCCATGCCGGCACCCTAAGCAGCTATCGATACGGGGCCGTTCCGTATCGAAAACCCGCCGGGCGAGTCCCGTCGTCCGGGCGAAGGGAGACCGGTCACACCCGCTCCCCTTTTCCTTGTACGCGGGCCGTGCCAGCATGGAGGGGAGTCCGGGGACACCGTCAGGGTGCCTCGAGATGACGAACAGGAGCCGTCACCATGACGCAGCTTTCGCCTGCCCAGAAGCCGGTTGCCAAGTCTTTGTACGGGGGCTCGGGGTCGCGCCGGATCACCGTCCGGGACATCGCCGCCGCCAAGGAGCGCGACGAGAAGTGGCCGATGCTCACCGCCTACGACGCGATGACCGCCTCCGTCTTCGACGAGGCCGGCATCCCCGTTCTGCTCGTCGGTGACTCGATGGGCAACTGCCACCTCGGTTACGAATCCACCGTGCCGGTCACCATGGACGAGATCACGCTGCTGTCCGCGGCGGTCGTCCGGGGCACCAAGCGCGCGCTCGTCGTCGGCGATCTGCCGTTCGGCTCGTACCAGGAAGGGCCGGTGCAGGCGCTGCGCAACGCCACCCGGCTGGTCAAGGAAGCGGGCGTGGGCGCGGTCAAGCTGGAGGGCGGTGAGCGCTCCGCCGACCAGGTGGAGCTGCTGGTCTCGTCCGGCATCCCGGTGATGGCGCATGTCGGGCTGACCCCGCAGTCGGTCAACGCCTACGGCGGCTACCCCGTACAGGGCCGCGGCGAGGAGGCCGCCCAGCAGCTGCTGCGGGATGCGAAGGCGGTGCAGGACGCCGGTGCTTTCGCGGTCGTCCTGGAGGCCGTACCGGCCGAGCTGGCCGCCGAGGTCACCCGGTCGCTGCACATCCCGACCGTCGGCATCGGCGCCGGCCTGGACTGCGACGCCCAGGTGCTGGTGTGGACCGACATGGCCGGCCTGACCGCCGGCCATGTCCCGAAGTTCGTCAAGCAGTACCTCCAGCTGCGTGAGCTGCTCGGCGGCGCGGCCAAGGCGTTCGCCGAGGACGTCGTCGGCGGCGGCTTCCCGGGCCCGGAGCACACCTTCCACTAGGCGGCAACCGCTCGGGGCACCGCGCGGCACACTCGGTCCGGCGGCCGGAACACACTGTTCCGGCCGCCGTTCCATGGGGTATGCGGGGCCGGTTGCCGGCTCCGGCGGTCCGGCGCGACGACGGCCTGCCGTGCCGGGCCGCTGCCGGGGACACCGGGCGCGCCGACGGGTGGTGCCGGTCCGCTGACGGTCGTGCCGTTGGCGCCGTCGGCGGTGTCGGTCGTGCTGTCGGCGGCCTGTCGGTGCGTTGTCGGTGGCGGCTGGCACCTTAGGGGTCATGACGCGACAGACGATAACCACCAAGGGCGGCAACGCCGTGGAGGTGCGCGGTCTGGTCAAGCACTTCGGCGCGGTCAAGGCCGTCGACGGGGTGGACCTGGACGTGAAGGAAGGCACCGTGCTCGGCGTGCTCGGCCCCAATGGCGCCGGCAAGACGACCCTCGTACGGTGCCTGTCCACCCTCCTCGTGCCGGACGCCGGCAGCGCCGTCGTGGCCGGCTTCGACGTGGTGCGCCAGCCCCGCGCGCTGCGCCGCACCATCGGCCTGACCGGGCAGTACGCCTCGGTCGACGAAAAGCTCTCCGGCTGGGAGAACCTCTACATGATCGGGCGGCTGCTCGATCTGCCCCGCAAGGACGCCCGCCGCCGCGCGGACGAGATGCTGGAGCGGTTCTCGCTGACCGAGGCCGCCAAGCGACCCGCGGCGAAGTACTCCGGCGGTATGCGCCGCCGGCTCGACCTGGCCGCCTCGATGATCGGCCAACCGGCGGTCCTCTACCTGGACGAGCCGACCACCGGCCTCGACCCCCGCACCCGTAACGAGGTGTGGCAGGAGGTCCAGCGGATGGTGCGCGAGGGCGCCACGGTGCTGCTGACCACTCAGTACATGGAAGAGGCCGAGCAGTTGGCCGACGAGCTGACGGTCATCGACCGTGGCCGGGTGATCGCCGAGGGGCAGGTCGACGAGCTCAAGGCCAAGGTCGGCGGGCGGACGCTGCAGATCCGGCCGTCGGAACCCGGCGAGCTGGACCGGATGGCTGGCGCCATCGCCCGAGCCGGTCTGGACGGCATCGCGGGTGCCACCGCTGACCACGACGGGGGTGTGGTCAACGTACCGATCATCAGCGATGAGCAGCTGACCGCGGTGGTCAATGTGCTCGGCCGGGAGGGCATCCCGCTCGCCGGGATCAGCACCCATCTGCCCAGCCTGGACGAGGTGTTCCTGGCCATCACCGGCCAGAAGACCTCCGAGGCCGAGGCATCCGAGGACGACCGGGACCAGCAGTACGCGGGGGTATCAGCATGAGTGCGGCGACGTTGACGGCGCCACGGGTGAAGGCCGGCGCCGACGAAGGCCGGATCGGTGTCCGCGCCAATCTGCGGCACATCGGCGCGCTGGTGCGGCGCAACGCCCTGCAGATCAAGCAGGACCCGGAGTCGATGTTCGACGCCCTGCTGATGCCGGTCATCTTCATCCTGCTGTTCACCTACGTCTTCGGCGGCGCCATCGCCGGCAAGGGCCATCAGCACGCCTATGTCCAGCATCTGGTGCCCGGCATGATGGCGATGATGGGCATGAACATCGCCATGGCGGTGGGCACGGGCGTCAACGAGGACTTCCGCAAGGGCGTCATGGACCGCTTCCGGACCATGCCCATAGCCCGGTCCTCGGTCCTGATCGCCAAGATCGTCGTCGAGATCGGCCGGATGCTGATCGCCACCGCGATCCTGCTCGGCATGGGCTTTCTGCTGGGCCTGGAGATCAAGGGGAGCATGATCGCCTTCTTCGCCGCGATCGTGCTGTCCACGGTCTTCGGCGCCGCCCTGATGTGGATCTTCATCCTGCTGGGACTCTCCATGAAGACCCCGCAGGCGGTCCAGGGCGTGGCGATGCTGGTGCTGATGCCGCTGCAGTTCGGCTCGTCGATCTTCACGCCGACCACGAAGATGCCCGGCTGGCTGAAGGGCTTCACCGAGGTCAACCCGCTCTCCAACCTGGCGGACGCGGCCCGCGCCCTGATCAACGGCCAGGGGGCGGTGGCCCATCCGGCGCTGATCACCCTCTGCTGGGCGGTCGCCATCACGGCCGTCACCATGCCGCTCGCGGTGGCGAGGTTCCGCAAGAAGACCTGACGTGCGTCCCGCAGGGGGCTTCCCTGCGGGACGGCCTTTCGCCCGGCTCGCGTCAGATGAGGGCGGCGGCTTCTCCGAGGGAGAGGCCGCCGCCTTCGGCGTACGCGTGCGCATAGGCCGCCTCACCCAGCAGCGCCCGCGCGGACGCCTCGGTACGGGCCCGGTTGTCGCGGATGATCCGCGGCGGGACATGGCTGGTGGCCCGCAGCGCGTCGTACGCCCCCACCAGGCGCGCCGCGTCCCGCCCCGCCGGCTCGCCGCGCAGTGCCATCAACACCCGGGCGCCGGTGAGGAGTTGCACCACCGGAAGGTCCGGCGCGACCATCTGCGTCAGGGAGCCCTGCATGCTGTCCATGGCCGTCCGGAACCTGGTCAGCAGCCCCTCGTCGCGGTGCCCCTCGTCCAGATCCAGTGCGATCAGCGACGCCTCCAGCATTCCGGCGAACAGGTCGGGGGCGCGCGGGATGAAGATCCCGCGCACCGCGTGCAGTTCCTCCCGCGCCTCCTGGAGATGTCCCTTCATCGTCAGCCACATCGCGAGGCTCAGCCGCGCGAACGGCTCGGTGTCCCGGCCGCTGTTGCCCTTCGCGGCCTCGGCCAGCACCTCGCGCAGCATCCGCTCACCGGTCTCCTCCTGACCGTCCTCGATCAGCACGGCACCCAGCCGGCAGCGCAGCAGCAGGGTCTGGCCGTGCGCCCCCAGGTTCTCGGCGTGCACCATCGCCGCCCGGTAGTCGCGCCCCGCGAGCGCGTACGCACCCCGCTTCTCATGGGTTTCGCCGCGCCCCGACAGCGCCTCGGCCGCGCCCCAGGCGTCGCCGAGCCGGAGGAAGGTGTGCAGCGCCTCGTCGGCATCGCGGGCCGCCTGGGCCAGCCCGTGGGGACGTTCGTTGAGGATCTTCGAGCGGAGCTGCAGGATGTAGGCCAGCTCCCACTCGTAGCCGAAGTCGCGGCAGGCCTGCACCGCGCTGTCGACGAGCTGCGCCAGGTCGTCGAACCGCCCGGTGAGCAGCACCGCGTAGTACCACAGCGCGCCGGGCACCTTGCAGGTCTGCGGCATGCCGGTGCGGTAGACGGTGAGCATCCCGGCCAGCTCCTGCTGCATCGCCGCATCCTGCATCACCTCGATATCGCTGTCCATGCCGGCGAGCGCGACCAGCCGGACCTCGCGGCGGGCCTCCAGCAGTTGCTCGGGAGCCATCGGCGGTGGGGTGTCGATGGGGCTCTCGTGCAGGTCGGGGGCCGGTTCGGCGGTCGGGCCGAAGGGGTCGGGGCCGAGCGCGCCGGCCGCCGTCGCCCAGTGGCGGGCGTCGCTGCGGTGGTCGCGCAGCGACCAGAACCACTGCAGGGACAACACCAGGCACAGCGCCTCGTGCTCGTCGCGCGCGGCCAGGGCGCGGCGCAGCGCGGTGCGCAGATTGTCGTGCTCCAGCTCCAGCCGCTCCATGCCGGAGCGCTGCCCGGGGCCGCGCAGCAACGGGTCGGTGGTACGGGCCAGTTCGCGGTAGGCGACGAGGTGACGGCGCTCGGCACCGCCCCGCTCCCCCGCCTCGTCCAGTCGCTCGCCGGCGTACTCCCCCACCGTCTCCAGCAGCCGGTAGCGCATCTGTCCCCCGGTGCCCACACCGTCTCCACCGGAGCGGCCGACGCCGCGTTCCTGGCCGACCGGCGCCGCCACCACCAGCGACTTGTCGATCAGCGAGCCGAGCAGCCCGGCCACCTCGCGTCCGTCGACGCCGTCGCCCGCGCACACCTCTTCGGCGGCGGTCAGATCGCAGCCGCCGGCGAAGACGGACAGCCGGCGCAGCACCGCCCGCTCGGGCTCGTCGGTCAGCTCCCAGGACCAGTCCACGACCGCGCGCAGCGTCTGCTGCCGTGGCAGTACGGTCCTGCTGCCGCTGGTCAACAGCCGGAAACGGTCGTCGAGCCGGTCGGCGAGCTGGCGCGGCGAGAGCAACCGCAGCCGGGCCGCGGCGAGTTCGATGGCGAGCGGCAGCCCGTCCAGCCGACGGCAGATCTCGGTGCAGGCCGCTGTGGTCTCCTCGTCGGCGTCGACGCGGAAGCCGGGCAGGGCGGCCGCCCCGCGGTCGGCGAGCAGCCGCAGCGCGACGGGGTCCGGCAGCGGCTCGACCGGCCGGAGCACCTCGCCCGGTACGGCCAGCGGCTCCCGGCTGGTGGCCAGCACCGTCACACCGGGGCAGTCGGCCAGCAGCCGCTCGGCGAGCTCGGCGGCGGCGCCGATCACATGCTCACAGTTGTCGAGGACGAGCAGCATCCGGCGCCCCGCGCAGTGCTCGGCGAGCCGGCCGAGCGGGTCCAGCGCGGTCGGATCGGAGGCGGCCCGCAGCCCCTCGGCGGTGGTGCCGCGGACGACGGTCTCGCGGGCGCCGAGCGCGGTCAGCACCGCCTCGGGCACCGTCTGCGGATCGTCCACCGGTGCCAGCTCGGCCAGCCATACGCCGTGCGGCCAGGCGTCCGGCAGCGCGGCCGCTGCGGTCTCCGCGCCCTCCTGCGACAGCCGGGTCTTGCCGGCGCCGCCGGGGCCCAGCAGGGTCACCAGCCGGTACTCGGCCAGATCGGCGCGGATCGCCGCCAGCTCGGCGTCCCGCCCGACGAAGGAGGTGAGCCGGGCACGGAGGTTGCCGGGGCGGGGGTGGGGCGGGGTCAGGAAGGGGACGGGGACGGCGGTGGGGGCGGCGCCGGGGCGGTGCGCGGTGCCGGGGGCGTGGAGGGTGCCGGGAGCCTGGGGCATTCCCGTTCCGGAGGGGGCCCCGAGGCGGTACGTGGTCCCCGTGTCGTACGACGTGCCGGTGCCGCCGTATGCGGCAGGGGCGGTGGCCGCGGCTCCGGGCGCCGGGTGGGTGTGCGCGGGGTGCAGGGGCGGCGGGCCCGGCTCCGGCGACGGCCGGAGCAGTTCCGCGTGCAGGGTGAGCAGTTCGGGGCCCGGGTCGGCGCCGAGGCGGTCGGCGAGGCCGGTGCGTATCTCCTCGTAGGCCGCCAGCGCCTCCGCCGTGCGGCCCGCGGCACGCAGCGCACGCAGCCGCAGGGCCTGGAGGGGCTCGTCGAGCGGGTGGTCCTGGCACAGCGCGAGGAGGGTGGGCAGCGCCCGGTCGGCCCGGCCGAGGGCGAGGTCGGCGGCGAGGCGGGTGCGCTGGGCGTCCATCCGGCGGCTCTCGGCGCGGGCCGCCTCGACTCCCGCGTCCGGAAGATCGGCGAGGGCCGGACCGCGCCAGAGCGCCAGGGCAGCGTCGAGCAGGGCGGCGGCGCCGGACGCGTCCGCGGCGGTGAGCGCCCGGCCGCCCTCCGCCGCGAGCCGTTCGAAGCGGTGCAGATCGACGGCGTCGGCGTCGGCGCAGAGCCGGTAGCCGCCGTCGACCGAGGCGACCGCGGCATGCCCCAGGGCACGGCGCAGCCGGCCGACCAGCGCCTGCAGCGCACCGGCCGCGTCGGCGGGCGGGTCCAGGCCCCAGATGTCGGCGATCAGCACGTCCGGGGACAGTGCCCGGCCGGGGCGCAGCGCGAGGGCCGCGAGCAGCGCGCGCAGGCGTGGCCCGCCGAGCGCGACGGGGGTGCCGTCGGCCCGGTCGGCCTGGGTGGTGCCGAGAATTCCGTAGCGCACCGGCCCATTGTCGTTCAAGCCGGAACTCCCCAGGCACCGAGCGTCGTTTTCGGGGCATCGGGTCCTGGGCAGGGGTCCGTGAACGAGCCCGTCGGCGCACCACCGTGCGCCGGCCGCCGTGACGCGGTTACGGTCATGGCTGCCCCTCACCAGACACCCGGGAGCCCCGCACGATGACCACTGCAATCCGCCGCGCCGATCGCCGCATCAGCCCGGTCTTCCTCGCGCTCGTCGCCGTCATGGCGGTGTCGGGATGGGCCGTGTGGAGCGAAGCGCTCGCGGCGCACACCGGCTTCGCGGTGTTCTTGTTCGTGGTGTCCGGCTGGGTGGTCTCGCTGTGCATGCACGAGTACGCACACGCCCGGACCGCGCTGCACAGCGGCGATATCTCGGTGGAGGCCAAGGGCTATCTGACGCTGAACCCGCTGAAGTACACCCATGCGCTGCTCAGCATCGTGCTGCCGGTGATCTTCGTGATCATGGGCGGGATCGGGCTGCCGGGCGGCGCGGTGTTCATCGAGCGGGGCCGGATCCAGGGGCGCTGGCGGCACAGCCTGATCTCGGCGGCCGGGCCGCTGACCAACATCGTGTTCGCGGCGGTGTGCACGGCGCCGTTCTGGCTGCACGGGCTGGCCGGTGTGCCCGCTCCGTTCCGTTTTGCCCTGGCGTTCCTGGCGCTGCTGCAGGTGACCGCCGCGATCCTGAATTTCGTGCCGGTGCCGGGGCTGGACGGCTACGGGGTGATCGAGCCGTGGCTGTCGCACAAGCTGCGGCGGCAGGTCGAGCCGTTCGCGCCGTTCGGACTGCTGGCGGTCTTCGGACTGCTGTGGCTCCCGGAGGTCAACCAGGTGTTCTTCGAGCTGGTGAACACGATCCTGCGCGGCCTCGGCGTCTCCTCGCTCGACACCTACCTCGGCCAGGAGTTCTTCCGGTTCTGGCAGGGTGAGCCGCAGCTGCCGCAGAGCGGCGGTCTCTTCTGAGGGGCCGGGCTCAGCCGGCCTGCTGCGCCCGCTGAAGCTTCGCCTTGCGCAGGTAGAACCACGCCATGTTGCTGGAGATGCCCGCCAGCAGGATCCAGACGATGCCGACGAAGCTGCCCGCGGCGAACGCGACCACGGCCGCGGCGACGGAGAGGACACACACGGCGAGGGCCATGAGAGCGAGTCGGCGGGCCGGGCCGGACGGGGGCAAGAGGGGCATGGGAGCGGCTCCTGTCGAGAGTGGTGCGGTCCTCCCCAGTGTCCCCCATGCCCCGTGTGCACCGGTCGGCGGTCCATCGGCCGCCGCCCCCGGTGTACGGCTCAGACGTCGGTGAGGCGCAGCCCCGCGTGCGCCTTGTAGCGCCGGTTGACCGAGATCAGATTGGCGACCAGCGACTCGACCTGGTGGGCGTTGCGCAGCCGGCCGGCGAAGACGCCGCGCATACCCGGGATACGGGCGGCCAGCGCCTGCACCAGGTCGGTGTCGGCGCGGGACTCGCCGAGCACCATCACATCGGTGTCGATCTGCTCGGTCTCCGGGTCCTGCAGCAGCACCGCGGACAGATGATGGAAGGCGGCGGTGACCCGGGACTCGGGCAGCAGGGCCGCGGCCTGCTCGGCGGCGCTGCCCTCCTCCGGCTTGAGCGCAAAGGCGCCCTTCTTGTCGAAGCCGAGCGGGTTGACGCAGTCGATGACGAGCTTGCCGGCCAGCTCCTCGCGGAGCGCCTGCAGGGTCTTGGCGTGGCCCTCCCACGGCACGGCGACGATCACGACATCGCTGCGCCGGGCGCATTCGGCGTTCTCCGCGCCCTCGATGTCCAGGCCGAGTTCGTCGGCGGCGGTCTGTGCGCGTTCGGCGGCCCGGGAGCCGATGATCACCTTCTGGCCGACCCGGGCGAGCCGGTAGGCCAGGCCGCGGCCCTGGTCGCCGGTGCCGCCGAGGACACCGACCACCAGGCCGGAGACGTCCGGGAGATCCCAGGGATCGCGCTTGAGGGCGGCCTTTGCACGGGTCGCGGCGTTCGGGGAGAACCGGCCATCGTCAGGAGTAGTCATGACAGCGATCCTGTCACGCGCTGACGGGAACCGGTCAGGCCCTCGGCAGCGAACCGGTCAGACCGTCACGACGAACCGGTCGTGGTGTCACCACGCACCCGTCAGACCGTCACGGACAAACCGGTCATGCCGTCACCGCCGCCCGTCACGCCTTGACGCTGCCCTCGGTCAGGCCCGTGCGCCAGTACCGCTGGAGCACCGTCATCAGCACCATCAGCGGCACCACGGACAGAAAGGCCCCGCCCACCGTGTACTGGTAGAGCACCGGTTGGCGGTCGGCGTAGCCGGTCCAGGAGGTCAGGCCCAGCTGGATCGGGTAGAGGTCGGAGTCCGAGAGCATCACCAACGGCAGGAAGTAGTTGTTCCAGATGTGCACGAACTGGAACAGGAAGACGGTCACCAGTGCCGGGGTCATCAGCCGCAGCCCGAGCCCGCCGAAGATCCTGGCCTCGCCCGCGCCGTCGATCCGGGCCGCCTCCAGGAGTGAGTCGGGGACCGCGGCGGCCGCGTAGATCCGGCACAGATAGACGCCGAACGGGCTGACCACACTGGGGATCAGCACCGCCCAGTAGGTGTTGGACAGTCCCATCGAGCTGAAGAGGAAGTAGAGCGGCAGGGCCAGCGCGGTGCCGGGGATCAGCACCCCGGCGAGCACCACGTTGAAGACCGCCTCCCGGCCGCGGAACGGGAATTTGGCCAGCGCATAGCCGGCCGCGGCGGACAGCAGGGTGGCGCAGAGCGCGCCGATCCCGGCGTAGCAGAGGGAGTTGGCGAACCAGCGGGCGTAGATGCCGTGGTCGTAGGTCAGCACATCGGTGAGGTAGTCGACCGGATGCGGGTCGGAGAACCAGAAGCCGAAGGTGCCGAAGAGGTCGGCGCTGTTCTTGGTGGCGGAGACCACCAGCCAGTAGACGGGCACCAGGAAGTAGATCGCGGCGAGGGTGAGCAGCGAGGCGGTGATGATCCGGTAGCGGACCGGGGGCCGGTTCATCCGCGCTCCTCGGCGCGCCCGCCGACCAGCCGCAGAAAGCCGAAGGACAGCACGCACGCCACCAGCGCGAGCAGTACCGCCTCGGCCGCCGCCACATGCTGGTTGTTGCCGACGAACGCCTCGCTGTAGGCGTGCAGGTTGGGGGTGAAGCCGGAGTCGATGGAGGACGCCAGCGGGCGCAGCACCATGGGTTCGGCGAACAGCTGGAGCGTGCCGATGATGCTGAAGACGGTGGTGAGCACGAGCGCCGGGCGGATCAGCGGGATCTTGATGTGCCGGGCGACCTGCCAGGCGCTCGCCCCGTCGATCCGTGCCGCCTCGTACAACTCCCCCGGTACGGCCTTGAGCTGCGCGATCAGTACCAGCATGTTGTAGCCGGTGAACTGCCAGGTGACGATGTTGGCGATGGACCACAGGACGGTGCCGCGGGAGAGGAAGTCGACGTCCCAGCCCACGGAGCCGGCGATCTTCACCAGCGGGCTGATGCCCGGCACATACAGGAACCCCCACAGGATCGAGGCGATCACTCCGGGCACGCCGTACGGCAGGAAGATGGCGCTGCGGAAGAAGGTGATCCCGCGGGCGCTCGCGCTCTCCAGCAGCAGCGCGAGGGTGGTGGCCAGCACGATCATCAGCGGGATCTGGACGGCGCCGAAGAGCAGCACCCGGCCGAAGCCGGTCAGGAACCGGTCGTCGGCGAGCGCATGGGCGTAGTTGGCCAGGCCGGCGAAGGCCTCGTGTTCCCGGCCGCCGAGGCCGAGCGGGCCGGTGCGTTCGGTCTTCTGCAGGCTCTGGTAGAGGGCGTAGCCGATCGGGGCGATGAAGCAGAGGCCGAAGAGGGCGAGGAACGGCAGGACGAACCCGGCGGCGGCGCGGGCGTTGCGGGCCTCTGTACGGGAGGCGCGGCGCGGGCGGCTGCCGGTGCCCTTGCGTGTCCGCTTCCGTGTTTCCGGCTCCGGACGGCTCAGCGTGTCCCGGCTCACCCGCCGCTCTCCACCTTCAGGCCCTTGCCCTTGAGGTCGGCGAGGGTCTGGCCCTGCACTTTCGTCAGGACGGAGCGGAAGGAGCTGCCGTCCGCGAGCGCATCGGTGAAGGCGTCGCCGAGCCGCTGGTAGAGGGTGTCCACGCCGGGGCCCCACTGCCAGCTGGTGTCCACATGTGCCCCGGCAGCCGCGAAGACCTTGCTGTACGCCTGGCCGCCGAAGAAGTCCTTGGCGACATCGAGATCGGCGGTGGCATAGCCCTTCTTGGCGCTGGGGAAGCCATAGCCGCCGTCGATCAGCAGCGCGATCGACTCGGGGGCGGTGTTCAGCCAGACGGCGAAATCCAGGGCGTCCTTGGGATATTTCGCCTTGGCGAAGACGGCGGTGGTCGAGCCGCCCCAGTTGGCGAAGACCTGCTCGCCCGCCTTCCACTGCGGCAGCGGCGCGGCCCGCCACTTCCCCTTGGTGCCCGGCGCATTGCCGACCAGCAGGGCATCGCCCCAACTGGCGCCCACCCAGGCCGGGATGGCGCCGGTCTGCAGATCCTTGTACCAGGCGTTCTGCCGGTCCGGGATGGTCTTGACGAGCTTCTGTCTGACGAGGGATTCCCAGTAGTCGGCGACCCTGCGGGTGGGTTCGTCGTCGATGTGCACGATCCAGGTGTCGCCGTGCGTCCCGTACCACTTGGCGCCGGCCTGCCAGGCGAGGCCGGAGAAGCGGTTGCCGTTGGTGGGGGCGAAGGTCTCGATCCAGGCGCCCTTCTTGCGGACGGCCTTGGCGGCGGCCTCGTACTCGTCCCAGGTCCGCGGGGTCTGCACGCCCCACTTGTCGAAGAGGTCCTGGCGGATGAACAGGCCCATGGGGCCGGAGGCCTGGGGGATGGCGTAGATGCCCTTGCCGAAGACGGACTGCTGCCACTGCCAGCCGAAGAACATGTTCTTGTGGCGGGCGGCGCCGAGCGGGGCGAGGTCGAGCAGCCCGTCGTCGAGCAGAAAGCTGGGAATGACGGGGAACTCGATCTGGCCCAGGTCGGGCGGGTTGCCGGCCTTGACGGCCGCGTGCATCTTCGCGTACTGCTCGCCGTTGACGGCCGACACCTTCTCGACCTTGACCTGCACATCGGGGTTCTTGCGGTTCCACAGGTCGACGGGCTTGTCGATGCCCGGCACCCAGGACCAGAAGGTCAGCTGGATCTGCTGCCCCTTCTTGCGCTCCTGGGGCGCGTTGCCGTCGCCGTCCCCGCCGTCGCCGCAGCCGGCGAGTGCCAAACCGGCGGCGAAGGCGGCCGCCCCGCCCAGGACCGTTCTGCGGTGCATGGGGCTGTTGGTCATGTCGGCTCCTCCACGGGGATGCGGCGGAAGGTGATCGTCGAGTACACGCTGAAGCCGCCCGTCGCGTGGAGCGGTCCGACGCTCCCGTGCTCGGGGTGCGGGAGGCCGGAGCAGGCGGCCGGGAGCCCGGGGACGGTGGGCGCACTCCCCCGGGCCGGGCAGACGTCGCGGGCGGTGCGCAGGGGTATCGGGGCGCGGGCGGACGGGTGCACGGGTCCGGGGCCGGTGTACCCCTCGGTCCCGGCCCGGTACGGCACGGAGCTCTCGTACGCCATGGGTCACCCCCAACGGGCAAGGACGTAGGATGTCCCTTGTCCTGCGGTGACCATAGGGAGTGCCCAACGGACCGTCAAGACACCGCACATGGCGCTTTTCCCGGCCGGCAAAGGCACCGTCGACACCGGGTGAAATTCCGGTGTACGGGGGCGATATCGCCCACAACGGTGCCTTTACGGCGCATCATCAGGCGCCCTGTGACGCACCGTCGGATGCGTTGCGGACACCCCCGGCGCATCGAGGGCGCACGGCCGGGCGCATTGCCGACGGGCGGCTGAAGCGTTTCCGTCGCTACTCGGTCAGCCGGCGCCGGATGCCGTCGAAGTGCCGGTGTATCGCCTCCACGGCGCGGTCGCCGTCGCCCGCCTCCAACGCCTCGACGATCTCCTGGTGCTGGCGATGTGTCACGTCCGGGTCCGGACCGTCGTCGGAGAGGTCCTCACGCACCCGGCGCAGCGCCGCCCAGAACGCGTCCAGCACCTCGCTCAGCAGGTGGTTGCCCATCGAGCGGTACAGGGCGAGATGGAAGGCCCGGTCGGTGGCGCTCTGCACCTGCCCGCCCCGCGCCTCCTCCGCCATCCGCTGCACCAGCCCCTTGAGGACGGCGAGGTCCTCGGCGGGCAGATTGCGGGCGACGGTGCCGATCAGGCCCGCCTCCAGCGCCTCGCGGACCTCCATCAGCTCGTACAGGCTCGACTCGCCCTGGTGGTGGCGGACCGCGGCGCGGAAGGCGACGCCCTCGACGAACGGCTCCAGGGTGAGCGGGCCGACGTAGGTGCCGAAGCCGTGCCGGATCTCCACGATGCGCATCGCCTGCAGCGCCTTGAGCGCCTCGCGCACCGAGTTGCGGCTGACGTCGAGCAGACCGACCAGCTCGGCCTCGGTGGGCAGCGGATCGCCCGGCGTCAGTCCGCGCTGCAGGATCAACTGCTTGATCTGCGCCTGCACATCCTCGGCCATCGTCCCTCGCGCCATCGAAACTCCCTCTCCCGCTCCGCGTCTGCCATGCCGCCGGCCCGTTCGCCACCCGCCCCGCGGGGGCCGCGGATCCTTGACCGACCGCCTGTGAACAGGTCTATTGTGCTCGACATAGGACATCCCATGTCCTATGTCGGACTCGGAGCCCCCGGAGCCCCCATGGCACTGCCCGCACCCCTGCACGGCGTCATCCCGCCGGTCTGCACCCCGCTCGACCCACGCGGCGAGATCGACACCGCCTCGCTGGCCCGCCTGGTGGACCACCTCATCGACGGCGGGGTGCACGGACTGTTCGCCCTCGGCTCCACCAGTGAGGTCGCCTACCTCACCGACGCCCAGCGCGGCACCGTGCTGGAAACCGTCCTCAAGGCCGCGGACGGCAGGGTCCCGGTGCTCGCCGGAGTCATCGACACCACCACCCCCCGGGTGCTCGACCACGCCCGGACCGCCGCCGCGCTCGGCGCCGACGCCCTGGTCGCCACCGCGCCCTTCTACACCCGCACCCATCCCCGGGAGATCGCCGCACACTTCCGCCACCTCCGCACGGCCGTGGACCTCCCGCTGTTCGCCTACGACATCCCCGTCGCCGTACACAGCAAGCTGCCGCCGTCGCTGGTGCGGGAGCTGGCCGAGGACGGCACGCTCGCCGGGCTCAAGGACAGCAGCGGCGACGAGGGCTCGCTGCGCCGTCTGCTCGTCGAGCTCGGTGGCCGCACCGCCCGGCGCACCGGTCCCGTCCCCGGCTTCTCGGTCCTCACCGGCTCCGAACTGACCGTGGATGCGGCCCTGTTGGCGGGTGCCGACGGCGTCGTCCCCGGCATCGGCAATGTCGACCCGGCGGCCTACGTCCGTCTCCACGAGGCCGCCCGGGCCGGCGACTGGGAGCAGGCGGCCGCCGAACAGGAGCGTCTGGTCACCCTGTTCTCCATGGTCGACGTCGGCCCCGAGCCCGAGATGGGCCGCAGCTCCTCCGCACTGGGCGCGTTCAAGGCGGCGCTCCATCTGCTCGGCGTGATCGACCGGGGTGCCACCGCCTTTCCGCAGCGCCCACTGAGCGAAGAGGCCGTGGCGGAGGTAGGACGTCGGCTCACCGCCGCCGGCCTGAAACCCGTCCGCTGAGACCCCACGGCGCGGCGACGGGCCGGGCGGGACCGTGCGTATACACCCAGGCCCCTCCCGCCCCCTCCGCCCCAAATCCCGTACGGGTGACACCCGTTGAAACAGCAACTGAACGGCACCGTACTGCGGCAGGATCCGGGCCATGGATGCCGTACGGGTCGCCCTGCTGCGCGAGGTTCTTGCCGGGACCGAGTGGGTTCAGGCCACCCACCGTTTCGCGGGGTCGCTGCGCAGTTCCGTCGCCCCGCACGGCGGCGGGCTGCTGCTGGTGGGCAGCGCCGCCTACGAGCCCTGGCATCTGGCCGCCCATCTCGACGACGAGGCCGCCTGGTCGGGCCTGCCCGAGCTGTCGCCGACCCTGGTGCGCCATCGCGTCCCCGGTGGGGCACCGGCCCATCTGGCGGTGGGGCTCGGCCGGTTGGCGGCGGCCGGGCGCGGCGAGACACTGCTGGTCGTGACGCCGGGGCAGCCGGGCGCCGGCCTGCTGGAGCGGGTGCACGACGCCCGCCGCAACGGCGCGACGGTGCTCGCCCTCGACGGCGGCGACCGCGATCTGCACGCCCTGGCCCATGACGCACTCGCCGCGCCCCCGGCCCCGCCCGACGGCACGGACGGGGCACCGGCGGACCTCGACCTCGACACGGTCCAGCATCTGGTGAGCGCGGCGGCCGGCGAGAACAGCCTGCCCGCGCCCCGCAGACACCGCCGCTTCCGTGACCGGCTGGCCCGCCTCGCGGACGGGCTGACCGCCCCGCCGCCGCCTCGCTGGTAGCCCTCCGGGCCGGGCCCGCCGGCCGGGCAAAACCCTTTGCGCCGCGCGACGTCCCTGCGCACGATGGTGCACCGTGACCTCGGACAGCGCCCCGCTTTCACCCCCTTCACCCGCCTCCTCCGCTTCCACCCCCTCCTCCCCTCCACCGCCTGAACGCCCGGCCCGCCGGCGCTTCTCCGCGCTGCTGCCGGATCTGGCTCCCTGGCGCTCCTCGCGCGAGTTCCGGCTGATGTGGTGCGCGGGCGCGATCACGGTCTTCGGCAGCTTTCTGACCTTTGTGGCCCTGCCTCTCCAGCTGAAGCTGCTGACCGGCTCCACGCTCGCGGTCGGGGCGCTGGGCGCGGTGGAGCTGATCCCGCTGATCGTCTTCGGTCTCTACGGCGGTGCACTCGCGGACTCCCTCGACCGCCGCCGGCTGATCGTGTGGACCGAGGCCGCACTCGGCCTGGTCTCCGTACTGCTGCTGCTCAACAGCCTGCTGCCGCACCCGCTGGTGTGGCCGCTCTACGCGGCCGCGGCGGCATCCAGTGCGCTGACCGGTCTGCAGCGGCCGGCCCTGGACGCCATGGTGCCGCGGATCGTCCGGCACGATCAGCTCGCCGCGGCCGCCGCCCTCAACTCCCTGCGCTGGCAGCTCGGCGCCATCGCCGGGCCCGCGCTGGCCGGCGGGCTGCTGGCCCTCGCCGGGCTGCGTTGGGCGTACGCCATCGACGCGGTCACCTACGCGGTCTCGGTGCTGCTGGCCCGGAAGCTGGCGCCGTCACCTGCTGCGCACGACGCCGAGCGGCCGTCACTGCGCGGGATCGCCGAAGGGGCGCGCTATGCCTGGAGCCGTAAGGAACTGCTCGGCACCTATGCCATCGATGTCCTCGCGATGCTGTTCGCCTTCCCGCTGGCGATCTTCCCGTTCCTCGCCGATGACCTCGACGCCCCCTGGGCGCTGGGGCTGATGTACGCGGCGCTGCCCGCCGGGTCCTTCCTGGTGAGCCTGACCAGCGGCTGGACCGCACGGATCCACCGGCAGGGCCGCGCGATCGCGCTGGCCGCCGCCGGCTGGGGGCTGGCGGTGGCGGCCGCCGGACAGCTGCGGAACGTCTGGCTGGTGCTGCTTCTGCTGACCCTGGCCGGCTCGTGCGACATGATCAGCGGCATCTTCCGTTCGGCGATGTGGAATCAGACCATCCCCGACGAGCTGCGCGGGCGGCTGGCCGGCATCGAGCTGCTGTCGTACTCGGCGGGTCCGCAGCTGGGCCAGGTCCGGATCGGCGGCATGGCGGCGCTGACGAGCGTACGGGCGTCGGTGTCGGTGGGCGGCCTGCTGTGCTTCGCCGGGGTGGGGCTGCTGGCGCTCGGGCTGCCGAAGCTGATGGCGTACGACGCCAGGACGGATGAGCACGGCCGACGGCTGCGGGAGCGCCGGGCCGCCGCCGGGGTCCATGACGAGGACGGTGAGCGGGGCGGCGACGGTCCCGGCTCCCGGACCCCGGACGCGGACCCGGCACCGGCCTGAGCCGGGGCCGCGGCGCGGCAACGCGGGGGCCGCCCCGGACGCCGCCCCGGCTCCGGGGTGCACCGAAAGTCGCGCCCCGGGCCGAAGGAAACGGTCTAGTCCTCCCCGGCGCTCTTCCCCTGCCCCGGGTCGTCGTGCCACTTCGGGTCGGTCTCCCACTCCAGATTCCGCTCTCGGGCGATCTCCATGGCGTGCGCGGCCTCCTCGCGGGTGCCGTACGGGCCCAAGCGGTCGGCGGCGCGGCACTGGGGCCCCTCCTCGACCTTCTGGTGTTCGAGGCAGTAGAACCACTCACCGGGCTTGCCGACCGTACGCCTCTTGAACAGCGCCATTGCCGCCTCCTGTGGATACTCTGTGCCACCATCCTGCCCGACGGCCCGCGGATACACTCGCTGGCATGTCTGGCCAGTCGCTTCTTGTCCCGGGGAAGATCTCCCCCACCCGCCCCGTCCCCGCTTCGATCGCGCGCCCCGAGTACGTCGGGAAGGACGCACCCACCCCGTATACGGGGCCCGAGGTGCAAGACGCCGAAACGATCGAGCGGATGCGGATCGCCGGCCGGATCGCCGCGCAGGCGATGGAGGAGGCCGCCAAGCTGATCGCACCCGGTGTGACGACGGACGAACTGGACCGGGTCGCCCATGAGTTCATGTGCGACCACGGTGCCTACCCGTCCACGCTCGGCTACCGCAGCTTCCCCAAGTCCCTGTGCTCCTCGCTCAACGAGGTCATCTGTCACGGCATCCCGGACTCGACCGTCCTCAAGGACGGCGACATCGTGAACCTGGACGTCACCGCGTACATCAACGGTGTGCACGGCGACAACAACGCCACCTATCTGTGCGGCGAGGTGGACGAGGAGTCCACGCTGCTGGTCGAGCGCACCCGTGAGGCGCTCAACCGCGCCATCAAGGCCGTCAAGCCGGGCCGGCAGATCAACATCATCGGCCGGGTCATCGAGTCGTACGCCAAGCGCTTCGGCTACGGAGTGGTCCGCGACTTCACCGGTCACGGCATCAACTCCTCCTTCCACTCCGGCCTGATCGTCCCGCACTACGACAGCCCTCACCACACCACCGACATCAAGCCCGGCATGACCTTCACGATCGAGCCGATGCTGACGCTGGGGTCGCACGACTACGACATGTGGGACGACGGCTGGACGGTGGTGACCAAGGACCGCAAGCGGACCGCGCAGTTCGAGCACACGCTGGTGGTCACGGAGACCGGGGCCGAGATCCTCACGCTGCCCTGACGGAAGCGGGCACTTTTACCGACAGGGCGTCGGGAACAGGCGTAGGCTCGTTACCGACAGGACGTCGGGAACGGGTTGACTTAGGTAAACCTAAGTAGTTAGGTGAACCCAGCGTCGGCGGCTCGGCGGAGCCGGCCTGTTCCCGTCCGCTCCCCTCGGTCCCCGGAGGTCCGCCTTGGAAGCGTCCAGCCCGACCCCGTCCACCGCGTCCGTCCCCTTTTCCGCGGTCATCCGCACCGCGTCCCATGAGCAGCACACGGAGGCCGAGAACTCCTCCTTCATGAGCGACCTCCTCGGCGGCAGGCTCGGCGTCCCGGCCTACCGGCGCTACACCGAGCAGCTGTGGTTCGTCTACCGCGCGCTGGAGGACGCCTCCGCGCCACTCTCCACCGACCCGGTCGCGGGCCCCTTCATCCGCCCCGAGCTGGCCCGCACCGCCGCGCTGGAGCGCGATCTCGCCCACCTCGGCGGCCCGTCCTGGCGCACCGGCCTGGAACCGCTCACGGCCACTGCCGCCTATGCCGCCCGGGTGGCGGCCTGCGCCCGCGACTGGCCGGCCGGCTTCGTCGCCCACCACTACACCCGCTACCTCGGCGACCTCTCGGGCGGCCAGATCATCCGCGGCACGGCCGAGAAGACCTGGGGCTTCGCCCGCAAGGGCGACGGTGTGCGGTTCTACGTCTTCGAGGACATCGCCAACCCGGCCGCCTTCAAGCGTGAATACCGGGCACTCCTGGACGCCCTGCCGGTGGACGACCTGGAAAAGCAGCGGGTGGTCGACGAGTGCAAGCGCGCGTTCCGGCTGAACAGCGCGGTCTTCCAGGAGCTGGGCGAACAGTTCCCGCTGAGCGCGTAGGAGGCGGCGCCCCGCCCTGCCGATGACCGCCCCGCACCCGGCTCCGCACGCCCCGTCTCCCGTCCGTCGGAGCGCTACGGCGCATCGGGGCGCACCCGTCCACCGATGGCGACGGTGCCGTCCGGATACGTACGGGTGAGGATCCGGGAGCCGGCGCCCTGCCGGATGTCGAGCGGGCGTCCCAGCTCGTGGGACAGCAGCAGGGCGGCGGCGCCGGTCGCCTCGTCCTCCACGACGGCGTCGCCGCGCCGCGGGAAGGCCCGCGCCCGGACCGTGCCCACGGCCTCGTCCTGCCAGGCCCAGGCGTAGAGCCAGCCCTCCCCCGGCGGGGGCGCGGGCAGGCTGTCGACCTCGGCCGCCGAGGCGTACCGCCGGGTGGTGCGGGCGGTCACCCACTCCGGGCGGCCGTGCACCCAGACGAGGTCCCCCTCGAAGCGGACCGCGACCTCACCGGCCGGCGGGCGCAGGGTGCGCGGCGGCCGCCCCAGGCTCCGCAGCAGCCAGGCCAGACCGACCAACGGGTGCCCGGCGAACGGGAGCCGGACGCTCGGGGTGTGGATGTCGACGGTGCCGCGGGTGGCGTCGTCGAGGAACACGGTTTCGCTGAAGCCGAGTTCGGCCGCGAGCGCGGGCCGCTCGGCGTCGGGGACGGCCGCCCCGTCGCGGATGACGCCCAGCACATTGCCGCCGGCTCCGTCCGGTCCGCAGAACACCCGGAGCACATCAAGTTCGGTCATCCGGACAGTGAATCGCAGGACCGGGCGACGGGACGACGGATACGGGGCGAGGCCGGGCCGGGCCGCCGTGGATCCCCCGGTGGCCGGCAAAGGTGACTTGCCATCCGCAGACCACATTTCCGCTGGTCATGAGCCGTCGCACCACACGACCCTTACCTTGACCGATACATGACGCTTCCGTGACCGGGCACGCGTCAATCCGTGATCGAGACGTTGTTCATGAGAGCGGGATCACTGGACGGGGCGGGCAAAACTAGGTAAGCCTCAGATAAGTTAGGGCCGCCTTAGTGGCGACCGCAGTGACTGTCTATCGTTCCTGTACGTCGATTCCGTACAACCGAGCCCGCCTGGAGCCCCCGTATGCGAGCCCATCGCTCCTCCGTCGTCGTCGCCCTCGCGGCGGCCACGGCCGTCACCGCCGTCGCCGGCTGCGCCGCGAAGAACGACGGCAAAGGAGACGGCGGCAAGGGTGCCATCGAGGTGACCGCGACCGACTCCAGCTGTGAGCTCTCCGCCAAGGAATTCCCTGCCGGACATGTCCGGTTCGCGGTGCAGAACAAGGGCTCCAAGGTCACCGAGGTGTACGTCTACGCGCCCGGCGACCGGATCGTGACCGAGCGGGAGAACATCGGCCCCGGCACCCACGCGGAGATCACCGCGGAGATCAAGGCCGGTTCGTACGAGGTCGCCTGCAAGCCCGGCATGAAGGGCAACGGCATCCGCCAGAAGGTGACCGCCAGCGGCAAGGGCGCGAGCGCCAAGCGCGACCCCAAGCTGGATGCCGCGGTCGCCGCGTACCGCAAGTACGTCCAGGAGCAGGCCGACCAGACGCTCCCCGAGGCACAGAAGTTCGCCGACGCCGTCAAGAGCGGCGATGTCGGGGCCGCCAAGAAGATCTACGCCCTCTCCCGGGTGGGCTGGGAGCGCACCGAGCCGGTCGCCGAGTCGTTCGGTGACATCGACCCCAAGGTCGATGTGCGCGCCGACGGCCTGGAGAAGGACCAGAAGTGGACCGGCTGGCACAAGCTGGAGAAGTCCCTGTGGGAGGAGAAGAAGATCTCCGGGGACGACAAGAAGCTCGCCGACCGGCTCATCACCGATCTGAAGGACTGGCAGAAGCGGGTCGGCAAGGCCGAGATCACCCCGACCAGCATGGCCAACGGCGCCAAGGAACTGCTCGACGAGGTGGCCACCGGCAAGGTCACCGGTGAGGAAGAGCGCTACAGCCACACCGACCTGGTCGACTTCCAGGCCAATGTCGAGGGTGCCGAGAAGGCGTACGAGCTGCTGAAGCCGGTCGTCGCCCAGCACGACGCGACGCTCGCCAAGGAGCTGGACAAGCAGTTCAAGGCGATCGGCACGCTGCTCGACAACCACCGCGACAGCAAGTCCGCCGATGGCTTCGCCTCCTACGACACGGTCGGCAAGAGCGAGCGCAAGAAGCTCTCCGACGGCGTCAACGCGCTGGCCGAGCCGCTGTCCAAGCTGGCCGCCGCCGTGGCCACGACCAAGTAGTCCGCCGCCAGGCAAAGGATCACAATGACGCAGGACGACGGCACGACCACCGAGGAAAACCGGACCGCACAGACCGCCGACGGACGCGCCCCGTCCCGCCGTTCGCTGCTCGGCTGGGGAGGTGCGGGCCTGGCGCTGGGCGCGGTCGCGGCCGGCGGTACGGCGGCGGCGCTGCGCACCGGCGGCGACGCCCAGCCGGCCGGCGCGGACGCGACCTCGCGCTCCGCGGTCGCCTTCCACGGCAAGCACCAGGCGGGCATCGCCACCGCCGTCCAGGACCGGCTGCACTTCGCCTCCTTCGATGTCACCACCGACGACCGCGACGAGCTGATCGCGCTGCTCAAGGAGTGGACGAAGGCGGCGGCGCGGATGACGGCCGGGGACGCGGTCGGCGACGGCGCGGTCGGCGGGCCGGCGGAGGCGCCGCCGGACGACACCGGCGAGGCGCTCGGTCTGCCGCCGTCCCGGCTCAGCCTCACCTTCGGCATCGGGCCTTCGCTGTTCGAGAAGGACGGCAAGGACCGGTTCGGCATCAAGGACCGGCGGCCCGAAGCGCTGATCGATCTGCCGCAGTTCCCCGGCGACAACCTCGACAAGGCGCGCAGCGGCGGCGATCTGTGCGTCCAGGCCTGTGCGGACGACCCGCAGGTGGCGGTGCACGCGATCCGCAACCTGGCCCGGATCGGCTTCGGCAAGGTCGCGATCCGCTGGTCGCAGCTGGGCTTCGGCAAGACGTCCTCGACGACACCAGACGCGCAGACCCCGCGCAACATGTTCGGCTTCAAGGACGGCACCCACAACCTGGCCGGCACCGACACCGCCGCGCTCGACCGGCACGTCTGGGTCGCGGACGGCGCGGCGAAGGGCAAGGAGAGCTGGATGGCCGGCGGCTCCTACCTCGTCGCGCGCCGGATCCGGATGCACATCGAGCCCTGGGACCGCACCTCGCTCACGGAGCAGGAGGACATCTTCGGCCGGGACAAGGGCGAGGGCGCGCCGGTCGGCAGGAAGCACGAGCGGGACACCCCGCATCTGAAGTCGATGCTGCCGACCGCCCATGTCCGCCTCGCGCACCCGGACTCCAACGGCGGGATACGCATCCTGCGCCGCGGCTACTCCTTCACCGACGGTACGGACGGTCTGGGGCGGCTGGACGCGGGGCTGTTCTTCCTCGCCTACCAGCGGGACGTACGCCAGGGCTTCGTCCCCCTCCAGAAGAGGCTGGCGGCCGACGACGCGCTCAACGAATACATCCAGCACGTGGGTTCAGCGGTCTTCGCGGTGCCGCCGGGCGTCCGGAACGCGGACGACTGGTGGGGCCGGGCGCTGTTCGCCTGACACCGTCGACGCCGGAAAGAAAAGCGTCGACTTCATGAAGGAAAGGACAAAACCGACGTGTTCGGCAACTACCTGATCGGTCTGCGCGAGGGTCTGGAAGCCAGCCTCGTCGTCTGCATTCTCATCGCCTATCTGGTCAAGACCGGAAGGCGGGAGGCGCTGCGCCCGGTCTGGCTCGGGATCACCGTCGCCGTGGTGCTGTCGTTCGCGTTCGGTGCGGCGCTGCAATTCGGGTCGCAGACCCTGACGTTCAAGGCCCAGGAGGCGCTGGGCGGGTCGCTGTCGATCATTGCGGTCGGCCTGGTGACATGGATGGTCTTCTGGATGCGGCGCACCGCGCGGCATCTGAAGAAGGAGCTGCACGGCAAGCTGGACGCGGCGCTGCAGATGGGCACCGTGGCGCTGGTGGTCACCGCGTTTCTGTCGGTGGGCCGCGAGGGCCTGGAGACCGCGCTGTTCATCTGGACCGCCGCGCAGTCCGCCGACGACGGTGTACGACCGCTGGTCGGGGCGCTCCTGGGCCTGCTGACGGCCGTGCTGCTGGGCTGGCTGTTCTACCGCGGTGCGGTGCGGATCAACCTGGCGAAGTTCTTCACCTGGACCGGCGGCATGCTGGTGGTGGTCGCGGCGGGCGTGCTGGCGTACGGCTTCCACGATCTGCAGGAGGCGGCCATCCTGCCGGGGCTGAGCACGCAGGCGTTCGACATCAGTGCACAGATCCCGGTCGACAGCTGGTACGGCACGCTGCTGAAGGGCATTTTCAACTTCCAGCCGGACCCGACCGTCCTTCAGGTCACGGTGTGGGCTCTGTATCTCATCCCCACGCTCACGTTCTTCGTCGCCCCCGGTAGGGTTGCGCCGAATCGTGCCACCCCGGCGGCCGCCCAGTCCGCCCCGGTCGCCCCGAAGGAGCCCGAGCCCCATGACACGCAGGTCGCCGTTCCGGGTGCCCGCAACACTGACGTCGACAACAGCGGCGCTGGTGATACTGAGCGGGTGCATGACGGTGCACGGCGAGAGGGAGATACTGCCGGCGGTGTCGAAGGCTGAGGGCGCCAAGGCTCTCACGCACTTCACCGAGAGCTTCAACAAGGCCAACCGCCGGCTCGATCCGGCGCTGAACCCCTCCTTCGAGGGGGGCGCGCTGCTCGCCATCGACCAGGCCGGGATAAAGGCGGCACACGCCCTCCGGCCGCAGGGCAATCCGGGCTTCGACGCCCTGGCCCTCACCGATCCGCACTTCACCGTGCCCAAGCAGGCGGGCTGGCCGAAGTACTTCATCGCGGACGCGGCCAGCAACCGGAAGAACGCCGGTGGCCGGAACACCCACTGGTTCCTGGTGTTCAGCCGCAACGGCATCGATGAGCAGTGGCGTGCGGTGTATCTGGCGACGTTCGCGAACAACAAGGCGCCGGAGCTGAAGACGGACGGGAACGGCTACGCGGAGGCGGTGCCCGCCGACGCGCAGTCCGGTGTCACGGTCGATCCGGGCAAGCTGAGCCGTACCTACGCGGACTACCTCAACACCGGCAAGGGCAGCGCCTTCGCCCCGGGACCGCAGACCGACGGCTGGCGGGCCCGGCGGGCCAAGGACGCCAGCCGGCCCGGCCAGCGCATCATGTGGGAGGACTCGGCAGCGGACTACCCGCCGGTGGCGCTGCGGACGAAGGACGGCGGTGCGCTGGTGTTCTTCTCGACCGTCTACCACCAGCAGCAGACGCTGTTCGCCGGTGCGTCGATCTCGGTCGGGAGGCTGAAGGGCCTCCTGGAGGGGCCGCCGAAGAAGACCAACCGGATGCTCTTCACCACCGTCTCCGGCCAGACGGTCAAGGTGCCCGCCAAGAGTTCCGGGGGGAAGGTCACGGTCCTCAACCGGATTGAGGCGAAGACCGCGGTGAAGCCGATGTAGCCAGCCGGAAACCGCTCGTACGCACAAGGGCCGTCCGGGTGAACCCGGCGGCCCTTCGGCGTGCGCAGGGGGTGAGGGGAGGGTGTCCGGGCAGGGTGTCCGGGCCCGCTCAGCGGCCGATCGGCCAGGCCGCGGCCTCGTGGTGGTGCGGCTCGCGGTCGTTGAACTCCGCGCAGGCGTCGGTGAGCGACTCCAGCAGCGTCAGCGGGTCGGGCAGGGGCAGCTCGGGCCCGCGCAGCCAGGTCACCGCGGGCTGCTCGCCGGGCAGCCGCGAGGGCGGCAGCAGCGCATAGCTGCCGCGGCAGTGCCAGCGCAGCCCCGGGTGCTCGTCCAGGGTCTCGGGGTGGCAGTCCAGCTCGCAGGGCCACCACTCGTCCTCGTCGTCCGGGGTGCCGCGGGTGGCGGTGAAGAAGAGCATCCGGCCGTCGAAGCCGGCGCCGCTGAGGGTGATCGGTCCGACGTCGATACCCGCCGCGTCCAGCCGTCCCAGGGCGCTGCGGCCCGCCTCGACGGGGACGTCCAGCACGTCGTGGGTGATGCCGGTGGCAGTGATGAAGTTGGCCTGCGGGAGGGTGCGGACCCAGGCGGCGACCTTGTCGCGGTCGGTGGTGGCGACGGTCTGCCAGCCGAAGGAGACGGGATGGCGGCCGGGGGTGGGACAGCCGATGCGTTCACAGGAACAGCCGTAGCCGGAAGGGTGCGCCGCAGGCGCCACGGGGAAGCCCGCATCGACCGCCGCCAGCAGCAGGTCCTCGCGGCTGCGCGCAGCCGCTGATCCCGTGTCCGTATCGCCGCCGTCCGATCCGCTCTTCGGCCGGCGCAGCCACTGGGAGAACCTGCTCTTGCGTTCCATCTATCCCCTCACTTCGAGCGGTGGTCTGGGATCAATGCTGCCACCATCCTGCGCCTCGGGTGACCGGTGTGGAGATCCGGGGTGAACGAAGGGCAGACCAATACCGGCAATTCAGGCCATCGACGACAGGATGCCGCCGTCGGCGCCCGGCCGCCCGGTGCGCTCAGCCGCGTGGCCGCAGACCTCGCAGCGCCTGGTCGACAAGGGTGTCGACGTAGTCGTAAGTCAATTCGCCGGTACGCATCAGCCAGCGCTGTGAGAAGGGACTCAGCACCATCTCGGCGGCGATCCGCACATCGATGTCGTCGGCCACCTCACCCGCCTCCTGGGCCGCCCGCAGCCGCTCGACGTAGACGCGGATGCCGGGCTCCAGCAGCCGGGCGACGAAGGTGCGGGAGAGCTCCTCGTCGTTCGCGCCGGCCGCCGCGAGGGCACGGTAGGGCGCCTGGAAGACCTGGTCGTTGAATTCATCGGCGGTGGCCCGCAGCACGAACTTCAGGTCCGCGGCCAGGTCCCCGGTGTCCGGGAGGCCCGCCGCGTAGTCCTCGTCCGTGTCGGCGGTGAACGCGTCCAGCAGAACGGCGGCCTTGGAGGGCCACCAGCGGTAGATCGTCTGCTTGCCGACCCCGGCCCGGGAGGCGATGCCTTCGATCGTGAGCATGTCGTAGCCGACCTCGCCGACGAGGGAGAGGGCGGCATCGAAGATCGCGCGACGGGAGCGTTCGCTGCGACGGGAGGAGTCGGGGGCTGCTTTGTCGGCCATACGCGGAGTCTAGCGAGAGGGAGGCGAGACGTATCGTCTTGACGAGACGCAGCGTCTCGCTCATAGTGGACCGAACGAGACGCTTCGTCTCGCTTGTTGAGGAGAAGGGGGATTCCCATGAGCAAGGGCAATGCGGGCGGGATGCTCGGAGTCGGCGGCACCCGCGCCAAGCTCTCGCGCGGCGCGCTGCGCGGCGGTGGGGGCCCGGACCGCGGCGGCCGGGGACGGTCCGACCAGGACCGACGCCGTGAGCTGCTGCGCAAGTTCCAGGAGCGGGCGCGGGAGGAGTGAGCCGCGGGCCCCTCGAACGGCGCACGGTCCGGGGCACCGGGGCCGAAGGTCAGGACCAGCGCGGGAGCGAGGTCAGGACCAGTCGTCGCCCCAGGTGGCGTCGCGGGCCTCGCGGTAGTGGGTGCCGTGCCGCTTGGTCACCGTGGTGCGCTGCAGGCCGTCCTGTGCCGTGCACAGGTCCAGGAGGACCTGGCCCTTGGGGAGTTGGGGCTTACGGATGATGCGGGCGGGGGCCGGGGCGGCGTCGAGGGTGGTCGCGGCGACGTAGCTGAACTTTTCGTCCTCGTACGGGAGGGAGCCGCCCTTGACCTGACGGTGGAGGGAGGAGCGGTTGACCCGGGCGGCGAAGTGGCACCAGTCCTGCCCGGGGACGATGGGGCAGGTGTCGCTGTGCGGGCAGGGGGCGACGATGCGCAGACCGGCTTCGGTGAGCTGGGTGCGGGCCTCGCGGATGCGGAGGTAGCCGTCGGGGGTGCCGGGTTCGATCAGGACGACGGCCGTCGCCGCTGCGGCCGCTGCGGCGACGACGGCGCGGCGGTCCTCGGGGCGGAGTTCGCCCAGGACGTAGGAGACGGTGACCAGGTCCGTGCCGGCCGGGACCGACAAGCCCTCGCCGACGGTCTGCCGCCGCCACTCCGTGTCGGGCAGGGTCTTGGCGGCCAGTTCCCGGCCGAGATCGAGGGCGGGCTGTGCCCAGTCCAGGACCGTGCTGCGGTGGCCTTCCCAGGTGGCCGCGGTGGCCCAGAGGGCGGCGCCGGTGCCGCCGCCGATGTCCACATGGGTGGCCGGGGACCAGTCCGGGACCCGCGCGGCGAACGCCGCCAGCGCGGCCCGTACCGCCTCGAAGGTCGCGGGCATCCGGTAGGCGGCGTACGCGGCGACATCGGCGCGGTCCCGCAGCACCGGCGCGTCGGTGGGCGTACGGCCCCGGTAGTTGGCGATCAGCCGCTCGACGGCCTGCGCGGCCTGTTTGGGCGGCAGACCGTCGAGCAGGCCCGCCAGCGCGGCGCGCAGTTCCTCGTGCATGGGGGAAATTCTACGGGGCCCCGCGGGGTGCCCATCCTGCTCAGGTGGCACGGGACACCGCGCGGGCCAGCCGGGTGGCGGCCGCGGCGCGCGGGGCGCTGCCGCCGTTGCGGCGCCGGGGGTGGACGGTGTTGGCGAGCAGGACGAGGAAGGTGTCGGTGGCACGGTCGAGGACCAGGCTGGTGCCGGTGAAGCCGGTGTGCCCGGCCGCGCCGCTGCCCGCCAACTCCCCCATGAAGTACGGCTGGTCGACGCCGAAGCCGAGGCCGGGCGGATCGAGCAGCGCGGCGACCGCGCCAGCACCGAGGACCCGCACGGAGCCGTATGCGCCGCCGTTGAGCAGCATCCGGCACAGCACGGCCAGGTCCTGGGCGGTGGAGAAGAGACCCGCATGGCCGGCCACCCCGCCCAGCGCCCAGGCGTTCTCGTCGTGCACCTCGCCGCGGACCATGCCGCGGTCCGCCTTGGCCCAGGGCCGCCGCTGGTCCTCGGTCGCCGCCACGCCCTGCGGCGCCAGCGGGCCGTAGGAGGTGCTGGACATGCCCAGCGGGCCGGTGATGCCCTCGCGGATCAGGGCGTCCAGCCGCTGCCCGGTGCGCCGCTCCAGGATCAGCTGGAGGGCGATGAGGTTGAGGTCGGAGTAGCGGTGCCCGGCGCCGGGGCGGCCGCTCGGGGCCGCCGCCTCCGCCCACAGGAGTGCCAGTTGGTCGCCGCGGTCCCGGTGGTCGTGGAACGGCAGCTCGGGGGCGAGCCCGGAGGTGTGGGTGAGGAGCTGCCGCACGGTGATGCCGGGGGCGAAGGCCGACAGATCGGCGCGGACCTCGTCGTCGAGGGCCAGCCGGCCGCGTTCGATCTGCTGGACCGCGGCGATGGCGGTGAAGAGCTTGCTGAGCGAGGCGAGGTCGAAGACCGTGCCGACCCGCATCGGCTCCCACTGATCGCGGGGCAGATCGACGCCGCGGTCCCGCTCGGGGTCGTAGGACCGGTAGCGCAGCGCCCAGCCCGCGGCGGCCTCGGCGGCGACGACGGGGCCGCGGCCGGCCAGCACGACGGCTCCGGGCGCCCAGGGCGGACGGCCCTCGGGCAGCGCCCGCACGCCGCGGACCAGCCGCTCCATACAGGCGGGGTCCAGTCCCGCCCGGGCCGGCGTGCCATAGGTGAGTCTCGGTGCGTTCAGAGCCTGGTCCTCTCGCCGGCCGTGCTCCCGTTGCTCTCCCCCCTACGCTGCCACGGGCGGCACATTCCCAGGAAGCTCACGAGCGCCAATATGGCGCAGGAGAGCTGTACGAGGGCCATCGGCAGGGCCGTCCGCTCGCCCGCGATGCCGACCAGCGGGGAGGCGACCGAGCCGAGCAGGAAGGTGGAGGTGCCCAGCAGCGCGGAGGCGGAGCCGGCCGCATGCGGGGTGCGCAGTAGCGCCAGGGTGTTGGTGCTCGGCATGACCAGGCCCATCGCCGCCATGAGGACGAAGAGGCCGGCGGCCACCGGGACCAGCCCGACGCGGCCGAAGACGCCCGAGGACATCACGAGCAGACCGGCCCCGGCGAGCGCGACCACGGCCAGCCCGGTGCCCAGCACCTTGTCGAGGCCGACCCGGCCGACCAGGACCTTGCCGTTGAACTGGCCGACGAGCACCAGGCCGACGGAGTTGATGCCGAAGAGCAGGCTGAAGGTCTGCGGGGAAGCGCCGTAGATCTCCTGGACCACGAACGGCGAGGCGGAGATATAGGCGAAGAGGGCGGCGAAGGCGAAGGCGCCGACGAGGAGGTAGCCGGAGAAGGCCCGGTCGGCGAGCAGATCGCGCATGGTGCGCAGGGTCTGGCCGAGGCCGCCGGAGTGCCGGCGCTCGGGCGCCAGGGTCTCGTCGAGCCTGCGCCACACCAGGAGGGTGAGCGCCACCCCGACGACGGTGAGGACGACGAACACGCCGCGCCAGTCGGTGATCTGGAGGATCTGGCCGCCGATGAGCGGGGCGACGACCGGCGCCACTCCGGAGATCAGCATCAGGGTGGAGAAGAACCGGGCCATCGCCACACCGTCGTACAGATCGCGGACCACCGCCCGCGCGATGACGATGCCGGACGCCCCCGCCAGGCCCTGCAACAGGCGGCAGGCGATGAGGAGTTCGGCGGTGGGGGCGAGCGCGCACAGGGCGGTCGCCAGGACGTAGATCACCATGCCGGCCAGCAGCGGGCGGCGGCGCCCCCACTTGTCGCTCATCGGGCCGACGATCATCTGGCCCAGCGCCATGCCCGCCAGGCAGGTGGTGAGGGTGAGCTGGACGGTGGCGGCCGGGCTGTGCAGGGCAGCGGTGACCTGCGGCAGGGCCGGCAGATACATGTCCATGGAGAGCGGCGGGACCGCCGTGAGGCCGCCGAGGACGAGGGTGACCAGGAGGCTGGTGCGGCGGGACGCAGTCCGTGCAGCCGGTGCAACCGGTGCTGCTGCCGCGTCCCGCTCGGCTATTGCGGGAAGGTCCTGGGGATCGGCCGCGCCGGACTCCGTCATCGTGTCTCCATGGGTCATCGAGGGCTGCACCATGGTGTCATGCACGGGACGGCTCCCGGCCGCTTCCGGACCGGTCCCTTGGGCGGAGGACGGAGGTACTGAGGTCCTAGGACGGACGTCCCGGGTCAGGCGGGCTTGAGTCCCGGATCGCCCGCCTCGGAGACGAAGGAGGCGGCGGTGTGGACCGGCGCCCCGGGGGTGGTGACGGCGGACACCGTGCGGTAGTCGCCGCGGGCGGTGTCCTGGTCGAGGGTGACGGTGACATAGCCGCGCCGGCCGTTGTAGAACTTCATGTGCGGGTTGGCGGCCATGTACGTGGCCCAGTTGGCGGGCTTGTCCGCGCCGTCCTTGCCGCTGGCGATCGAGGTGGTGACGAACTCCACCCCCGCGGTGCGCGAACCGGGGTCCTTGAAGTCCTTCTTGATGTCCAGGGCGTAGTGGACGTGCACATCGCCGGTGAGGACGACGAGGTTGTCCACGCCCGCCGACTCCGCGCCGGCCAGGACCCGGTCTCGGGAGGCCGCATAGCCGTCCCAGGCGTCCATGCTCAGCCGGTGGCCGGCGCCGGTGGCGTCGCGCCGCTCGGAGAAGGTGACCTGCTGCGGCAGGACGTTCCAGCGCGCGGAGGACTGCCGCCAGCCGTCGATCAGCCAGCGCTCCTGGGCGGCGCCGGTCAGGGTGCGCCCGGGGTCCAATGACTCCGGACCCGGGGCGTGCCAGCCGTCACCGTAGGCCTGGTCGGAGCGGTACTGGCGGGTGTCGAGGATGTCGAACTGGGCGAGCTGTCCGTACTGGACGCGGCGGTAGAGCCGGGCGTCGGCGCCGGTGGGGCGCTGCGGGCGGCGCAGCGGCTGGTTCTCCCAGTACGCGCGGTAGGCGGCGGCCCGGCGGACGAGGAATTCGGCGGGCGGGAGGTTGTCCTCGCTGATGTCGGAGGCGTAGTTGTTCTCCACCTCGTGGTCGTCCCAGGTGACGATGAAGGGGTGCGCGGCGTGGGCGGCCTGCAGGTCGGGGTCGGACTTGTAGAGGGCGTAGCGCAGCCGGTAGTCCTCCAGCGTGACCGTCTCCTGGTTGAAGCGCGCGGGCAGCTTGCGGTCGGTGTAGTTGCGGGCGCCGCCGGCCGCGCTGACCGGGTACTCGTAGAGGTAGTCGCCCAGGTGGAAGACGACGTCGAGGTCCTCCTCGGCCAGGTGCCGGTAGGCCGTGAAGTAGCCGTCGTGGTACGCCTGGCAGGAGACCGCGGCGAGCTTCAGGGCGGAGATCCGGGCGGCGCGGGCGGGCGCGGTGCGGGTGCGGCCGACCGGGCTGATCCAGCTGCCGGCGCGGAAGCGGTAGTAGTAGACGCGGTCGGGTGCGAGACCGGTGGGCTCGATGTGCACGGAGTGGTTGAACTCCGGGTGCGCGTCGGCACGGCCCTGGCCGGCCAGCCGCTTGAAGTGCTCGTCGTAGGCGACTTCCCAGCGGACGGTGACTCTGGCGTTCGGCATGCCTCCCCCACTCGGCTCGTACGGGCGCGGTGCGAGCCGGGTCCACAGCACGACGGAGCCGGGCTGCGGGTCTCCGGAGGCGACGCCGAGGGTGAAGGGGTTCTCGGTGATCTTGCGCGCATCGGCCTCGGCGGCGTGAGCGGCGCCCGTGCCCGGGAGGTTCGTCGTGAAGGCGAGGGCGGCGGCGGCCCCGGTGGCGGTGAGAAAGCGGCGGCGGCCGAAGTGCGCGGCAGCGGCCCGGATCTCCTGCTCGTGCGGTGCGTGGTGAGTCATCTGGCCCTCCCCTGACGGCGGTTGTCCCCGATGATTGGAGGGCCGCGGGACGGCGCGACGCTGTCCCGTGTACGACTCATGCATGGCCGTCGGATGATGACTGGGCCCGCAACGGACGCCGCCGGACAATCACGGCACCCGACGTGCCTCCGTAAGATTCGGGGCATGGCTGAACTGATGGTGCGCGACGGCACCTGGACCTTCGACGGCGAGGCCGTGCGCATCGTGCCGGGGCACGAGCGCGGGGTCCACAAACTCCGCCAGGATCTCGGTGAGTTCACCGTGCCGCTGGTGGCGATGGCCGGGATCGCCTACGAACCGGCCCGCAAGGGCGGCCGGCTGCGACTGCGGCTGCGGGACGGCGCGGATCCGCTGCTCCAGGTCACCGGCGGCAGCCTGCCGGACGAGGCGAACCCGTATCAGGTGGCCGTGGACGCCACGCGGGCCGATGTCGCCGAGTACTTCGTGGACGCGGTACGGCAGGCCCTGATGCTGGAGCAGATACCGGACGGTCCCACCGACCGCTATCTGCTGCCCGGCCCGGCCGTACCGCTGTCGGCCGCCGGGGTGGACGGCCTCGCCTCCTTCGACGGGGATCGGGTGCATCTCGAATGGCGCTGGAACACCAGTGAGACCAAGCGTCACTGGGGCCCCAGGGACTTTGTGCTGGCCGGCCTGGAAGCGGTGGAGTGGCGGGCCGCCGCCGGGCTGGAGTCCGGCTACCTCCGCTTCCGGACGCTCGGGGCGGGCGAGCGGATCGCGCCGGAGCACGACCCCAACGCCATCGAGCTGTGGGGCTTCAAGAAGGAGAGCGGCACGACGGCGTTGCTGGCGGCCGCGGTCGCGGCCCGGATGCCGCATCCGTCGGCCGGCCCGGACAAGGCCCTGCCGGTGAGCGCCCCGGCCCGGCTTCCGGTCGCGGCGCCCGCCCCGGCCGCCCCGACGGCCCCCGGCGCCGCCCCCGCCGACGACCATGACGCCCTGCTGCGCCGGCTGCGCGAACTGGGCGAACTGCGCCGCGACGGTATCCTCACCGAGGAGGAGTTCGCCGCCACGAAGGCCGCGGTCTTGCAGCGCTTCCACACCGCGGGCTGAGTCGCGGCGGCTGCGGCCCGTCCGCCCCCCCGTACGCCGTTTACGCTGCCGCCATGGCAGAGAACACAGAGCCGGCACCGGCCGCGCGGACGACGACGCCGATGGCACGGGCCGGGCAGGTGGGCGGCACGGCGACCGCGGACCGGCCCACGCTGCCGGCCCCCACCTCACGGGGCGGGCAGAGCACACAGACGGCACCGGCGCCGCAGGAGGTACGGCAGGGCGCAGCGGCGCCCCGGAAGGTCGCCGTGGTCACCGGCGCCGGCTCCGGCATCGGGCGGGCGGTGGCCCATGCGCTGGTCGCCGCCCACTGGACGGTGGTACTGGCCGGGCGGCGCGCGGAGGCGCTGGCCGAGACCTCCCGCCTGGCGGGCCCGCTGGGCGCCGACGGCCCCGCGATCATGACGGTGCCGACCGATGTCACCCGCCCCGACGAGGTCGACGCCCTCTTCGCCACCGTCCGCGAACGCTTCGGCCGGGTCGATCTGCTCTTCAACAACGCGGGCACGTTCGGCCGGGCGGCGCCGCTGGAGGAGCTGGCCTACGACGACTGGCGCGCGGTCGTCGACGTCAATCTCACCGGCTCCTTCCTCTGCGCCCAGGCCGCGTTCCGCGCCATGAAGAGCCAGGAGCCGCAGGGCGGACGCATCATCAACAACGGCTCGGTCTCCGCGCACACCCCGCGCCCGCACTCCGTCGCGTACACCGCCACCAAGCACGCGATGACCGGACTGACCAAGTCGCTCTCGCTGGACGGCCGTCCGTACGGCATCGCCTGCGGCCAGATCGACATCGGCAATGCGGCGACCGAGATGACCGGCCGGATGCAGACCGGCATTCTGCAGGCGAACGGCGAGCTGACGGTCGAGCCGGTGATGGACGCCGCGGATGTGGCCCGCACGGTGGTGCACATGGCGGCGCTGCCCCTGGCGGCCAATGTGCAGTTCGCGACGGTGATGGCGACCAACATGCCCTATATCGGGCGCGGTTGAGGCCGCTGCCGGGCGGAGGGAACCGGCTGCCGGGCCGGATTGCGGCGCTCGCCGGGCGAGGTTGCGCCACCGCACCGGCCCGGGGCGCCGAATCCCCGTACGACCCCTGCCGTCCGGTCGCTTCCGGTGGCACCCTTACCTCGGATCCGCACCACTCATCTGCCGGGGCCGCCCTCGCGCGGCCCCGTTCCCCCGCGTCCGCACGCGCCCTGTCGCGTGCGGCACCCGCAGAAGGAGTTACGCGTGAGACGAACCGTTCGTGGCATACCGGCAGTTCACGGCATACCGGCGCCGCACCCCGCGCGCAGGTCCCGGGCCGCCCTCGGCACCCTGACGGCCGCCGGTACGCTCCTCGCCCTGCTGCTCCCCACCGGCTCGGCCGCCGCCGCCCCGCAGAACTCCCACCGCTCCCCCACCCCGCAGACCACCCCCGGCTCCTTCTGGACCGCGGACCGGATGCGCGCCGCCGTTCCCCTGGATCTCGCCGCACCCGCGCAGCACTCCCCCGCGACCGCGGTCCCGCGCAGCGCCCCGCTCAAGGTCTCCCCCACGCTCCCGAAGGTGGCCTCACCCGCCTCGCTGCTCCCCGGAACCCTCCCCCAGGCCGGCGGGCCCTGGACCGGCGGCGGCGCGGTCACCAAGACCACCGGCCGGGTGTTCTTCACCTATCAGGGCCGCACCGCCTCCTGCTCCGGCGACGCGGTGACCAGCAGCAACAAGAGCACCGTGCTCACCGCGGGGCACTGTGTGAAGCTGGGCGGCGCCTGGCACACCAACTGGGTCTTCGTCCCCGGCTATCACGACGGCGAGGCCCCGTACGGCAAGTGGCCGGCGGCCAAGACGCTCTCCACCCCTCAGTGGACGGCGAGTGAGGACATCAACTACGACGTCGGTGCCGCGGTCGTCGCCCCGCTCGACGGCAAGAAGCTCACCGATGCCGTCGGCGGCCAGGGCCTGTCCTTCAACTCCGGCTACAGCAAGGCGATGTACGCCTTCGGCTTCCCCGCGGCCGCCCCATACGACGGCAGCAAGCTCATCTACTGCAGCGGCACCACCTTCAAGGACCCGCTGTTCTCCACCGACCACGGTCTGTCCTGCAACATGACCGGCGGTTCCAGCGGCGGCCCCTGGTTCACCTCGTTCGACGAAAAGACCGGCACCGGCCTGCAGACCTCGGTGAACAGCTTCGGCTACCAGTTCCTGCCCGACACCATGTTCGGCCCGTACTTCGGCGACGACGCCAAGAACCTCTACACCACGGCCCAGTCGTCCTGACCTCCTGACCCCGCTCCCCGGGGGCCGTACGGACGGACTCCGTGCGGCCCCTCACCCGGCCCCTGCCTCCCCCGCCCCCTCAGGAACGACCGGCAGCAGCAGAAACGACGGATGCCGCCCGCCGCTGACCAGCGTCGTGCGGCCCGCATAGACGTCCGAACCCCGGTCCTCGGCATCGGTGTGGACGAAGGTGGCGTTGCCCCGCATCGCCACCCCGAACGCCGACGGCCACGGCCCCGCGCCCGGAAACTCGAAGTCCCGGCCCTGCACCGATACGCCGAGGCGGTAGCCGGCCGGGATGATCACCGACGTCGGCCAGATCTCGATCCGCAGATCGACCGGTTCGCCGGGGGTGAGCGGCTGTCGCTCGTCGAAGGTGTGCCAGGGCCGGTACGGCTCGCTGCGCGCGGGGTCGAGCTTGCGGAGCGAGGCCCGCAGCCAGCCCAGTCCGATCGCCCCGTGCGGATCCATCGCGCTGGTGAAGGTGACATCACGGCCCCCGGGGTCCTGCACCCGGAGGGTGAGGAAGAGATCGGCGTCCGTCGTCGACGAGGCCACCCGCAGCGATGCCGACGCGGGCCCGGTCAGCTCCAGATCCTCCGTCAGCGGCTCGGTCCAGAACGTCAGACCGTCCCCCGGCGCATCGAACTCGGCGCTCCGCTCGGCGGGGTCCGGCGCCGGCGCCAGAGCCCGGTGGTCCAGGTCCAGGTGGAACCGCGTCCACTCCGTCCGCGCCAACGGCCACTCCTCCTCCGGTCGTTGCTCAAAGCTGCCGTCGGCCCGCCGCACATTGAGCAGGACCGGCGGCTGGTCCTCCCAGCCGGTGTCCCGCCCCTGGAGGAAGTGCCCGAAGAAGCGCTTCTGCAGGCCGACCCCGTAGTCCGTGTAGAACTCCACCCAGTGCTGCAGCCCATGCACTTCCAGCCACTTCCGCTCGCTCGCGACGCCCGCATAGCCCTCGAACCCGCCCCGGGTGTGCAGGTGGTGCGCCCAGTTGACCGCGGACAGCACGGGGACGGTGATCCGCGGCAGGTCCGCGCTCCGCTCCCGGTAGTACGCGTCGAGCAGCGCATGGTCGTGCAGCGCGGCGACCGTGTCGGCGGCGTTCTTGGCCCGCTCCTCGTCGCTCAGGACCCCGGGGCCGGTGACCGGAACGCCCGTGATCCGGTGCCACGGGCTGTCGGGCGCGCCGTGCTGCACCGACGCGACCTGGACCGGATACCACTGCTGCAGGAAGACGTGCAGGATCCCGCCGTGATGGGTGAGTTCACGGTAGAAGTCGGTGGCCCCCTCCCAGGGGCAAATGGCGGCGAGGTGCGGCGGCCGCAGCGCCGCGACCTGCCACTGGTTGACCGCGTAGTAGGAGATGCCGAGCAGCCCCACTTTGCCGTTGCTCCAGGGCTGGACGCCCGCCCACTCGATGCAGTCGTAGTAATCCTGCGTCTCCCGCGGCGAAAAGATGTCGAGGTAGCCCGGCGACCGCCCGGCGCCACGCGAATCCACCCGGATCACCACGTAACCGTCGGGCACCCACTTCTCCGGATCGACCGTCTCCCAGTTCTGGTACCGGTTCGAGGACCCGGCGACCGCATCCGGGTGTTCGGCCTCCAGGGTGCGCCACATGGGCGCGAACCCCTCTTGGAAGGCAAGCCCCTTGGCGTACGGACCATGACTCATGATCACGGGATGGGTCCGGCCGTCGTCGGGCAGGAACACATCGGCGCGGAGCTGCACCCCGTCGTCCATCGTGATCGGTGCATCCCAGTCGACGAGCATCACACCGCCCTCGGAGCGAACCCCCGAAGCACTGCCGCGACCCTGCCCGCCCCCACCGACGGCCGGCCGCGGTTCCCTCCTTCCATTGTCCGCGGGTATCGGTGGAGGCGCCACGGCGTGACGGCGGGCAGCGGGAACGGCAGGGAGCGGGAACGGCGGGGACGGCGGACGGGGCCGGCCGGTGCGCCGCTCTCCCGAGGCACCCCTGTGACCAGTTCCTGCCGGCGCAGAAGCGGCTGTGACCTGCCAGGACGGGCCGCAGAGGCACCAGCTCCGGCAAGCCGGCCCAGGAGCGCCGGGTAAGTTTTGGATCACGAAGGAACGCGAGGGCTGCACTACACTCTCGCGAGGCGAAATGCGATTGACATGCAGCGGATTGCGGGGTGATCCGGGCGTTTCGGCAGGCAACGGACGCCTTCAAAGCCCCCGGTGGGGAGGATGAGCCGTGTACGAGCCAGCATCATGTGGCCTGCGAGGGGCTTCCTCTCTCCCGTCCCGCGAGAAACTTCCCGCACGGTGTCCCTCTGTAGCCTTACAGTCACTCCGGCCCAGTGGGTACGCACCCGCACGACGCCCGATCAGAGGAGGGGCCGTGGCGCGCCCAGTTCTCGTCACCGGCCCTGGTCGCCGGAGCGGCGGCACGCCGACGGCACCGCCGGCCGGGAAGGCCGGCCGCGCCATGACGCCCCGACAACCCGACACCCGCCGAGTTCGAGTCCGTTCCGTGCCCCGTACCGTTTTTCCCTCGCCCCACGCGCAGCAACAGCCGTAGGAGTATCCGTTCATGTGGTGGCTCCGCCGTAATGGTTCATCGCAGCAAGCAGAGCTGCCGCAGCCCACTCGTCGCCGGGCTCCCAGCTCCCCGTGGACCTCGCTCCGAGAGCAGTTGGCGGTCCTCTTCGCCACCTGGTCCGTCACCCGTCTCGTGCATCACGATCTGGGGCTCTCCGGCGTACGGGACATGCAGGGCCTCGTCGACGCGGTGGCCGTGCGGCGCAACAAGCCGATCACGATCACCGAGGTGCCGCTTCCTCAACAGGTGTCCGGTTTCTGCGCCCGGGGCAAGGACCGTGACTTCATCGTGGTGGATTCCACTGCGAACGAGCTGACCCGCCTGCACGCCAGCCTCCACGAGCTGTTCCATCTGTGGGAGGAGCACCCGACCGACGGCGACTCCTCCGACCAGCCCATGACCGAGGAAACCGTGCGGCAGCTCCTGCCCGGGCTCAACGCGGGGCCGGTGCTGCAGATTCTCAACCGGTCGCACTACGACAGCGCTCATGAGCGGCGGGCGGAGGCGTTCGCCACCGTGATGCTTCAACGCCACCTCGAACTGCGACGCGACCAGAGCATCAACGGGTTTCTCTCATCGGCTCTCTCCCACCGGAGGACTGGTGTCTGAGAACACCTCCAACTTCGTCTACCTGGCCATTGCGGTCATCGACTTCGTGATTGCCGGCTGGAAGTGCCTGGCACTTCTGCGCGATCCCACCCCCACACTGTCCTTGATCACTGTGAACTTCGTGGCGTCCGGCCTGGTGTTCGCGATGGCCGCTCCGGCGGGGTACCGGATGCTGGGGGAACTCACCGGCAGCCCCAGCTTCGCCACCCTTCCCGTATACATCGGCATCCTGAGCTGCTTCTCCCTTCTCCACCTGCTCACGATGCTGTGGGATCCCCGGCTGCGGCAGAGCCCGGCGGTGCTGCGCCGCAGGGTCACGGGATGGACCGCGGCGTATCTGGCGGCCCCGGCCGTCATGGTCGTGACGTTCTGTTCCGCCGACCTGTCAGGGCCGGCGGAGCCCCTCGAATTCAATACGAACTTCGCGGGTGACCCGCTGATCCAGGTGTTCCTGGGGGTCTTCCTCGTCACTCTGACCTGCGGAACCCTGAGCACCTACCGGCAGTGCCGCAAGTTGAAGCTGGCGGACCCCCGATTCCAGCGTGCGCTGCGCTCCTTCGGCACCGCCATGCTGTTCGTCTTCGGCTATGTGGTGTGCTCGGTCCCGGCCATCGTCCTGGCCGTCCTGGGCAACCACACCCTGGACGCCGTGGGGGTACTCGGCTCCACCTTCGGCTCGATCGGCGCCCTGATCACCAGCTACGGCCTCTCCGGAGCCGCGGTGGGCGCATGGCTGCGCGAACGTCGTGACATCAAAGCCCTGCAGCCCTTGTGGGATCTCGTCGTCGAAGGAGTCGATGAGGACCTCGCGTTCAGCGTGGACAGCGCACGGAGCCATCGCCTGGCATGGAACGTGGGATTCAATCTGCATCGCCGGGTGATCGAGATTCTTGACGGGATGCGAGCGCTGCGGCCCTGGCTGTCGCCGCTGCCCGCAGCCGCCGTCCACGCCGTGCACGAGCACGAGATGTCCCAAGGCACCGGTGACGCCCGCCGCCTCCCGGATCAGGAACTACAGGCGGCCGCCACCGCCGCTGCCCTGCGGGACGCGGCACAGCGCCTGCAGGCCGCTCGGCGGGAAGCGGCGCTGCAGGGAGGTTCCGGTCATCCTCAGGCGCCCGCGGGCCCGCAGGTGGCCTTGCCGGGCGAGGACACTCCGGCCTCCGGCGAACGCCAACGGCTGCTGCGCGTCGCCCAGGCCCTCACCGCCTCACTGGTCACCACGGCACTGCAGGGCGTGCAGGAACAGCGCTCCCGGACCGAGGTGTCCGAGCGGCAGTAGCCGACGGGAGTTCGGCGTGCCGAGGGAACCCGATGCCGCCGTTCCCGCCGGACGGCTACGGCAGAATTGGCCCGCCCCGTGCCGGCGTTGGTGCCTGGACCAGGCCCAGCGCCCTTGAGCGCGGGGAGTCATCGAGTCATATGGGGGTTCTTGTGAGACGCGCTGTTGTCCTGGGCGGGAGCATTGCGGGGCTGTACGCCGCGCGCGTTCTGAGCGACCATGCCGACGAGGTCGTCCTTCTCGAAGCGGATGACATGGGGGAAGACGGCACGGGCCGCGGCGCTCCGCAGCGACAACAACTGCATGCACTGCTGTCCATGGGGCACACCCAACTCGAGCGCTGGTTCCCTGGCATCACCGGCGAACTCGTCGCCGGCGGGGCCCGCTTGGGAACCGGCCCCGAGGTGCAGTTCTACGTGGACGGAGTGCTCAAGGCTCCCGTTCCTGACATCCGGATGCTGGGCGCAACGCGGCCGTTCATCGAAGGCCGCGTCCGCCGGCGGGTGGCGGCCCTGCCGAATGTCCACGTCCTGCAGGGGCAGGCCCGTGACCTCCTCTTCCGCGCCGGCCGGGTCCGCGGCGTGCGTTACGCGGCCGCTGAGGAAACCTCGGCCGCTGCCGGCCACGAGACCGCACTGGATGCGGACCTGGTGGTCGACGCCATGGGGCGGTCCAGCCGCCTCGGCACATGGCTGCTCCGCAGCGGGTGGGACCCTGCTCCGCTGGACCGGATGAGGATCGACCTCGGCTACGCCACCGCCGTCTTCCGGCGCGGTGACGAACTCCCCGATACGGTCATCGCGCACGCGTCTCCAGGGCCTGCCAGTGGATATCAGCCCACGCTCAGCGAACCCGGGGCGATGGTCGCGGTCGAGGGCAACCGCTGGATGGTGGTACTGGCCGGCTACACCGGCCACCGCCCGGGGCGCGATCCGGGCGAGTTCCTGGCCCGAATGCGGCGCTGCGTCGGCCCGTTGCGCGAGATCGCGGACCACTGCGCCTTTGAGGGCGACGTCCGGACCTTCCACTTCCGGGAGAGCCGACGACGCGACTTCACCCGGCTGAGCCGGTTCCCGGGGGGTCTGGTGGCGGTGGGAGACTCCGTCGCCTCGGTGAACCCGATCTACGGACAGGGCCTGACACTTGCGGCCCTGCAAGCCTCGTGCCTGTCCGGATATCTGCGCGCCGGGTCTTCTCCGCACGATCCGGCCTGGGAGTACTTCCGCCGGGCCGGTGTGGTGGTCGATGCGGCCTGGCAGGTGTCGGCGACCGCAGACCTCGCCCAGCCGCATGTGAAGGGTCCGTACCCCCGTGGCTACCGGCTCGCCCGCTGGGCCGGTGACAAGATCATGGAGGCTTCCGTCATCGACACCCGCGTCAACCAGGCATTCATGGACGTAGTGCACATGCGCCGGCATCCGAAAACGCTGACCCGTCCTCGTGTGCTGGCCCGAGCGGCACGGGTGCTGTCCACGCGCTGAAGCCCCGCACCGCACCGGCCCTCCGGCGCGTGGCGTCCCGGCCGGAAGCCGGCCTTCCGTTCAGGACCGGGCGCCTTGCCAACTCCCTGCAGGCCCTGGGCGCCTTGCCGTGACGCCCGGAGGCCGGTGCACCGCGCGGTCCGGTGCCGCGATGCCGGGACGGATCAGGCCCCTCGGCCGCGATCACCTAAGGTAAGGCTGGACCGTCCGGAAGGAGGGGAGCATCACGATGGCCACATGGCCGAAGGCTCTCGACCAGGCAGAGATCACGGACCCCGCACTGCGTCGCGACTACAGCGAACAGCGTCGGCTGGTGGCACGGTACGCCCGCCCCGAGTACACAGCCGTGCGCCTGCTGCTCCCCGCACCGCTCGTGCCCGACATCATCGCCGCGACCGCGTTCATGCACCACAGCGACAACCTCATCGACCAAGGACCGGTCGATGCGCGTATCGCCGCGCTCACCGACTGGGAGCGCCAGGTGCACACCGCCCTGGAGAGCGGCGAAGCCGACCAGCCCGTGGTGCGGACGCTTCTTGACACCATCACCAGGCAGCCTCAACTCCGCCGGTACGTCGAAGACTTCCTCGCCGGCGCGCCCTTGGAGGTGCAGACTGAAGGCTTTGCCGCGGAGAGCGACTTCCAGCACTATGTCGACGGCTATTCGCTGCCTGCCTTCATGCTCATCGCCTGCCTGCTCGGCGGAGCGCCCGCGGAGCAGTACGTTGCCGGCTGCCGGACCTTCATCGAGGCGAGCCAGCGTCTCGACTTCCTGAACGATGTCGCCGAAGACCTGACCGGCGGACGCCTCGGAATCCCGGAAGAGCTCCTCGCCCGACATGGCCTGACGCGCACCGACTTGATCAACAAGGGCGGCACCCCCGACGGGTTCCGGGCACTGATCCGTGACCAGGCCCAGCAGGTCCGTTCCGGGCTGGCAGCGTCGTACGGGCTCGTGGATCTGGTGCCCGCTCGCAGCCGCCCGTTCGTCCGCGCCCTTGCCGCCATCCAGGGCCTCACGCTGCGAGCAGCGGCACGGAAGGGAACTGCGCTGCTCGACGGGTCCGCTCGGCCAAGTGTGGGTGCAGCTCTCCGGATTCTTGCCCGGGAGTACGTGGCAGCGCGTCGCGGAGGTGGCGCGAGGCCGGCAGCGGGAGGCACCTCGCCGGGAGTGGGCGGCAAGGACCGGGCGGCAAGGACTGAGTCCTGAGGCAGGACGACTCTCGCCAACGGAACGGGCCACGATGCCTGCCCCGGCGGCGAAACAGGTCGAAGTCAGGGGTTGAGTGGTCGGGTTGTCCGGAGGTGAGCCCCCGGGACCACCTGACCACTATCGGAGACCGGGCAATCAGAAGCCTTCCGGCCCGTTCAGTTGCCGCGACGTCCGGGGGGCGGACGGTCTTCGTGCTCGGGCCGAGCCAGGCCCAGTAGCCCCTGGATCAGAGGGAAGACCCGCATTCTGCTCTTGGACGGCAGGGAGCGCATTCTGTCCGTGAGCTCCCGTACTTCGGGATCCTCGCGCTCCGGCCGGCTCAGAGCCTCGGAAAGCGCGTCCCGGAGTTCCCGGTCGATCCTGCTGTCGCCGCTGGTGCCGCTGCGCATCGCCAGCCGGTTGATGCCCTTGCCTTTGAGCAGCGCAAGATGGGTCAGTTGCTCGTGAGTCGACTGCAGCGCCCGGTAGAGCGCCTGACGCTCGGTGGCGGTGAAGAAGCCGGGCTCCACCTGGAAGAACTTCTCCAGCTTCCGGGTGACGTCCAGCCCGGGACTCTTCCGCTTTCCGTTCAGGAGATAGCCGACCTGGCCGTGGGAGATACCGGCCCCCGCGCCGATCTCGTCGAGGGTGTACCTCTTCCCGTCGGGCTTGCGGCGGGTCTCCCGCAGGAAGACGAGGCGCTCCTGGAAGGAGTCCTGCACGTTCTCGGACGCGTTGCCCTGGTGGTCGAGCAACGCTTGTACGCGGGGGACCGCGATGCCCGTCCGGTGCGAGATGTGGTCCATATCGATGACGTCACGTCCGAGGTCCAGGTCCCGGAGAAGCTCGTCGATCGATGCGACGACGGCCTGGAGAGCATCCGCCGGGTGCGCGTCCGAGGCATCCATGGCGATGGGTGGTCTCCTGGTCGGTAGGACAGGCGGGGCGGCCGCACTCGCCGCCGCTCTGAGATTAACGGTCGCAAGCACCGTACGCCATGAGCGTCACCACAATTGTGTCGGCGTCGCCTGTTGGTGCACCGGGATAACGCCGTCAACGCTCATGGATTAAACGATTGTTGACAACGACGGTTTGGTTGAAGGATCCTCGCCGGGACGGTGGCACCGTGCGACGGGCGCCCACCTTCGCGTGGGACCTCTCGCACCGGTCTCGCACCGGACCCGAGCACGAGTAAGTTCATGAGTCAAGGAGCGCCTTCATGTCGTGGCCCGCCATGGCACGCTGACCTCGCACACGTCACCCGCGCCCGGTCGACGGCCTCCAGCGGCCGTCCCTCTCAGCGGTGGTGCCGGGCTCCACAGGGGAGAGCCCGGCACCACAACCTTCTGTTCGGCGCGGGCGGCGCCCCGGAGACCGGAACAAAGGAGCGGGCCCGGGGGCGTAGCCTGCCCCCGAGCCCTGTGATGCCACCCCATTGCGCACGCCGGCACGGTGAAGAGCGCGGGTCAGTCATCATGTCGTCGTGTTCTGCCTTTGAACTACCGCGCATCGAAAAAGCTGCACGGGCCGGACTTGAACCGGCATCCGACGACCCGGGCCCGGCCCGGTCGATCCGGCGATCGGTGGCGAATACTGAGACTGGAGCAAGAGTCTGAGATTGATAGCGGTCCGCCTCTGCCGAGTTGGGCTACCGCGGCCCGTAAGTGCCGCGGGAAGGACTTGAACCTCCACTGGAAACCGCGTTCGTCACGACAAGCTTCAGTTTCAGCTTGCGCTCCTCGCGCACCCCGGCCGCCCTGAGGCGCCCGGGGAGTTGTAGACGCTACCCGAACAGGAAGCCGAAAACGACCTCCCCCACCCGCTCATCGGTGACCTCGATCCCGTTCGCCTCTTCACGGGCGAATTTCACCGCCTGCTGCAACTTCTCCAGCCTGTCCAGCAGCTCGTTCACCCGGCGCGCGGGCAAGGCGCCGGAGAACTTCACGGTCGTCCAGTAGCCGACCGGAACGTCCTCGTAATACACATCGACCTGCGCCGGGTGCTTGTCGGTGGCCTCCGCCTTCACATGGTTACGGGGCACCTTCTTCGTCCGCACGGTCCTGACCGGCTCGGTCTTCCAGGCATCCGTCGAGGGGTCCTGCGCCCAGGACTCGGATGCGTCGAGCACCGGGAGCTTCCGTATGAACGTGTTCACATCGGTGAGTTGCTTCTCGAGGAACAGCAGATACGACACGGGCACCTGGCTGAGCAGTGTCCGCCCCTCCACCTTCACATCGGCCCGCGCCGTACAGTTCGCCCAGTCCTTGGTGGCGGTCACATCAAACAGCCGCGTCAGCGTGCCGGCCGTCTCCCTGAGCACATCCTCGGCCTGCACCTGCACCCGCGTTGCCTCGGGCGGCAGTTGCTCGCCCTCTTCATCCTTGGGCTGATACGTACGGGAGATCCCGGCCAGCAGCGCCGGCTTCTGCAGCCCATGATGAGCAGTCGTCAGGTCCTGGTGGGATTTGGACTTGATGCCCTTCTCCACGGCAATGATCTGGTTGAGTTTCGCCACACCTGCAAGGTAACAGCGACCGCCGCCGCCAACCGAACGGTTTTCCGAACACGGCGACCGCCCTCGGCCCCCTGCCCTTCGCGCCGCGCCCGCTCAGGGGCCTGGTCGGGCGGACCGGAGAAGCAATACCGCGAACGGGAGCGTGTAGGCCGTACCGAATCATTGGGTGTCGGACACGGCCCCGCCCAGATCCGCATGGATGACCGGCGCGGCCACCTGCACGGTCGTCGAGTCCAGCACATTCAACGCCGCACCAAGCAGCAATGCGCCCAGGGCCGGCCATCCACAAGGCCCGCCGACAAAACGCCCTCCGCGCCCGCCGCTTCGATGCTTCCTCGCCACCATGCACACCGCACTTTCACGAACACCTCTGTTCGCAGAACCTCTCCGGGCGCTACCTTTGGCGTCGCACTGGGCCGGAACTCCCATTCCTCCCAAGCCGATTCGAGACGAGGTGCACATGCGAAGGACACGATCGTTACTCGCGATACTTGTCGCGCTGCCCGTACTGGGGCTGAGCGCACCGCAAGCCGTCGCCGCTTCCCCACAGGCACAGAGCCGGGCCGACTGCCCGAACACGATGATCTTCGAGGTCGGGGGTCACCTCGATGGCGACGCCACGGTCTACGACCGCAGCAACGCCTCGCTCCCCGAAGGCGTGTCGTTCACAAAGATCCACTACTCGGCATCCATCGCCCCCTACCCCGGCGACACCATGACGCTGGACGACTCCGTGGCCGAGGGCATCGCCAAGCTGGACGCCGCGGTGAAGAGCTTCCACGGCGAGTGCTCCGCCGGTCATGTGACCATCGCCGGCTACTCGCAGGGCGCGATCGTCGCCGGCGATGAGCTGGCCGCCCTCTCCGGAAGCGACGCCGTCCCGCACGACCAGATCAACGGCGTGCTCTACGGCGATCCCCGGCGGCCCGGCGTGGACGGCGGCCCGGGCGGCATCGAAACGAACCTGCCGACGATCCTGCCGGGCATGACCATGAAGGGGCCGCGCGGTTTCGGCGACCTGACGGTCAAAGAGATCTGCAACACCAACGACGGCATCTGCCACTCCGAGAACCTGATCACGAACCTGGTGTGCTTCGCCAACGGCGTGGTCGGCTACTTCACCGGCGACCACGCCTACGACATCGACCCGCACGCCGTCACGGGAGGCGGCGACCAGCTCAACCGTCAGACGCCGAAGATCCCGCTCTGCGGACCCGGGCTGCCGATCCCGAGCAAGACGCCCAACGCACTGTTCAACGGCGACCGAACCAAGGCCCGGCATCAGGTGGCCGGCTACCGCACGATGGTCACGCCGCTGCTGCCCGCCGGCCTACGGGGCCAACTGGCGCACTTCCCCTGGCTCCCCGTGGCCGGCTAACCGCTCAGCCCAGGAGCCGTACCGCGAGGCGGACGAGCGGATCCTCCAGCCCGCGCAGGCCCGGCAGGTCGTCCGCGACCAGGTGCGCCGTCACCAGATGCGCGGCGGCCGCGACCAGGGCCTCGCAGCCGAAGCTCCGCTCGTCCGCACCGCCCTCGTCCCCGCCCTCGTCCCCGTCCCCGTCCCCCACGTGGAAGATCTCGGCGATGGCGTCCGCGAACCACCGCTGCCACTCCATGCGGATGGCCATCGCCTCGGGCCCGGCGGCGTACACCTCGACGAGGAACAGCCGGGCAAAGGCGGACTGTTCGGTGAGGGTCAGCAGATAGAGACGCAGCAGCCGGCGGAAGGTTTCCTCCGGGGGCGCCGACCGGGATGCCTCCGGGGACTCGGCCGCCGGCTGCCGGGCGGCCTCCAGCAGGCCCGCCAGCTGCTTCGTGGCGGCGTCCAGGGCCTGGATGAAGCAGTCCTCCTTGGAACGGAACTGCTGGTAGAACGTCTCCCGCGACACCCCGGCGCGCCGGATGATCTCGGCGACCGCGGTCCCCGCGTACCCCTTGTCCTTCATCGCCTCGGCGGTGGCGGTCAGCATGCGCAACCGCTGTGACGCCACCACCTGTTCACGGCTGAGGTGGTGTCGGCCGCTGGGCAACGGCCCGGACCGCGCAGCATCGCGCGGGGACTCAGCCATTCCTGCCTCCACGTATCGGATCGGGCTCAAGGCGAGGGTGCTGATCGCCGTGGCCGGCCTCTGATGGTGCCCGATGAGCAGCGGGAATTCGACATCCGTGGCCTCGTCCCGGTGCGCGGACAGTCGCCCTCACGCGGCGGCACCGAGGTCCCGCCGCTCGTGCACACGGTGAAGGCCCCGCGAACCCGAAGACCAAAGCCCAGGCGCGGGCCCGCGAGGGCGCACACCACTGCCTCCGCGAAGCTGTGAGAACCTCCCGTGGTCCGTGGCCCCGTCATCGCACCCGGCGGGCGACGCACCGCCGCCGCGATGAGCTGCGCCGAACGCCACAACGCTGACGGAAGCGCACCCCACATCGCCCTGTGTCGCCTGCGGCCATCTTCGGTCCCGCCGGCTCTCTTCAGGGCCGATCGGACGCCGGGCCTCGAGGTCGGCGCTCACTTCTCTGCCGTGGACGCTGCGTGGCGTCTCGGCTTCCGGCGTATCCGGCACGGCGGGAACGAGCAGACTCTTCCGGTGACTTGCGCGCGGGACCGGAGCTGACTCGTATGGCTGCGTCAGCCGCTGATGCCTTTGTCCGCCAGGAGGTCCCTGATGCGTGCGTCAACCTGCTGACGGTCATAGCCCCGCCCCACGATCTGGAACGGAGGCGGACCGACCGGCGTGTCGGCTTCCGACAGGGCCTCAAGGTAGCGGTCGACCTGCTGGCGGTTGTAGCCCCGCCACACCACATTGAAGCCACGGAACTCAGACGGTTTCGACACTGCGATTACCACTCCAACCCGGTAGAAAAACGGGTGCGGCCATCGTCGATCATCGGTGGGTGAAGACTGTAGATCATGCGGTGGCCGCGGATCACAGCGTAGGCCCTGCCCGCCGGCAGGCGGCGTTCGAGATCCTGATGAGCCGGACAGCGGGCCGCTTCGCCCGGGTCCAACCCCGGCGCCGGGTGAGGACTTGGTGCTCGGTCCGCTGGCCGACCGACCTGCCACGCAGGAACTGCTGGAGCATCGCCGAGTGGGCCAGGGATGCGGATCCGGACGGCATGCAGCACCTGCTCGGCCGGGCCAGGTGGGATGCCGACGGCCGCAGAAGTGACCACCGGTGCGGGGAAGTTCCGCGCGGACGCCCTGGCCATGCCCGCCCACGCCTTCCTCGCCGTCGTCCGCGCCGACGAACACGCCCACCATCCCGCCCCGGAGGGGCTTGTCCCGCTCAACTGCAACGGAATCCAGCGCCTGTTCACGACGCTTGTCTCCCGGCCCTTGCACGACGTGGCCGACCGGCTCCGCTGGTCCGCCTGGCGACGCTGCCACCAGGCCCGAGCCCAAGGGCGGGTGTGTCTGCAGGGTCTGCTGCTGGACGGTCGGCGGAAGTCGATACAGCCGATGGCTGGGCGGCTTGGGCGGATCACCGGCAGTCGAGCGGACCCGTAGCCCCTCGTGGCCCGCCGGCCGCACCCCGCGCGACCTCGCCGGCGGCCCGTCGCCGACACCGTTCCCGGCATCAGCGACGGCCTGGTAGCCGGTGGAAAGTCGCTCAGTCGTGAGCGTCGAGCCTGAAGTGAAAGATTCCCCAGGTGAGGTGCTTCTCGCGGCCACCGTCGATCCAGTGGCCGAGCCCCTTCTTCATCTGGGCGAGGTAGTCGTGACTGATCTTTCTGGCCAGCCCTTCGGCCTCTTGGTGCTTGGTCTCCTCAAGGACCCTCGTGTAGTGGTTCACCAACTGCTCGCGATGCTCTTCGAAGCCACCGTCGACGGCGGTGAATCCGAGCCGCTTCAGCTCGCGTGTGTAGAAGCCGGGCGAGCCCATGTCGTCCAGATGGATCCGGTCGAGAATCGGCTGCAGCACGTCGGTGGAGCTGCCGTCCGCCGCCGCCATCGGGTCGGTGAAGATGAGATGGCCGCCGGGCCGCAGCACCCGCGCGATCTCCTCAAGGACCTGGACGCGGTTTCCGCTGTGCAGGAAGGCATCCTGGGACCAGATGACATCGACCTGGTCGTCCGGGTACGGGATGTCCTCGAAGGACCCGTCCACCACCTCTATCCTGTCGGTGAGCGCGCGGGCCGAGTTCAGCTCCTTGTGGCGCTGGTTCTCCACCTCGCTGAGATTGAGTGCGAGGACCCGGCAGCCGTACGTCTCAGCCAGGTACCGCGCCGAGCCACCGAACCCGGAACCGAGATCGAGCACCACGGAATCCCGGGACAGCTCCAGCTTCGACGCCATCCGCTCGACGGTGCGCCGGCTGGCGCCCGCGATGGGCTCCACGGGGCTTTCGTAGAGGCCGATATGAATATCCTCGCCGCCCCACACCGTGGCATAGAAGGTGTCGGCGTCGGGCGAGTTGTAGTAGCTGCGGGCGGTGCTGACCGCGCCCTCGTACTGCCCCTCGCCCTCCATCCGGTACTCCTTCTCCGCCACATGCACGAAGAAGTCCGGCTGCTCACCCCGGTAGGTGTGCTGGAAGTCGCCATAGGTCTCGACGCGCTGGAAACCCACGTCGGACATCAGCCGCCGGGTGTAGTCCTGTCGCAGCGGGAACATATTGAGGTGGTACGTGGAGTTGTCCGGGAAGCTGTACCGCATACGGCACAGACCCTCGTCGACATACTCCGGCTCCACGGTGACATCCTCACCGCAGTAGTAGTACGTGTGCTTGCTCGTGTACCCGTCGTCCAGGATCGCATCGTAATTGCGCTGGTCCAGTACGAGAATTCCGTCGTGCTTCAACATCGCGTAGAACTCGGCCAGCGCCTTGCGCCGGTCACGCTCCGAGAAGAGATGCGTGAAGGAGTTGCCGAGGCAGACGATGGCGTCGTACTCCCCGTGGACGTCTCTGTTGAGCCACCGCCAGTCCGCCTGCACGACCCGCAGGATGTGCCCTCCCTGCTTTGTGCCGTTTTCGAAGGCCCTCGCCAGCATCTCCGCGCTGCCGTCCGCGCTTACGGTTTCAAATCCGGCAGCCAGTAGCCGTACGGAGTGGAATCCTGTGCCTGCCGCGACGTCGAGCACACTCCTCACCCCCCATTTGCGCAGCAGGTCGATGAAGAAATTACCTTCGCTCTCCGCCCTCTTCTCCCAATCTATGAGCGAGTCCCATTTCTCGACAAAGCTGGGGACGTATTCCTCCGTGTAGTGCCCGGTTTCGCGTACTTCGACAGGGTTGTCGCCGAACTCTTGGGTCGGTTGCACGATATTGAGGATCCCTTCAGTTATGGGGAATCATGCCCGGCGCGGCGGCCCAGGACGGCACAGGCTCCAGACCTTGGGAGCCGCGCGGTCTGAGCGCATCGCTATCCAAGATCGCGAGGTCTCATGCCCCCAAGGTTCGTATACAGAGACGGAATTGAGGCGAATAGCGGCCGTGGCCAGCGCCTTTCCTGTCTCAAGATTCTTTGGGGCGGCAGAGGCTACAGACACCTCGTATATAGGGCAGTCGCGGGTGAATCATCACGTCGACGACAGTCAGCCACGACCGAAACCCGCTCCAGGTCCTGTCGCCGCGCTCTTCGGGGTGCGGGCTGCCGGATCCGGCCGGTCCGTGCGCTCTCTGGTGGCCGCTCAGGATCTGGCCGTGATCGCTGGCCTGCAGGGCGTGGTGGACCCCACGAGTGTCAACAACGCTCGTGATCAATACTCCTGGAGCCGGAAGCACTCGCCCTGCAACGCCCGCACTACCGCACTACCCAGCTGCCCGCGATAGCCGTCGACGCAGAACTGGCCGACACGTTCGACGACCCGTTCGACACCCACATCTCGCCCTAACCAACGAGCTCGTGCGTGGGTTCCCGTGGCGCGTCGGCGGGCTGATCGTTTCGGCAGGCATGCATCCGCAGCCGAATGCAGGTGCGGCCCAAAGGCGAACAATGCCGTGGCGCCATCCGTCGAATCGCCAGTTCAGAGGTTTCGTCAGGGAGCCCGTCCCGGGGACTTTTCGGGGACTTTCTGGTCTGGCAGGGGGACTTTCCGGGGACCTTCCCCCGCCTGAACAGGCAAGGCCCCGAAAGGCCGGAAAGGGCCTCCGACACAGGTCAGAGGCCCTTTCCGGGGCAAAGTCCCAGGTAATGGCGGACGAGTCGGCCTGTACGCCGGGGACTGCTGGTGCTTTTGGCGGTAGGTGTGCGGACCTGCGCAGATACGGCCCCGGGGCCACTTCAGTGCACATCCGGTGCACGAAGTACGGGACGGTAGCTGACGCACCAGCGCCCAGCGTGACGGCACGGCTGCAGAAGGCGCGTCACGTCGATGTGTGCAGTAGCGGCGGCTACGCCGCCAACCGCCGGTTCCCGGTCGAGGTGACTGCCGACGGAGTGGAGGCGATGCCGACGACCTCAACCTGAACGCCCCACGCTTCGAGCGTCCTGGCCGTCTGTACGAGGGTGACCTGCGAGAACGGGAACAGGGTGTCGGCGGTGAGGTCGGTGCCATCCTTCAGCAGGATCGCGAACACGACCTTCGAAGGCGGGAAGTCGTCCGGCAGGCCGCGCCCCTTCCGGGCCGCGGCCACCTTCGCGGCGAACAGTTGCCTCCCCTCCGGGGAGTTCCGCAGAGTCTGTACGGCAACGAGCGCCTGGTTGAAGAGGTGGCTCAGCGCGTCGGAGCCCCTGGCGCGCTTCACCATGACCAGGACGTTGTCCGGGCTCAGCAGATCGCAGATTTCTACACCATTCCCGCGGTGCAGCGCGGTCTGAACGTTGTCTCGGTCGAAGCAGACGTACCCGGGCCGCTGGTCCGGCACGGACTCGTTGTAGGTGCGTTCCTTCTCCCCGAGGACCCACGGGGGCAGGTCGACGGACGGGGAGTTGGTGATCAGGCGCTCGGTGTGCGAGCGGATCGCCTTGAGATACTCCTGGTCGATCTCGTACCAGTGCTCGTCCATCAGGAAGAACCGGTGGGAGTCGAGGAACACTTCCGCCTCGATCCACCGGAGCGCGCTGGACGTCCAGATCTCGTCGGCCCGGTCGGCGCGGCTGTGCCGGTAGAGAGTGACGGTGCCTTCCCGGAGTGCGGCTACCCGTCTGCCGGCACGCTGGACGCGGGCCCGGCAGAGAACGTAGTCGAGTTCGAAGTCGTCGGTTGACTGGCCGGCCCCGTCGCTGTTGATCCTGGCCCTGAACGCCCGAGCGGCGGTGTAGTCGTCCCAGTGGTCGGCGGGGACGGCGACGCTGATCCTCCCGTCAGACTCCTGACCCAGGAGGACATCAAGGACAGTCTCCAGGCGGGTAAGAAGGGTGGGATCGCCGACGGGTACGACGTGTTCGACGAACTCCAGCTCCGGGCTCGGCTTCTCCTCACGCAGCACACGGGCGATCGCACGGATGTCGGCGATCAGGTCGGCTCCCTCCACACCGAGCCGCAGGCACAGGCCGGCACCGCCCTCGGCGCTGGAGAGCTTCGCCGGGTTGTCCCGGGAGATGGTGAGCGGGATGTCGTCCAGGTGGCCGCCGAGGCGGCGCACGATCCGGGCGTGCTCCACGACGCTCAGGCTCCACACCGAGGCGCCGCCCGGGACCAGGGTGATGTCGGTGCGTCCTGCGCCCGGGGTGTGCGACACCAGGTCCCGGATTCGTCCAGGATCCACCCGGCGGGACGCGAAGCTCAGCCCGAAGCGGTGGTCCTTCAGCCGGTCGGGCACCAGGCGGAAGCCCTGGTCGTACCCGATGGCGTACACCTCTCCGTCGACAGCGAGCATCAGCAGCCCGGCCGAGCGGTTGACCGGCCGTGACACCTCGATGCCCGTCGTACGGAAGATCTCGTCGCACCAGCTCGCGACGTGCTGCTCAAAGCTGCCAGTGACCAGGACAGCAGGTACACCGAGGTTCTCGGGGACATCAAAATCCGCGTGGATCCGCTCAAGCTGATTCGTGTCCAGGGCATCGAACATCGCGTTGACGGTGGGATTCACACCCCTGAGCCGGTACAGCGTTCGCTTGGACGTACGAGTTGCCATGGTGCCGCTCCTTGTGCAGGGCGGCGATAACCGCCCGCCCTCGTGGTGTCGTTCTCGTGTTTCTCTTCCTGGCGGCGGACTTCACGCCGCAATGGATCAGGGCCCGGCCTGCCCTGTGGCCAAGCCAGCGTCTGGCATCGGCCGGGACATGATCAGTGGGCCAAGAGCGCGATGATCGCGATGACTTCGGTGCGCCAGGTGCGCACCTGGTCTTCCGTGGGCCCGGTCTCGTACTGGTGGTAGTGGCAGCCGAGGCAGAGCTGGCTCCATACGGCCTTCGCCCGGCGGGCGGTCTCCGCTTCGGCGCAGCCGCGAAGCCAGAGGAGTGCGGCCCGCATGGAGCCCTCACGAATCGGGCGGGGGGCGCCGTAAGCGGTGAGACGGGCGGCGACTGCGCTCTCCAGCGCGGCGCGGAGGGCGAAGGCGGCACCGCGGCACCGGCTTGTCGTGGTGGCGGGCCCGCCCGTGACGGGGCCGGTGGTGGCAGGGCCACCGTTGTCCTCGATGAGCAGGTCGGCGGTGTCGAGCAATTGACGGATCGTCGCATTCACTGGGCGACCTCCTCCGGCTTGCGCACGGTCTGTGCGACGACCTTGATGTCCCTCACGAACTGGAGGGGGTCCGGCATGGAGGTGCCGGACGGGTGCGCGCCCTCCTGGCACCTCCGGACGAGGTCCACCGCCCCGGGGCCGCAGCGCCTGCGCAACTCGCGGTAGACGTCACCCGTCCTGGACAGGTCCCCGAAGAGCCCCAGGGCAGCGATGTCCCTCAGCGTGATGGCGGCCGCAACGGTCTTCTCCGCCTCGGGCTCGGTCAGTCCGGCCCGATGCAAGCGCAACCACGCGGCCTCGGAGAAGGCGCGTTCCAGGACGGAGCGGCAGAGGCCGGGCAGTACGTGGGTCACGGCGACCGGTTCCAGGTTCGGCGTGCGGACGAGGGCGCGTGCATCGGCCAGCGCCTGGTCGACCGGATCGGTCACCCGGCGCACGGTCACGGCCGAACGTGCCTCACGTTCCACCTCCAGGACCGTCACCGGGAGCTCCTGATTGGTGAAGGCCCGCTGGAGCCGCGTGTCGTGGGTGAAGACCACTACCTGGCGGGACTCGCCGAGCTCGTGCAGGACCTTCGCAAGGCCGTGGACCTTCGCAGGATCCATGGACTGTACGGGGTCGTCGATGACGACGAACCCGAAGGGGCTGTCCGGTGCGGCGGCACGCGGCAAGAAGAGCGAGAGCGCGAGGGAGTGCAGCTCGCCCTGGCTCATGACGCCCAGCGCTGCAGCCTCCGTACCGTCCACGGACACATCCATCACGAGCTTGCGTACGGCGGCCTTCTCGGCCCCGGTCAGGCGTACGGATCGCAGGTCGACGTTGCTCTGCTGGCGCAGCTCCTCCCATATCCGCTGCGAGTGCCCCTCAAAGGGCCGCAGCCGTTCCTCACGCAGCTCGGCACACGCCTCCTTGAGCCACTTACGGGCCGCCCTGACCCGGCGCAGTCGGGGCGCGCCTGCGTGCGCACTCTGAGCTCGGTCGAGCCAAGCGGCGAGCCGGGTAACGCAGCGCCGCCACTCCTCGTCGAGCTTCTCCAGCTCCCGGGCAGCTTCCTCCCGCAGGGCCGCGCAGGCGTCGGCAAGGACGAGTGCGGCAGTCTCGGCGCGGGCGGCGAGCCGCTCAGCGTCGTCGATCGCCCAGCAGGCCGCCCACTCCTCCCACGGCACGACCAGCGGGGCGGGCAGCCACGCGGGGACCCGCGTGACGAGGTAACGGAGGGCGTCCACGGCGTCCCGCAACTCGGTGCGGGCCTCCTGCGCGGTAGCTGCCTCCTGCCGCAAGGCCGCCACCTGTTCGGCGGCCTGCTCGGCCCAGGCCTCGTCAAGCGGCCGATCGGCACCGCACACCGGGCAAGCCTCCTCATCCGGGTGCCGACGACTGTGATCCAGGGCCTTGGACAGCAGCTCGGAGCGCTGGTGGGCGTCCTCGGCACCAGAGGCTCGTACATCGTCGAGTACGGCAACGGCCTCACGCAGCCGGTCCACGGCCGCGCCGACCGCGTAGAGGTCGGGACCCGTCAGCTCGACAGTTGCGCGCAGCTCCCGGAGGCGGTCGTCGTCCGCGTCGGGCAGGCCGGCCACGAGGGTGTCCAGCTCGTCGAAATCGGGAGCCCCCGACCCGCTGACGGCCGCGAGCGCGCGTTCCGCCCGTGGATCGTCCAGTCCGGACAGCGACTCGACAAGTGCGGGCAGTTCCGCATCGGCCATCTTCGCTGCCGAGTTGAGCGCCTTCTCGACGGCCTGGAGCCGCTCATCCGCGGCCGTCAGCTCGCCGAGCCCGAGGATAGTGGCGATCGAGTCGTACAGCTCGCTGGGCTTACCGCTGATGACCTTGTCAAGATCGGAGTACGACAGGAATGGCCGGTAGCCGTTCAGCGCCCGCTCCCAGCCGACATCCTTGAAGAGCCGCTGACCGTGTCCCGGCCGCTTGAACACGACCTCGGGATCCGTTACGTCGTCGCCCGGCCAGGTGCACGTCAGCGTGGAGGGCCGGGTGTCACCCGCGATGGCGAGACCGACCTCGACCTTCGGCTCGGCCCCGTCGTGCAGGTTGCGCCAGTGCCGACGCCACACCTCGCCGCGCTGCTTGTCGAGGCGGGCGGTCCGACCGGTGAACGCCATCTCGGCGCCCTCGGCAAAGCTCGACTTGCCCGTACCGTTGCGCCCCACAACGAGGGTGACACCGGGCTTCGCGTTCAGCGGCAGACATGCCTCGCGGCCGATGCCCCGAAAACCGCTGACGCTGATGGATTCCAGGAAAACCCGCGCGCCAGGCTGCGGGCCGACGGCACCCGAGTCGGCTCCCGGTCCGCCCAGTGCCTCGCGAAGGATCTCCCTTGTCGCGTCGGTGAGGGTGGACATTTCGAGGCGATCGGCCAGCCGGGTGAGCGTCGAGGAGCCACCGCTGCCGGGGGCCTGCCCGTTCTGCTCGACGCGCTCCGGGGGCTGGTTCTGTTCGGGGTGTTCTGCCATGGCGCTCTCCGCCCTTCCGTGGTCCGTTCCCATGAAGAGTCGGCCGGGCGAAGCACGGTGAGGGGAGAGGGCTTGGCCTCCGGCTCCGCACGGGCCCGGTGTGACGGAAAAGACGTTAGAGACAGAGAGGTGCCACAACCCACAATCTCAGCGATAACCGGGGTTATCGCAACTGCCAACGCTATGAAGCTAGTTGCGGCCGCATGAGCCCTTCCGCCCATGCCGTCCCGCCCACCACTCGACGTGGCCTCGACCACCAGCGCACAACCAGGGAATCCATCGGGAACAGTCCTCGACCGGACTCACATTCGGGGCACGGCGAGCGCAGGACCGCGGGCAGCCGCTTCTCAAAAGCCTCGTTCACGGCCTCAGGCGGCAGCAGGCAGTGCGGCGCGCGACCGCTTCGAGCGCGCCTCGTCCGACAGGCGGACCATCCCACTTGGTCCGCCCGTCGCGTTCACGGCTACTTCGCGGCAGGCGCCCACAGGGCGGCCACGATCTCCATCTGCTTGAGAACGAGGTCGACCGCCTCGCGCTCTTCCTCCGGCGGGTAGTCGAACATCGCCAGTACACGGCGGATGCGGGTACGGAGCTTGGCGCGTACCGGCTCGCGGGAGAGCCAGTCGACGGAGAGGTTCTTCCGGATGTCCTTCACAAGGGCCCGGGCGATCTCGGCGAGGGTGCCCTGACCGCCTTCCATCACCTCGGCCATATCACGGTGGGCGACCGCGTCGTAAAAGGCCAGCTCGGCATGAGTGAGCGGTGGGTCGAACAGCTCGCCACGACGCGCCTCCGCCGAGACCTCCCTTGCCAGGGCGGCGAGTTCGGCGATGACCTGGGCGCTGGTGAGCTGCTGGAGCATGTACCGCCTCATCAGGTCGTTCAGGCGGTCGGTAAAGCTCTCGTTGCGGACGATGTTGTGCTTGGTCACCTCGCGCATCTTCTGCTGAATCATGCGCCGCAGTGCTTCGGTGACGAGGTGCGGGGTCTCGGAGTTCTCCAGCTTGCGCAGCTGCGCCTCGTTGAGGCGGGTGATGTCCAGCCGGCCGATCCCGGCCTCCGCGTACAGGTCGGTGATCTCGTCGGCGTCGACGATCGAGGCAGCCAACGCCTGGAGGTAGCGCTGAACCTCGGCGCTGAGCGGCTCTCCGCTCGCCTCGCGCTGGGCGGCGTCGAGCTTGATCATCCAGGCCCGGACCTCGCTGAAGAAGGCGATGTCGCGGCGCCAGTCGTCCAGTTCCTCGCAGCGCTCGGAGATCTCGCGGCTCATCGCACAGACGCGGTAGAAACGGTCGAGACGGGCGGCGCTGTCCTTGAAGCGGATGGAGAGCGGCTTGGCTCCGGACTCGACCTTGTTGCCCGGGTTCTTCGGGTCGCGCAGGAAGTCGGCGGTCAGGCGCAGCGCGCGCCTGCGGGAGTCGGGGCGGCCGGTATCGGCGAGCCACTCCCTCCAATGGCAGTTGGCCAGCAGCCCCTTGATAGTCGACAGCTCGTTCTTGACCTCGGTGATCGCCCGCTCGATGTCCGCGCCGAGCGTCTGGTCCTTGCGGTCCTGGTCCGAGTACTCGCGCATGGCTTTGGCGAGGTTGTCGGTAAGCGGCGCGTAGCCGACGAGAAGGCCGTCCTGCTTGCCCCGGAAGCGGCGGTTGACGCGAGCCAGGGCCTGCATCAGGTTGGCGCCCTGCATGGGGCGGTCCATGTACAGGGTGTGGATAGGCGGCGCGTCGTAGCCGGTGAGCAGCATGGAATGGACGATGAGCAGTTCCAGCTCGTCGTCCGCGTCCTTGGCGCGGGCCTGGACGACCTTCTGCTGGGACGGCCGCAGGGCGTGCTTGCGCAGGTGCTTCTCGTCGGAGGGGTCACTGTGAAAGACGATCTTCATGACGCCCTGGTCGGCTTCCTTGCCCACCCATCCCTGCCGACGCTCGGCAAGCGCGTCGAAGAGCGCCACGCAGATGTCCCGCGTCATACACACGACCATCGCCTTGCCGGGACCGCCAAGGTCCGGCTTAACCAGTTCCCGACGCTCCTCCCAGTGGGCGATCAGGTCGTCGGCGAGCTTGGCTATCCGATCGGGGGCACCGTAGACGGTGTTCATCGTCGTGGCTTGCTCGATGGCACGGCGACGCTCGGCGTCGTCCATGCCTTCGGTGACACTGTTGGCCTGCTCGTCGAGCTTGCTCGGGTCGACATCCTTAGGCAGATCGACCTCGATGACGCGCGGCTCGTGGAAGACGCGGACCGTGGCCCCGTCGTCGACAGCCCGCTTCAGGTCATAGATGTCGATGTACTCGCCGAAGACGGCACGGGTGTCGGCCTCAGCCTTGGAGATCGGCGTGCCGGTGAAGGCGAGCAGGGTGGCGCACGGCAGGGCATCGCGCAGGTGGCGGGCATACCCGTCGAGGCTGTCGTAGTGCGAGCGGTGCGCCTCGTCGACGATCACCAGGATGTTCTGACGCTTGGAGAGGAGTGGGTGCGACTTACCGGCCTCCTTCTCCTCCCTGCTCAGGCCGAACTTCTGGAGGGTGGTGAAGACGACCCCACCGACGTTGCGGCTCTTCAGCTCGGTACGCAGTTCTTCACGTGTGTTGACCTGGATAGGCTCCTGCCCGAGAAGGGCCTTGCTGTCCTGGAAGGTGTCGTAGAGCTGGTCATCGAGGTCGTTACGGTCGGTGATGACGACGATGGTGGGGTTGTTCAGGGCGGGGTGGCGGGAGACGAGCGCGGCCGTCTCCACCATCTCCTCCGACTTGCCCGCGCCCTGCGTGTGCCAGACGACGCCGGCCTGCCCGGTCGAGCGGGATGCCTTGACGACCTCTTCCACTGCCTTGTTGACCGCGAAGTACTGGTGCGGCTTCGCGATCCGCTTGCCGGAGAGGGGCTCGCCGGGCTTGGGCGGAGGGAAGTTGACGAAGTTGCGTGTGAGAGAGAGGAATCGGCTCTGTGTGAACAGGCCGTGGAGTGCCAGGTTCAGTGCGTCTAACCCGTCGTAGCCAGGCGTGTTGGTATCGACGCGTTCGCCCTCGTGGTCGACGTTCCAGGGTGCGAAGTGCTCGTACGGCGTGAAGACCGTCCCGTACTTGGCGGTTATGCCGTCCGAGACGAGACAGAGCACGTTGTAGCGAAACGCGATCGGGAACTCCGAGACGTAGGTCTGGAGTTGGGCATGCGCCGACTTGAGGGTCGCATTCTCGTCGGAGGCGCTCTTCAGCTCGACCACGGCGAGGGGCAGGCCGTTCACGTAGAGGACGATGTCGAAGCGGCGGTGGCTGCCGTCGGATTCCCGGACAATGACCTGGTTAACGGCGAGGTAGCTGTTCGCGTCGGGGTCAGTGAAGTCCACGAGGCGCACGGTCGGGGTCTGCTCGGCGCCGAACTCGTCGGTGTAGGTCAGCCGGACGCCGTCGGTGAGGTACTCGTGCGCCTGCCGGTTCTCCGGGTACGCCTCCCGGGAAGTGGGATCGGTAGCGATGCGGAGGGCTTCGTGGACGGCGGTGGAGGTCAGCTCAGGGTTGAGCTTCTCGATGGCCGCTTGGAGCTCGTCGTGCAGGATCAGGTCGTCCCAGTCGCGGCGGTGTCCGGTACCGGGGGCGAGGTCCTTGCCGGCCTTGACCTCCCACGCGAGCTCGCCGAGTTCATCGAGGGCGAGGTGCTCCCAGGTGGACTCGGTCATTTTGGTGTCGAGATGGGCGGGGGTGCACTCGCTGCCACTTTCGGTGGTCATACGGTGTCCTCCACGATCTTCTCGGCGTCACGGACGCGGATCTTGCCGGACATTAGTTGAGGGAGGAGGGTGTCGCGGAGTCCGGCGAGCTTGAGCGACTCCTGCTCTGCGACGAGCGCCCTATTCCAGAGAGGTCCGATTTGAGCGTCGAGTTTCTGCGTCATCGCAGCGTTCGGAGTCAGAACCGACTCGTCAAGGTGACGACGCTGGATATGCCCCATGGTGGTTGCCTTGTCAGCAGCAATCGCACGAAACTCGTCGAGCTTCAACCGGAGAAGCTCCGCGACGAGCCACATCGGGCGATCCTCTTTAGGTACCACCTTAAAAATGTGCTGGTTCACGATCGCTTCGGGACGGAACCATCGCGCCACCGTGAGGGATCCCGACCAGGCAAAAAGAACGTCGCCCGGGCGGGCGAGGTGCTTCTCAGCCACCTCAATGTCGTTGTAGATGGTAGAGCTCCCAGGACCAGAATTGAGCTCGGCAATCCTGACAACCATACGGCCCGTACCGGTCGCATCTTTAGTAAAGGGGCGCCCGTTGATGAACTCCGCAGCGCTGGAGAGCGCCTCTTGACGGAACTCGCCGGGAGCCTCCGCATGCGCCCCCACGCAGTAAGCCGACCTGAGAGAGTCGGCAGTGGCAGCGATCCGCTCGTTAACTGCGATCTTGTCGTCCAGCGCCCCGAGGACACCAACTACGCCCTCTTGCTGCAGCTGAGAGGGGATTCGCAGCTTGAGCGACAAAATGTCACCCAAACTAATAAAATCCGCCATGTCGGTTTGCCCCTTTAGGGCATTTGCCTGAATCCAAAAATCGGCACTCCTGAACCAGTAATAGAGATACCGTGCCACCAGTCGGCCATCCGCGCGCGGCCGAAAATAACATAGCTGTGGGCTGTAGGCAAAGCGTGGGCCTGCGCCCGGAATCAAAGCAACCCGACCCACAGTTCCTTTGACGGTGAGGACAATATCTCCGGGGCGTGAAACCTTTGGACCGAGATCCCGAAAAGGACTCTCCGTGGATGAGCGGGAATCGAACGACCCAATCTTGCCATCCAAGACATCTGCAACCCTCAAAATGGGGAGTGGGTCCCCATCCTGGTTGACCGATCGAGGCCGTCCAGCGCCGACTTCAATCTGATTCTCGTCGACCAGCTCTGCAAGCGAAGCCGTTCGGTCAGCCACCGATCCTCCCCAACTGCTCCCGCACCACCGCATCCAGCCGAGCCGACTCGTCCAACAGCTCGATCAGTTCCTTAGTCAGCCGGGCGATCCGCTCCTCCACCGTCTCCGCGTCCGGATCCTCCTCGGCCTCCGGTGCACCCACATACCGACCCGGCGTGAGCACATAGTCGTTCTTCTCGACCTCCCCCAGCGTCGCGCTATAGCAGTAGCCGGGAACGTCCTCGTACGTAAGGGCCTTGTCCTTCGCCGACTTCGTGCCCCGCCACGCGTGGTACGTGTCGGAGATCTTCTCCAGGTCCTGCTCCGTGAGGATCCGCTCCGTGCGGTCGACCATCGTGCCCATCGAGCGGGCGTCGATGAACAGCACCCGGCTCCGTCGGTCCTCCAGCGCCTTCGTGCCCTGCGGGGACTTGTCCTTCGTCAGGAACCACAGGCACGCCGGGATCGCTGTAGTACGGAACAGGTTGCCCGGCAGCGCGATCATGCAGGACACCAGGTCCGCCTCGACCATCGCTGCGCGAATCTCGCCCTCGCCCGACTGCTTGGACGACATCGAGCCGTTGGACAGGACCACGCCCGCGCTGCCCCGGTCGCCCAGCTTCGAGACGATGTGCTGGAGCCAGGCATAGTTGGCGTTGGACTGGGGCGGAACCCCGTACTTCCAGCGCCGGTCGTCCGTCTTCTTCGCCCAGTCCGACATGTTGAACGGCGGGTTGGCCATCACAAAGTCGGCCTTGAGGTCGGGCAGCTTGTCGTCCGCGAACGTGTCCGCCCAGCGGTCACCGACGCCCTTGGGGTCCATGCCGTGGATGGCAAGGTTCATCTTGGCCAGGCGCCAGGTGCGCTCGTTGGCCTCCTGGCCGTAGACCGCGATGTCGTGCGTGTGGTCCTTGCCGCGCCGCTTCGCGACGAACTTGCCGCTCTGCACAAACATGCCACCCGAACCGCACGCCGGGTCGTACACCCGCCCCTCGTACGGCTCCAGCACCTCGACGATCAGGCGTACCACGCTCGCCGGGGTGTAGAACTCACCGGCCCGCTTGCCCTCGGCACGGGCGAAGCGCTCCAGGAAATACTCGTACGTCTCACCCAGCACGTCCTGTGCCGGACGATCGCCGTGGCCGGTGAAGCGGGCGTCGCTGATGAGGTCGACCAGTTCCTTGAGGCGGTTCTGGTCGACGTTGTCGCGGTTGAAGATCTTCGGGAGGACGCCGGTGAGAGCCTTGTTGGCCTTCATGACCTCATCCATGGCCATGTCGAGGAGCTTGCCGATGCCGCCCTCCGTGCTGGAGGCGTTCTCGGAGATGTGGTCCCAGCGTGCCGTCGGGGGTACCCAGAAGACGTTCTTCTCGGTGTACTCGTCCTTCTCCTCCAGGAAGGCGGCCCTGCGGTGCTCAGGGATCTGGGCCAGCTCGGGGTCGGCGGCCAGTTCCTCGCGCCGCTCGGTGAATGCGTCGGAGACGTACTTCAGGAAGACCAGGCCGAGCACGAACTCCTTGTACTGGGCGGCGTCCATGGAGCCGCGGAGCTTGTCCGCGGCCTTCCACAGGATGTCCTGGATCTCCTTGGTGCTGGAGACACTGAGCAGTTCGCCCTGTCCGGCGGCTGCCGCGGCTCGCTTGCGGGGAGGCATCGTTCCTTCTTCCAACTGAGCAGTTGATGGGCTACGTACGGTTGAAGCGTCGGGTTTGCAGATCGGCGAGGGTGAGCGTGCCGTCCGCCAGGCCGTCGATCGTCAGGCGGCGGGCCTCGGCGAGGGCATTGGCCTGGGCGCGTAGCAGGCGTTCGCGGTGTTCGGTCTCGGCCAGCAGGGCATCGAAGCGCAGCACCTCGTCCGGGTCGAGGTCGGGAAGCTGGTAGTCCTCGATACGGCGGGCGGGGCGTACCGCGCTGGGGCTTCGGGCGGTGCCCCGGGCGGCACCCAGCAGGGCCGCCAGGACGCGCGGGGTCAGCGGGCGGGCGGCATCGAAATTGACGCGCAGGACACGGGCCGGGAAGGCGACCACCGAGAAGCCGTCGTGGTCGACGTATAGGCCGAGGCGGGGCGTGAGGGTGTAGACGACGTCGCCGGGCTCGGTGAGCGCCGCCCGGTCATACTCGGTGGCCAGGACCAGCCGGTCGATACGGCGCACGCCGACGGCCCGTTCGCCCGTGATCTCCTCGGGGCCGAGGACGGCGTGGTGCCCGTCCGCCGTGAGGTGTCGTTCGTCGACCCGGTGGCCCGGGAGCCGGGTCACCCTGCCTCCGGCGGTCAGCTTGCCAAGAGTGGTGCGCCGGGGCAGGCGGCCGACGCGGCGCAGAACGCCTCCCCGGTAGGGGCCCTGCTCGTCCTCGTACGCGCGGGTGTCCGCCGTCGCACGCTCCAGGCGCGCCTCGGCCTCGGCGATCAGGGCGGGGCGCTCCTTGACCTTGTCGGACCAGATCGCGGAGGCGGGCGGCGCGGGTGGAGTCAGCGGGCCGCCGAAGGCCCGGTCCAGGTCGGCGACGAGGACCACGCGGCCGTAGCGCGGGTCGTGAACGTCGAGCGCCCGGGAACCTTCCGCACGCCAAAGGAGGACGTCCTCGGCAAGCCGCATGCGCACCCCCGCCGTGAGCTGCTCGGAGCTGATGTCGGCCAGTAAGACCTTGCCCTCCGCCTCGGAGACGGGACCGCGGGTGAGCGTCCACAGCGCGGGGCGATATCCGGGGCGGAAGGGCAGGATGCCGCCGGGGAGCGCGATGACGGACTCGACGACGTTGTCGCGCAGGAGGGCCGAGCGGAGCTGAGACGCCTCGGTGTCCTTGAGTTCGTCCACGAGCGCGTCGGCCGGCCCCAGAACGAGGGCCGTGCAACCGGGGCGGAGGAGGTCGGCGACGCGCTCGACCTCCGCCAGGGCTGCGAAAACTGAGCGGTCCTCGCCGGGGCAGTATAGGAGCTGGGTGACAACAAGGTCCGGGTCCGCGAGGCATTCTTCCAGGTCAGGGCCGGTCTGAACGTCGAGATCGAGTTCACTGACGCCTGCTAGGAGCAGGCGGCGGCGGGTGATGCGGGCCAGCCGCTCATCGGGGTCGGCGGCGAGGACCGCGACGCGGTCGCGGTCCTCCGTGTCATAGAGGAGCGCTGCGAGCAGGTCGCCGGCGCGGGCGTGCGGGTCGGCCAGGGTGAGGGACTCACCGTGCTCCAGCCGGAGACGAAGGTCGGTGAGTTGGGTGAGGAGGCGGCTTAGCTCGGGGGCGACGGCGTCGGCGGCGAGGGAGTCCAGTCCAAGCCGGGAGCGGGCGGTGAGCAGCCACTCGTACGCGCCGCGCTCGTCGTAGGCGGCCTCGACCAGGTCCTCGGCAAGGCGGGCGAGCGGAGCCGCAGCGGCGTCGAGCGAACGCAGTTCCCTGAGGACGAAATCATCCTCCGCATCGATCCGCTCAGCACGGCGCAGTACGGCGGACCACAGGGCCGTGTCCGCTTCGGCGCCGCTTATGGGTTCGTTCGTGCCACCAGTCAGCGGCCGACCGTCGAGCCGGCGCAGACACAGAAGGCTTCCCAGTGTCTCGACCAGCTGCCACGGCGTGAACCGCCCCCGCAGCGCGATGACGCTGAAGAGAGCCAGCTCGGACCGGAGTTCCGTCGGAGCGGCGTTGCCCAGGCCGGACGCGATCAACCACTCAGCCACCTGGGCACCATCGAACAGCGGTCGTCCCGAGTTCTCGGACACGGCAGCGGGGAAGTCCGGGTGACGACGACGCCAGGTGGTGACCACAGGACGCTTCACCCGGGCAAAGGCGGCGATATCAGACATCGATACCAAGGGGGAGACCGGGAGGCGTTGAATCATGTCCGGCTGGCCAATGGCCATGGTAGGCGTCCCTCCCCCGTCCAGCTCTCATCCCATCAGCCGCTTCGACCGCCAGGCCGAGCCTTGTGGCACTCCGCGGCTCCGCTCCGGGCCTCGCCCGATGCCACAGAACGATACGGCGATTGCGATCCCCGTGTGTACCACACAATTGATAAGGGTGGTTATCAGTCCTAGTCATACCTAGGGCGCTTCATTCGGCGAGGGTGGCCGGCAATGGGACCCAGGAGGCAGCCTGCCCTCATGGCTAGATCACAGAGGACAGGACAGCCTTCGTCATTAGTCTGCGTCCAGGAGAATGGTGTGATCGCCGAAACAGGGGGACATGGAATGGGTGAGCTGGCCAAAGCGGTGGCCGATCTTGAGAAGCAGGTCGAGGACGTCCGCGAGCTGCGAAAGATCATTGAGCGCCTCGACACAGAGATAGCGGTGCGCATGGATGAGATCGAGACGATCGGCAGCACCCTCCTCGATCTTCATGGCGACCTCGACGACCAGATCGCCGAGTACGACTACACAGCCGTCGAGCAGTCCGTCGCATCCCTGCGAGGCCTGGTGGACATGGAGGAGGTCCTTCCCGCGATCGACGCCGTACTGCTGCTCACGGCATTGCGTGATGACGAATCCGTACCCGACCTCACTCTGCCGCTGTCGTCGTTCGAGAATGAGGACTCCTGGGAACATCCTCGCCTCACGCAGGAGGACCTGGATCGCAAGTTCGAGGCCGAAATGGCACGGGCGGAGCAGCGCTGGGAGGAGAGCTGGGCCGACCATGCCTGGGCGGACCCCGACGAACGGGAGTCCCAACGGGCCGAGGACCTCGCCAGGGCCGAGCGGGAAGCCATCGAGAATCGCGCCCACCGGGCAGGGACCCACATCATGGAGCTCGTCGATTACATCGGTGACACGCTATGGCCCGACCTCGTGGAGGCGGTAGAAGCCAGCGACCGGGAACGCGCGGTCCAAGCACTGGCGGCTGCTTGCGCTGGCGCACGGGATACCGAACCCGCCTACAAGCTGTACGAGGTCAACCTCTCAGCCCAGTACGAATCATCACCTATGTCCCTTGGCGCCATGGGCGAGTTCCTGAGCGACTTCGAGACATGGTTGAGGTCGCCCAAAGTCGATTGACCGGTGAAAGTCTGACCTGCCATGCGATGCGCAAGACCGCTGCGTCGCGGCAACGTCCCCTTGACACACCACCAGCCGCGAGCCTCGTCCTCTCCCCGCTCGCCCTGTACGCATGTCACGGAGTGCTGAGCTTGTTCCGCTTTGACGGACACCATTGGTGTGGTGGTCAGGCTGCGAGTGCAGTCTCATATTCGGCGGGACTGCGGTAGCCGAGGCTGCTGCGTAGTCGGTGCAAGTTGTACCAGCCCTCGATGAAATCGAAGATCGCGGTGCGGGCGGCGGCCCGGCTGGGCCAGGCGGCAGTGCCGAGCAACTCTCGCTTGATGGTGGCGAAGAACGACTCGGCGAGCGCGTTGTCCCAGCACTGGCCGGTGCGGCCGACCGACAGCCGGATGCCGAACTGGTCAGCCAGGGAGGCGAATTGCTGACTTGTGTACTGGCATCCGCGATCGGAGTGGAAGATCACCGGACGGGTGGGGCGACGTTGCCGGCAGGCGGCCTTCAGAGCATCGGCGACCAGATCGGTCCGCAGGTGATCGGCTGTCGCCCAGCCCACCACCCGGCGCGAGGCGATGTCGATGACAGTGGCCAGGTAGAGCCAGCCCTCCTCGGTCGGGATGTACGTGATGTCGCCGCACCAGCGAGCGTCGAGGGCCGCTGCGTCGGGCCGGAAGTCGCGGACAACGAGGTCGGGCCGCACGGCAGCTCGTGGATCGGGGGTCGTGGTCGGGTGCCGCCGTCTGCGGTGCCGGCCCTGCAGCCCGGCGGCCCGCATCAGCCGGGTGACGCGGCGACGGCCGCATCCGGAGCCCTCACGCTTCAGTGCGGCGTGGATGCGTGGGGAGCCGTAGGTGCCGCGCGAGTGCTCATGGACTTGCGTGATCTGGTCGGTCAGCTCGGCGTCGCGGGCTGCCCGCGGGCCGGGAGTACTGGTGCGGCGGGCGTAGAAGGCGGTTCTGGAGACCTTCAGCAGTTCACACGCTCGCTTGACGCTGTGGCCGCTCTGCTTCTCCGCCTCGATGAACGGGTGCACCGTCACCGGGTCTCCTTCGCGAAGAAAGCCGTGGCTCGCTTGAGGATGTCGACGTCCTCGCGCAGTCGGCGGTTCTCACGCCGCAGCGCGGCCAGTTCCTCGCGTTCGCTGCTGGTCAGGCCTTCGCGCTCGCCCGCGTCGACCTCGGCCTGGCTGACCCACAGCCGTACTGCCGTCTCGGTCAGATCGAAGTCCTTGGCGATCTGACCGACCGATCGGTCACCGCGCCGGCACAGCTCGACGATCTCGGCCTTGAACTCCGGCGTGAACGAACGGCGAGGGCGAGGCTTCTTCTTCCCCATGCTCTCCATGATGGACATCCTCCCGGGGCAGAACCCCTGATCTCTGATGTCCGTCAAAGCGGATCAAGCCCAGCATTCCGTACCTGCGAGCTGTGGGGCGTAGGGAGTGGCCCGCAGAGGATCCGGACTCGCTCACGGTGATGCGGACGCGGTTGCAGCGGATCGCGGACGGTGACCTGTACTGAGCGGCGCATGGTGACGCAGCCGTGGTCAGTTTCGTCAGAGCTGCGCACGATCCCCGATGTACCTCGTCATCTCGCAGGCCATCCGCGAGATTCCGGCGAATTTCACGCACAGTTTGGTATCGGTACCGGTGTCGAATCTGCCCCACCTATGGCTGAGCGTACTTCCGACCCGGTGTGCCTGCGCTGTGCTGAAGCGCCGCCCATTCATGAAGACGCTGACCTGCCGGTGCTTCGTCCCCCGCGAAGGGTTGGTCCAGATCGCCGTCACGGAATTCAAATGATTGCGACCCTCCAGGCGGATACAGACCTGAGGCCCCGAGAAGTGGTGCGTACAAGCACTGGTGTCAGCCGCAGCCGGGACCGCGGTCGCAAAGAGGAGCAGCACCGATACCATCACTAGAGGGATGGAACGTTTCGAAACCGGACCAGATGTCATGAACGTCACGCTTGCTCAACGCGCTGTCGGCACGAAGGCATCGCCGCCTTCACTGCGATCACTCAACCAGCCGAGCACCCGGCCCCCACAAGCTGACCTGCCCTGGGACGACTTCAAGTCTCCGAACATGCCCCAGCACAGCTACAGCAGTTCCGAACAGACCTGCCGGACGCCATCCGACACATGAACCGGGTGGTGACCTTCGGCAAGGCTCACGAGGCCGTTGGGAGGAATCCGATCTGCACGAGCCCGGTGGGGCCCCGGCGGGGAACGAACTGCGCCCGGCCCGGGGGCATGGGCGTGGCCTTGGTAGTGCCGATGAGCGGCCCTTCTTCGGGGTCGCCGGAGAGGATGATCCCTTGGGCGCCGAGTTCTTTGAGGCGTCGGGTGACGGGTTCGAAGGTGGCGCGGGCGGCGCCTGCGGTGGAGCGGGCCACGATGACGCGCAGTCCGATGTCGCCGGCGTAGGGCAGGTACTCGGCGATGGCCTCGAGCGGGTTGCCTGAGGGCAGGGCGACAAGGTCGTAGTCGTCGATGACGACGAAGACCTCAGGCCCCTGCCACCAGCTACGGGCACGCATCTGTTCGGCAGTGGTGTCTTCGGTGGGCATGCGAGTGCCCAGCAGCGGACCGAGCTGCGCCAGCCCCCGTTCCAGGGAACCGACGGCCGGCGCATAGTGGAGGACATGGTCCTGGGGAAGATGCCCGAACAGGCCGCGCCGGTAGTCGCCGACCAGCAGCAGCGCTTCATGTGGCTGATGCTGGTCGGCGATGCGCTGGGCGATCAGGCGCAGGAGTGCGGACTTTCCTGATTCGCTCTCGCCGTAGATGACCAGGAGCGGGTCGGTGTCGAAATTGACGTACACCGGGGAGAGGGTGGCTTCCTCGACCCCGATGGCGCAGCCGAGCTCATGCGTTTCGCTGGCCTTGGGCAGGTCGTCCGCGGACAGCCGGTCGGGAAGCATCCGGACGGGTGGGCACACCGACCCGGTCCAGTGAGCCTCGATCTGCGCCACGAGCTGCTCGCTGCTCCATGCCGGGCTGTCCACGGGGCCGGAGTCGGGGTTGTCGAGGTGGGGTAGGGCGGTGACGAAGTGGAGCCCTCCTGCTGCGAGGCCGTGGCCGGGGCGGTTGATGGGGATGTTGCGGGCGCGTTTGCGGTCGTGTGCGGAATCGAGCGGGTCCGCCAGGCGCAGTTCCAGGCGAGCGCCGAACTGGTCGGTGAGCGCGGGCCGCATCTCGTTGTACCGGGAAGCCGCGACGAAGAGGTGGACACCGTAGGCGAGACCGCGCAGCGCCAGAGCTTCTATGTCGGGGACCAGGTTCTCCCACTCACGTTTGAACGCGGCCCAGCCGTCGACGACCAGGAAGACATCGCCCCACAGATGGTCGTCGTAATGGCCATCCGCGCGGCGTGCGCGGTACGTCTGCATGGAGTCGATGTGATGGGCGTGGAAGAACTCCTCCCGCTCACGGAGGATGCCCATCACCTCGGCAACGCTCCGCCGCACCTTGCCGGCCTCCAGCCGTGACGCGACGCCTCCGACGTGCGGAAGTCCGGCGAGAGAGAACAGGCTGCCGCCGCCGTAGTCCACGCAGTAGAACTGCACTTCTTTCGGCGTGTGCGTCAACGAGAGCGACAGTATGAGTGTGCGCAGGAGGGTTGATTTCCCCGAGCGGGGGCCTCCGATGACGACGACATGACCGCCCGGACCGGAAAGGTCCTGAGTGAGGATGTCGCGACACTGTTCCAACGGCTTGTCCGCCATTCCGAGCGGAATGGTGAGACTCAAGGTCTGCGGGTCAGCTGCATGCAGACCACGTTCGGCTGTGATCGACATGGGTGGCAGCAGCTGACCGAGGGAAGGGGAAATCTCCAGCGGCGGCAGCCAGATCTGCCGTGCGGGTGTCCCCTGCCCTGCCAGGCGATCGACGATGACATCCAGGACGGTCTCGGCGGGTGCGGTCGATGCCTGCGGATTCGCCTCCTGCTCCGAGGCCGGCGCGTCGAATGTGGCGCAAGCCGACTCCGCTGTGAAAAGCACGGGGGACCGCTCGACGACACGCTGACCGACCACTGGAGCGGCGGCGGCATGGTGCGGGCCGGATACGTAAGCGGACTTGAATTGTGTAGCGGGTTCGGTGCCGTGCTGCAAGAGCCCGGCACCGGGGACCGAGGGCAGATGGTAGGCGGCCGGGGTGCCGAGTGCGGCGCGGGACTCGTCAGCGGAGAAAGTACGCATGACCAGCCGGTAGGACAGGTAGGTGTCCAGGCCGTGCAGTTGTCCCTCCTCCAGACGCTGGGTGGCCAGCAGCAGATGTATTCCCAGGGAACGACCGATACGGCCGATCTGCAGGAACATCTGGAGGAAGTCGGGCCGGGAGGCCAGCAGCTCGCTGAACTCATCCAGCACGATCAGCAGGGACGGTAGAGGCTCCAGCTGGGCGCCCGCAGCCCTTGCCTTCTCGTAGTCGTGGATGTTGGCGAAATCGCCGCTGGAGTGAAGCAGTTCCTGGCGCCGTGTCAGCTCGCTGGTGACCGCATCGTGCATACGATCAACGAGTGCGAGGTCCTCTACGAGATTGGTGATCAGCGCCGCTACATGTGGCAGGTCGGCCAGGCCGGCGAATGTCGCCCCGCCTTTGAAGTCCGCCAGAATGAAGTTCAACGTCTCCGACGAGTGCGTGGCGGCCAGGCCCAGGACCAGCGTACGCAGCAGCTCGGACTTACCCGAGCCGGTGGCACCCACACACAGGCCATGCGGCCCCATGCCGCCCTGGGAAGCCTCCTTGAGGTCCAGCGCCACGGGCGCGCCGTCTCCATCGACACCGATGGGTACGCGCAGCCGGCCCTGGGGGCCGCGCGGGCGCCACGCCTGCGTCACATCCAGCGACGCTGGTGCGTTGATGCCCATCAACTCGGCGAAGTCCAGGTCGCCCACCAGCGGATCCACGTCTTCCTCGGCGTGGCTGCGCAAGGGAGCCAGCGCACGGGCCAACGCCACCGCCTCCGTGCCCGACAGGACATCCGGAACACCCTCGTATGCCGCGCCGGCCCCGGACTCCAGACGCAACTCGCCCGGCGAGACGGTCAACACCGACTGCCCATAGCCGTCCCTTGCAAGGTCGCTGCCGGGCTCGACCTCGAGAACGGTCATGCCCAGGCGCTCCTCCCAGCCGACGTCCGCCCCGTGCTCCTTCAACACGACCACGTGCGGCCGGTCGAGAAGCGGCTGGGCATCGCGCTGAAACTCTGGTCGCGTAGCGAGGTCTTCGGCCAGCAACTCCTCAAGGGCGTCCAACGAGCGGCACACCAGGAGCCCCGGCCCGGTCCCATCCATAGCTATGTGGTGCTGGACGTGCGGCAACCACTTGACCCAGTCCCACTCCGGCAGTGCTCCCGGCGCCGCGACCACCGCGATCCGTAGGTCGGCAGGCGAATGCAAAGCCGCCAGCTGGCACACGATCGCCCGCACCGTCCCATAGACGGCTTCCGCATCGCCTCGGATCAACAGTCGTGGGAAGGCACGCAGCGAAACGGCCAGAGGCAGGTCATCGAGCTGCCCGTAGGCGGCCAGGAATTGCCGCAGCGCATACTCAGCCAGCGGATCCCACTCGTCGGCCGGCTCTGCCCGGGGCACTACCAGCCTGGTAGCAAGCTTCTGCGGGCCCCGCCCGATACGTACCTCAGCGAAGTCGTCATCGGCCGGCCGCCGCTCCCACAGACGGCGGCGATGCGCAACAACGGCCCACAACTGGGCCGGCTCGGGGAAGGCGTAGCACTCCGAACGCCGTTGCCTGCGCGCGGTCTCCCGCACCTCCTCCCGGGCGCGCGCAAGGTGCCTCAGATAATCCCGCCGTTCCCCATTCATGTACGTAGCCGGTCCACGCAGGGCCCGCACGATCTGGGCCAAGGCCATTACCAGCGTGGAGACCACCATCACGGCGCCCATCACCCTCATGAACGGGTGCGAGCCCGGAAGGAAGAAGAACGCCGCGGATCCGCCCATCCCCATCATGGGCATCAGCATCAATGCGACCGACTCGCTCCCCTTTCGGGGCAGCGTGGGCGGAGCCTTCAGCCGAAGCTCGCCCTTGGAATATTCAGAAGGCAGCGTCCGGACAGGACGCTTGACGGTAACGGTTGCCAACGGGCGCCCGGCTACTGCCCGAAACCCGAGCCGGGCCGCTGCCCGTCATACGGCGGCGGGGCGCCTCCCGGTGGCGGCGGAGCCATATATGCGCCGGGAATGACAGGGGGCGCAGGCGGGACGACAGGGCGGCGTCGCCGGATCACCACCACGGCCAGAGCAGCCATGAGTCCCAGGGCCACCACCCCCGCGACAGCCGCTACGACGTACACCGACCGGTCTCCGCTGGAGGAGGTGCTGGGCTTGGCGGATTCGGCCGGAGCGGCTGCGGAGGGGGTGGGCGAGGGTGCGGGCAGGGGCCCGTTCTTTGATCCGGCAGGAATGTCGGCGGTCAGCGCACTGTAGGGGCGGATGAAGCCATAGCCGTAATGCTTGTCCGGAACCTTCAGGCCGGTCGCCGATTCCGGCAGCTTCGCCGTCTTCACGAGGCGGTTGGCGATCTGACCCGCCGTGAGATCTGGAAATTTCGCACGAAGGAGAGCGGCGGCTGCCGAAACGTAGGCCGTGGAATTGGAGGTTCCACTCCCTCCGCCGTACTGGCGGCGCGGCCCCGCGCTCACCACGTCCACGGCGGGCGCTGAGAGCAGAACGTGTGGCCCGTAGTTGGACTTGTCCCAGACCTTCCCGGAGGAGTCGACACCGCCCACTGAGATCACACCGGGATAGCTTGCTGGATAGTTTGGCGTGCCAACGCCGTCATTCCCGGACGCGGCCACAATGACGGCGTCTCTCTCCTGCGCATACCGGATGGCGTCATCCATGCCGGGGACCTTGAACTCATCCCCCAGGGACAGGTTGATGACCGACGCACCATGGTCCACGGCGTAACGAATCGCTTGCGACACCGGAGCATCACCTTTGCCGGTGCCGACACCCAAGCCGTCGTCCGTATTGACGCGCAGAGAAAGGATTTTCGTGGCAGGGGCCAGTCCCATGATGCCGGCTCTACCACCTGGCCCGTGGCCATGGCCTGCAATCAACGACGCCATGGCGGTGCCGTGTACATCCTCCTTCTCGCGGTCGGCACGGCCGCTGCCCTTGAGGAAGTCCTTGCCTGGCAACACATTGCCTACAAGATCGGGATGAGTCCCGTCGACGCCAGAGTCGACGAGGGCGACGGTCACCCCTTTTCCCGTGGACACTTTCCGAATGTCATCCACATCGAAGGAGGCCACAGCCCACTGCCGATCGCGAATGGAATCAGCGACTGCAGGAGGCGCCAACTGCACGACACCGGCCCCACATAGCAGCACCGCCCCACCCGCCGACCGGACCCACCGCTTGAACGTCACGCCCTGCCGCTTCCTTCCGAACTGTCCGGCCCCAAATCACGCTCCTGCTGCACCGGCGCCTCAGTATCACCGCGCTCCTCAGAGGACGGCACCCCGATGACTCCAGGCACCACGTCGCGCTGCGGAACCCAGGTCTCCTCATCCTCGACCAAGTAGTCCGGCCTCGATGAACCCCGCCGCTCCCGGTCCTCACGGCCCGAGCGTCCACCAGGCGGTACACCCATTGGGCCCCGACCTCGCGAAGACGGTCCCGAGCCGCTGTTGAGGCCGCCACCACGACTGCGATGCAGACCCGAGCCTCCCTGGGCGCCCTTCCCCGGCGCACCTGGCTTGGCCGGCTCTCCGACGACACCGCCGGGACGCCGCGTCAGCCCACCCTGGCGCCCACGCGCACCCCCGGAGCCGGACGCACCAGAGCCACCCGTACCACCGATCGGTGGCCGCGCCCCCTGGCCCGTCCGATCAGGGGCCCCCGGCGCAGTAGACCTTCCCGAACCCGCACGACCACCTCCAGGAGTCGCTCCCGGCACCGGCGAGCCGGGGCGTGCCGGCCTGCCGCCGAGCGGACCACGCCCGCCACCAAGCGGCAGACCACCAGAAGGCACGCCTGACTCGCCGGTCCCCGAACCGAAGTCACGAGGGGCTCCTCCGACCACCGGACCGCCAGAGCCTGCGCGCGACGGGCCGACGGGCCTCGGAACCCCTCCTCGCACACCATCCAGCGACGTACCAGGACGCGGTGCCTTCGGTGCAGAGGGATGCACCACCGGACTGGCAGAACCCCCCTCGCTGGGCGCACCGTTCGTCCTCACCGGGCGCGGCGATGTCACCCCGCCTGAAGCAGACGTACCGCTCATCGTCTTCGTGCTCGCCGAACTGGAGCTGCCCTTCCGCGGACTCGCAACACCGGTACCCATGGATCCCGCGACCGCAGGCGGTGGCACGGTCCTGTCCGGTGGATCGATCGGCTTCCACCGCTCGCGATGGGGCTTACCTGCCAAGTCCTGCGCCTTGACGTTGTAGGAGGCCCCAAGCTTTTCCATATGGCTGGCGGCCTGCAAGGCGATCTCCCGCCCGCGGGAGAGGCTGCCGGCATGCTTCGCGAGAGCATCTTTTGTGCTCATGCCCTTGGCGACGTCCTTGTTGAGACCCTCGTCGCTCCGCTGCCCGCCATCAGCCACCCAATCCGCACCATCCTTGATCTTCGAACCGATGGCATGGAGAACTCCGCCGCTCCCCTTCTCCTCACCCACGGTGTCCTGCAAGGCCATAACAGCGGTTTTCGCCTCGCGAAGGTCACTCGCAGCGGACCTCAGAGTATGGGAAGTATTTTTCGCATAAAGCGCGCCATGCTTGAGGCTCGTGCTCAAGATCTTTGCCCGCGCGGCGAAGGCATCGGCCGCCGCGCCGTGCCAGTGCTCCCGAACATCTGCCACAGCCTTGTCCAGCAGATCCCGCACACTGCCATCGGGCGCATCGCCAGCCATCTGATCATGGACATGCATCCAGTGATCGGCGATCTCTTCAACCTTGCCCGGCTGTGCGTCCTGCACCATGCCCTTCAACTTTTCGAGCGTATGGCTCGAAAAGTCTGTGTGGTGCCCGCCCCCACGACTACTCATTCCCGTCCTCCCCCGTTCTCTCGCCCCACGCGCGTGATGGCGAGAGACCTCTCTATTTATCAGCGCATCGACGCGCGGACGTCTTGCTCGCGACTGTCGTAACCACTCAGCACCACTGAGGACTTCTGACTCACCTCAGCGATCATGCTCTTCAGCTCGGTGACCATGGCGGCAATCTCCTGCTTCATCTTGCCGTGCGCACCCCTCAGCGCAGTCTCCTCGCCGAACCCCTGCCCCAGGTAGCCCTCCGGCAGCTCTGTCTTGTACTCCGCGGTCGACCCGACCCCGCCCATGGCGTCCACCAGCGAGTTGAGCCGTGTGATCACCTGCTGCAGCGCACTCAGATCGACGCGATATTCCTCAGTCACCCGAAATCCCCCGGTCCTCACAAAACACTCGCCCGGCACCCATGCCACAGCTAATCCATGTAACCCTTCGCCGGGAACGCGCGTCAACCACGGCCGTTCCGACCCTGAAACGCATCACGTTCTGGCCGAATATCGACTCAGATCTGGCTGCTTTGCGCCCGCTCACTCAGGCGAGACTCTCCTTGGCAACGGCCAGTTTTCGAGCTGACGCTGGGGAAATGCCCTCAAGAGGCCGGTCGGGCTCGGCCTCGACTTCTTTGACCGTGAGGCACGGGCCCCTGATGCGACCACAGTCCAAGGTGACACGCACTCAGGGGGGAGGGGGATCCCCCCTGCCCGCTCCGAGGTAATGCCACCGCCGGACTCAGCCGACGCTCCTCACCTTGGGCGCACCGTCCGGGATGTTGAGAGGCTCCTTGCATCTCATGGTGGAGTGAGCGTGCTCAGCGACCCGGGAGGCAAGGTAAGCGAGATCCTGGCGGCGTTTGTCGTTTTCCTCGACGGCAGACCCGGAGGCATGTGCTACGACGGCAACGTAAGTCGTAATGGCTTTGCCGTCGTCGTTCTTGGGTTGGTTCCGGGGCAAGGTGCACGGCACATGTATGGCGGCGTCCTTGTTGTAAGACACAGCGCGGTCGCCAGCATCGAAGGCCATTTTCGGCCCGGCTGCACCGGGGATTTGCGATTTCGTGAATCGTTCCCAGTCTGCGGTCGAGCCTCGCTCAAGGTTTGCAGTGACTCGAAGGGCCTGGGTACGGCCAGCCGATACAGTGCAGTTTTCAAGAAGGGAGCCATCCCGTGCGTAATCCACCCACGAGGAAGTCACGGATGGATTACTTGGGATATTCCGGGTGACGGGGCCAACGTCGGTGGATACCACAGTACCCCCACAGATATCGGCCACATCATCGGTTGCGTTCGGGCTCAGCAGGGTGCGCTCCACCGCCAGGGTGCCGCCGACACCCACGACAAGGGCGGCAAGCACCGTCACCAAGTGCCGCCTCCGAGGGGCGCGCCGCGCTGCGTCTTCTTGTCGAGCGGGCCTGTTGTCAGGAGCCGGCGTTGTCATTGGTGTTGCCCTTCACGGAGACGAAGCCGAGTGAGTTGCCGTCCTCAGCTCCGCGTTGTATGGCGGCCTGTATGTCTTGTCTTGACAGCCCCGAGGGATGGTTCGCGTTGGCCAGGGAAGCAGCGCGCTCGGTGACTGTGCGCAGAGATTCCTGATTCTTCTCCATCTCGCCGGCGGCGCTGTAGAGGGCATCTCCCCTGGGGTCGCGCACGAATCCCCCGGTGATGGAATCGATGAGCCTGCCACTCACATCTCCCGCCGCGGCACCGACGAGTGCCCCTCCGATGGGTGACACGATGTGGCTGGTGCCGACGCCGACGCCGATTCCGACGATGGTCTTCGCCCAACCGCCGCTGTCGGCCAGCGCCTTGTTGAACTTCGAGTCGTTGTCCACGGCGCCCTGAACAACTGCATCCTTGCGCCCGTTGTCGATAATGCTTTCGATCTGGCCGCCCCGACGAGTGACCTCTTCCAGGGTCTCCGAGTTGGTCCTGTCGTTAGCTTCCGGGTGGGCGAAATGATAGTTAAGCACTTCACTGGTGTACTGGGTCTGGCCGTAGTTGATACCGGCGAACCCGTCTGGGTCCTTGCCCAGCGTGTACAGAAAACGGGTTATATCGCGCGTCCCATTCCCTTCAGGGAACAGGAGCGGAGGATTCTTCCCTCGTGGGTAGAGCGAGTCGAGCTCGCCATCGGAGGTACCGTCATCGCGCCCTCCGGAAAGCAGGTGGTGAATGTCCGGCATATATTCGGCCGACATCCTGCCGAGGCTGCCGCCCATGCCGTCGTGGATGGTGCTGTCGTCTTTGGAGACGGTGGTGATGACCTTGCTCATCACTTCTGCCTCCTCCTTGGTGTGGGGAGCACCGGGCCCGGGTGGAGTGCCGAAGTCATGGCCGGTCGACGCTGCCTCCAGGGCGTGGCCCAGGGAGCTGTAGCCCGCGAGGCCGTCCTTGGTGTCCCCGTCCGGCGTCGAGTCGTCCGGCCAGACACGGTCCTTCATCAGGTACTCGAGATCCTTGTCGGACCCGAAAAAGCCCGTGGATGCCTTGTGGTTGTGGCCGAGCGCCTCCATGAATCCGGTCATGGGGTCGTTTCCCCGGTCGTTGGAGCTGCCGAAGTTCAGATCGGACTCGGTTTGGTATGTCCAGGGATTGGGGGCACCCTTGATCGTCGGATTGAAGTTCCGATCCGTGTCAAGCAGTTTCTTCCCGTAGTCCTTGAGGAAGTCCGAGTCGTAATTACCGTGCCGCATCAGGTTGCTCATCACCTGGAACCCGTACGGGTTCGCCGCGTCGCCGGAGCCAAGCCGCCGCGGCCCCAGATCGAGCATCTCGCTCTTCCAGTGCTTCATAGCGGCGCTGTCGCTGTGGGTGGCGGTGCCCAGCGTGGTGCCCAGATTCTCCTGCAAGTGCTTGAGCAGGGCGCGACGCTCTTTGTCGGGCTCGGCCGAAGGCTGGTAGGGCTTCTGCTCCGGATCGGCCACCTTGGCCCAGAAATCCAGGGCTCCCTTGGGTCCCATGCCGACAGCGAGCCGCTCCGAGAACTCCTTGTCATGCTCCTTGACTTCAAGGATGCGATTGAGCTGGCTGAGCTGCTTGTCAGAGAGCTTGCCGCCACTCTTGGTCAGCGCCAAGGCCTGATCGGCTTCGGCCGCGTCGAGTGAGGTGTGGACCTTGGTGTTGAACCCGAGGTTCTTCGCGCCGTTCGCATCACGACGCAGCGCGTAATTCAGTCCCTCATCGGCAACGGTCGCACGTTTGACCACCGAAGCGATGCGTCCTCGCAACGCCTGAATCTTCTCGTCGCGCTGCTTGAGGTACGTGTGATCGGGATCAGCATTGCGTCCTGCGCTGCGAGTGGGGTCGGCGTCGACAATGGTCCCGTCCTCGGTGACCTTGAGCTTGTCGGCCGGGGCATCTTCCTCCACGATCCGGCGAAGCTGCTTCTGGAGGGTATGGAGCTCCTCATGCGCGTCCTGGAGGAGTCGCGCGATGTCGCGAGATTCTTCGGTTGCAGCCTGGTACTGCTTACGCAGCTTGACAAAGGCAGTCTGAGCCTTATCGGCGGCCTCGCCCTCCCAATCGGCCTTTAAGAGATTGGCAACGCGCGCATCGAATGATTCAGTGAGACCCTGGTACTTCTTCGGCACGAGATGCCATTCGTCGGCAGCCGCTTTGAGCTTGCCGAGGTCGGCGTGCATGATGTCAGAGAAATCGACCATTTTCACTTGCCCCCGTGGTTGATCGATTTCATCCGGGCCTGTTCTTCCCGATCGGTATCCTTGTACGCCGTAGCGGTGTTGTGCAGGTTTGCGCACGCATCAGACAGCTGCTCGCTGAAGTTGACGGCTTCGTCCGCCCATCGCGCTCGCATGGCGCCAAGCCCGCCCGCACTCTCCCAGCCTTGTAGGCCGATGACCGAGCCATCGGTCGCGTTCAGGGCACCCAACCCCACCTGGTCGGTGTCGGAGCGGATCTCTTCCAGGGCGTTCTCCGCCTTGGTAAGCGTGGCGACGTGCACAGACGCATGCCCGCTCCCTGCGCCAGCGTATCCGTCGATGTTGGCCGAGTTGAGCTGCATGGCGACGTTCTGCGTCCGCGCAGCATCAGTCAACGTGCCATCAGAGTTGTAGCGGAAGGGATTGAGCCGACGGTCCCAGTCCTCGTTGTAATTCACATGCCCCCCGTATCGCCAGTGGATTCGACGCTCTGTTGAGCTAGATCACTGCGACGCGCCAGCGTAGCCGAGAGCCTCGCGCTGAGGTAGCGGCGCCGCTGTCCACCGCCTTGCTGCGCGCGAGGCGTCGTCACTTATCAGCCAGAGCCCCAACACGCCCCTCATCGGCGGACTGGCCGGCACTGTGCTGACTCCGAGGCAGGCGATCGGGTGACCTGCCGGAAAGACATAGAAGCACGCCTTGCCGAGCACCCTGGAACGAGTACTCACGAGGCAAACCGCCGCAGGCGGGACAGAAATCCGTCGATGCCAGCGAGTTCGGGGCACCGTGCCTCCCGGCACGCGGCGGCGCACCTCGGCGGCTGTCAGTAACGCATTCGCCGGACCAGTCCGGCAGCACCCTGGCGCGTCTGGTTCCAGCGCGTGGGAGAGAGCAGCCACCGGCGAGAGCAGGCCGTCACCGCCGACGGCCGTGCAACCGCGGCCCGGATCGCCGGAACGGCCATCGGCGCCAGCTCCGCGATCTGCCCATCGCGCAGCGCCCCTACGGCCCAGAAACTGCAAATGCCCATAAGTGCGTTTCGTCTCCTCCAGACCCAAACGAGAATCAGCACGGTGGCTGTACAGGTCGTGATCGCCGCCCCGTGAGGGCGGTCGTCGCATGCCGTACGACTCGATCCGCACTCCGGGCGCCGGCGGCAACCCTGACAGTCAGTCCCGCGCGCTACCGACCATCTACGCGCCTGGCTCGCTGACGGCGAGCGCATGTGGCATCCAAACTCTCCAGATCAGTGGCAACTATGGTGCCTCAACTGGTCTTCCATAGCCTCGACACACCGGATCAGGCTCCGAACGACGACATCGTCCAGCGCGTCATCTACCGCACCGACCTGCCCTACCGCGCCGAACACAGCTCGATCCGTTACCCCGCAGAACTCAACCGGCGTCCTACCACCATGGGCGCGCTGGGCCCGTACGTCAGCCTCATCTGCGGCCACCAGGACTACATCGAGAACTGCGTCCTGCTCTCCGCCGTGCAAGCCGTGGGCTCCGCAGCTCGCCTCCGCGAGATCCGAGCAGGCGCCTACACCTACGTGCACCGATTCCGACACCGCGCCACCAACTAAGGGGGTGCACACGGCCGACGCACCAAACTGGAGACCATCTCCGCCGGGCTGAGCCAACTCGAAGTCGAACTCAGCTACAGCGTCGAGGCCAGCGGAGAAATCGGTGTGCTTGTCCCCGCCCTACGCGTCGACAGCTTCCATCAGGAACTGTTCACCGCCATAGGAGTCACCCATCGCGCAGCCACCATCGGACACATGCTCAACCGCCTGGGCAACGCCATCGCCGCTGAGCTGACCTCGGTCGAAAGCATGGAACGGCGCGCCGCCGACCGCCGCCGCGTCCGCACCGTCGTCGCCGTCACCTTCGTCACCACCGTCAGCGGAACCCTCGGCCTGCCCTTCGGCTTCCTCGACATCAACGCCCGCCAAGTCGACGAACACCGATCCATGTTCGACGACCACTACACCCCGATCTACGCACTGATCATGACCATCCTCCTCTGCGCCTTCGCGATCTTCACCGGCATTCGTCTCCAGGAACGCTGGGAAGAGCGCCGGGACCGCAGCACAACACGCACCTGGGAAGGCACGCACCGTCTCCTGGCCCGCGAAACCGGCGCTGTCGTCCTCGACCCAGAAACACCGCCCTCTCCGCCCCGGCGCCTCCCTGGCTCTCGCCGTCCGGATACCAGAACCCAGCCCCCACGCACCACGCTCCGCTGACGCATCCGCCGGTTGTTCGAGCCTGTACCCCCACCACCGTGACTTCGCCTTGTTCGCGATGGCTACGACAAGGAGTCTGTAAGGGCCCGTCAATCGAACGGTGGTCCTGGCACCGCGCCAACGGTTTGATAGAACGGAAGCCAGCCACCTCGGGACCCGGTACGGTCCGGGTCGAGAACCGGAGGAGGAACGATGCCCACGACGGTGGTGGGGCTCCGGTTGGGACGCGGAAGCGCTGCCGCCGCGGGTCGAACTCCGGCCCAACCGGAGAGACGCCGGGTCGGATACCAGAGCAGGAGCGCGTCGTAGGCGGCTCGCTCACGCCCGCTGCGAGCATGCCCAGCCCCCGCCATACCTGCGGTGTCTCCACCCCGCTTCAGCCCGGCGTGTGGCCGTCCTGCGCGTTCAGCAATCAGCAATCAGCTATATCGTCAGAAGGGATCGTGGCTAAGGCCAGTCGCCTCCACGGGTTTAGCCATCCCCGGCCGGGTCCCGCGTCGGGGGCGGACGGATTCGGGGAGTACTGCGGCGGTTGCAAAACTACGACGGGGCCCAGGCCCTTTACGGACGCTGCGGCTAGAGCCGGTACTGCTGTGGGGCCGGTTCGGGCTGAGGTGAGAACCTCGGCCGGGCCGCCACGTGGTCGCCCGGCACTCTGATCAGGTGATCTGCCGGAGCAGCCCGACGAACTCGCGAAGCTCTCTGCATAGTCTCGCAGTCAGCGGCTCGGCGTCGAAGTGCGCGATGCCGTTACGAATCATGCGTACCCGGTCGAGCTGGCGCACGAACTGGACCCGGTCTACTCCCGGCCAGCCGAGCGCTTGCCAATTGTCGTTCGACCGAGTGCGGAGGGCAGGGTTTTGCTGGTCACCATCGAGCAACTTCACATAGCCGCTGAACATCAGATCGGTGATCAGTCCGGTTTGCCTGTTGGCCTGGGGCCCCTGCACCGCGCGAATGGCGTCTTCGCTGATCTTCGTACCGAGGCATTTCCGCAGCCGGGACTCGATCTCCCCTACGACGAAGAACGGCCAGGCCGTCGTCTCGAAACGCTGGGTGATGTCGGCGGCCGTCACGATCCCGCTGAAGGTGCCATTATTCGCCCTGACCAGAAGATAACCATCTTCGCTGACCCGAGGAAGCAGCGAGAAGAAGTCGTGATGCGCCTCGACGACAGGCGGGTCCTCCACCATCGCCTCCGTTAGGACGGCGGCGGACGTGGTCTCGTACACCTTTGCGACCGAGCTCCAGGTGACGACGCCATGAAGCGTCGCTCCCCCCTCGATGACGGGAATCTGGGAGTACTTCTTCGTTCGCATGAGGTAGGTCACCTGAGTCAGTGCTGTCTCCGGCGTCACAGAGAACAGCCCACCCACTGCGGACGGGATGTCTCCGATCCGCAGAGGTCGCGTCGGCAGCCCCCCAGCGGGCATTTCCCCGGCGTCGTCAGCAGCCTCATCAGCGGTTGCCTCAGCCGACTCCTGCGGCGTCGGCTGCTGCCACGCCACGACCTGGATGTCGGCAGCGTGGTTGCATGTGCCGAAGTACGGCAGGGTGGTCAGGCCGGCGTCCTTGAGTGCCTGCTCGACGCGCGGGACCGTCAAATCGTTCCGCAGACGAGTACCGAAGAGAGCAAGAAGCTCCAGGACGGGAATCTGCTTGCCTTTCAGGGCGAGGAGTTGCTCCTCGCTGGGATTCTGCGGCATGGCTGCGCTCACCATTCCGCCGCGTCACGGACGACGGTGCGCTTGCCCATGGCCGCCATCACCAGGTCCAGAAGCCGCTTGGCGCGGTTCTCATAGAAGCGAATGAAGTCATCCTCGAGAAGCGCGTTCACATCGACAAGGTGGGTGGCCACGACATCCTCGAACCATTCGGGGCGCATGCCCGATTCCAGCGACAGCGTCTTGAGGTATGCGGTGGGCGGCCCAGTCATGCTCTTGCTGGCCCTGAGTGACAACGGCGTCTTGTTGACGATCGAGGTGGCACACGAAGCCCATGTCGGATGATTCTTGGCAATCCACGCCTTCGGGTAGATCAGCCGTACGTCCACAGCGTGCTCGACCAGTTGTCCTGGGGTGAGTGGGCTGTCGGTGAAATACCAGTCCACGGCTCCTTGCCGGATCAGCAGAGCGTAGATTCCCTTGTATGCGGCGCTGTTACGGGTGGTCAGAGTGTCCAGCCGGTCCTCGAGAAATGCCGCCTCTACAACCGTGTCGGGGGCGGCGGCAGCCTCCCCCCGCATCCAGGCGATCAGCTGCTCGACATCGCGGGTGAAGCGGGTCTCCAGCGAGCCGCCATACATCTCGCCAAGGACACCACACCAGTACCACTGAGTGATCTGCTCATCGGCTCCCGGGATGTCCGTCTCCTCGCCAATGAGTGCACGCACCGCGGCAAGCGGCACCAACTGGGTACGGTACGGAAGATCGCCTGTGCGGACGATGGACTGACGCTCCAGGAAACTGCCCACCCATCCGAAGGCTGCCGCTACCCGCGGTGCCAGCCGGCGGAAGTCCGCCAGTGGCAGATTCAGCAGGTCTCGACGCTTGCATGACACAGCCGTGCCCGCTCCGGCCTGCTTTGCCTCCCAGGTGCGGACCAGAGAGACAGCTTGAAGGAAGTCGCTGCTGCTCAGTCCATCATCCGGCCCGTCCTCCGGCCGACCGAACACGGGGTACGCGGACGTCAGCACCTGCTTGATCTGCTGCCACTCGTCCGGAAGTCGGTAATAGTCCCCGTACTGGGCGACATGATCCTGGTTTCCCGCATAGGTGGCCGTGAGCAGCTCGAAGACATTCAACGGCACACCACCAGTGTTCACCCGCTCGAACACCGCGCATACCGCGTCCGTGGTCGTAGTGGCCGCGAGTTTGATCATCGGCACGTCGAACGACAGCATGTTGTGCAGGACCTGCTCCTGAAATTGCATCCACAGGGGCCAGTTGGCGGGATCTCGCACGAACTCCTGCTGCCAGGAGCCCACTCGATGCGTGTCGAAGACGAAGTGGAGCGGAAAGTACCCTGCCGCACATTCACGCTCGGTCGTCGTCAGATCGAGCACCACCGTGCGAGCGAAATCCCGCTTGAGGGTGCGGTCCTCAGGCACAGACACAATCGCGTCGTCGCGGTCGGCAGGCGATCCGACCGCCTTGGCGATGTCAACGTAGTACCAGCACTTCATGTCCTTGCCGCGGGTGTCCCGCGTTTCAACCGGACGGTCCTGATGAAGCGCCTGGAAGAGCGAGGTGAGCCGCTGCTGCCCGTCCAGTAGCAACAGGTCCGGCGTATTGCCTTCACCAGGTTCTGCACCCTTGAGCGCCCGCGCCTTGAACGGGGACGTACCACCGGTGTGGAGCGACATAACCACGCCAAGCGGATACTTGAGCGTCACCGTCGCGATGAGCGCTCTGATGCGCTCGTCGTCCCACTTCCAGTCTCGCTGGAAGTCCGGCAGCTGAAGGGCACCGGACGCGACGTCCTTGAGTACATCTTTGAGGTCCGGATTGTCGAGCGCCACGCTACCTATCCCCCACCATTAGCCAAAACAGTGCAACCGGGAATGCAATCAAGGCAATTGACCGTGTGTCAACCCACCACCGGCCTCGCCCCCGGACAGGCTACGGCGCTCGCCTCCGCCCCGGGACGTTCTCTCCGCACTGGCAGATGCGTCACCACCCTCAAGATCCCCCGCCTACAGGAGAAAGTGGGATTTTTCTAAGTCGCGGAACATACGCCGGACTGCCAGCCTGACGGTTTCCCAGGTAACCGTCTGACCTGCGAAACCGCTTGGGAACCGTCCGCCCTCCGGAGCTGTGTGCACAGGTTCGAATCCTGCCAAGGGTTCGAACCGACGCAGGGCAAGCCAGTTCGGAGTAGCGCCATGACGACATCAGCCGACACACATCTTCGGTAGATATGCCGACATGGTCACGACGAGCGAATCCCCGCAGTTCACAGGGAGTCCGGCACGACCAGCCCTTGTTTTCGGCTCCTGCCGGGGGGGCTCGAACCTGCGGACAAGCCGCGCGTCGCCACCACCCGGGCGCTCGCCGGCCCTCGCGCCCCACCCGCCGAAAGACCGCAGGGCGTTGCCCCCAGCGGTCGCACCCCGCCAAGAGTCCGGGCCTGCGTGCCGCGCCGAGCCCAATCGCGGGCCGTGGATCGCCGGCCCGCAGCCCACGGTCCCGCCCGGTTCGCGCATCGCAGCGTCGTCAGCCGACAGGCCCGCGCCTGCGGGCCCCGACAGACGCGTGCACAACCAGTGCACATCCCCACGGGAACTCCCGGGAAGCCGCAGGTCAGGGCAGGAAGTCCCGATGGACGCACAACGGCCTCGACCAGGGAATTCCCCCAGGTCAGCGCCATAATGGCGGACGAGTCGGCCTGTACGCCGGGTTCTGTCGCCCCCGGTCCTTGCGGGCCGGGGGGAGACGGCCATCCATCTAGGGCTGCCGTTGCCGGCAGCCTCGTGCGGTCTACCCGCGGACTCGGGCGGGCAGCCCTCGGTCGTCCGCGCAGAGGCATCAGCCGATGCCTCCTCTTGACCTTGCTCCAGGTGGGGTTTACCTAGCCCTCCGAGTCACCTCGGAGGCTGGTGGTCTCTTACACCACCGTTTCACCCTTACCCGGACCTTGCGGTCCGGGCGGTCTGTTTTCTGTGGCACTGTCCCGCGGGTCACCCCGGGTGGGCGTTACCCACCACCTTGCCCTGTGGAGCCCGGACGTTCCTCGGGGGGATCGATGATCCCCACGCGGCCGTCCGGCCGGCTCGTCCGCCGTGGTGACCATGGTACCCGTAGGGGGCACCGGCCCTCGCCGGGCTTCCCCGCGCCCTCCCTGGCCCGGCGGCCCTTGACCTTGTCGCAGCGGCAACGTTTGTACTGGGCGCATGAGAATCGGCGAGCTCGCAGGTCTGATCGGCGTCAGCACCCGTGCCGTACGCCACTACCACCACCTCGGACTGCTGCCCGAGCCGGAACGCCGCGCCAACGGCTACCGGGAGTACGGGCTGCGGGACGCGGTCGTGCTGGCGCGGGTGCGCCGGCTGACGGAGTTGGGGCTCGGGCTGGACGAGGTGCGGGACGTCCTCGCCGACGACGCCGGGCATGAGCTGCACGAGGTGCTGGCCGAGCTGGACGCGGATCTGGCCCGCCAGGAGGAGGCGATCCGGTCGCGGCGGGCCCGGCTGGCCGCGGTGCGGCGGCAGGCGGAGGAGCACGGCGGGCTGCCGGCGGAGGGGCCCGTTTCGGACGAACTGGCGGCGCTCTTCGCGGAGATGACCCGCATGTCGGCCGGGCGTCCGGGGCCGGAGCCCGCGATGGCGGCGAAGGAACGGGAGGTGCTGGCGCTGCTCGAATCGATGGGCGGGGCGGAAGGGAGCAAGCGGATCGTGCAGCTGCTCGGGGAGATGGCGACGGCACCGGGGGCGATGGAGCAGATGTACGAGGTGTACGGCCTGCTCGACGCGCTGGTGGAGTCCGCGGCGGACGATCCGCGCGTGGAACAGGCCGCGCGGGCGCTCGCGGACTGCATTCCGGAGGAGGTGATCGCCGAGGTCGGCGCGGAGCACTGGGAGCGGGCGATCGGCGCGGAGGCCGACGGTGGCTTCACGGCGGCGTACTACGCGCACTTCGCGCCCGCGCAGGCCCTGGCTGTGCGCCGGGCGATCGAGCTGGTCGTGGAGCGTGCGCGGTGAGCCGGGGGGCCGCGCTGGGCCGGCTGGCCGCCTACGAGACACGGTGGCTGATCAGCCTGGGCTGGTGGGTGGCGCGGCGGCGGATCGGGGTGGCGCCGGGCGAACGGGCCCTGGGGTATGCGGGGGCGCAGGCCGCGTTCGTGTACGGGCTGACGTTCGTGGGTGTGGTGGAGACGGTCGTGGTCGGGGTGCTGCTCACGGACCGTCCGACGGCACATGCGGTGATGCTGGTACTCGACCTCTACACGGTGCTGATGATGCTGGGGTTCCAGGCGGCGGCGGTCACCCGGCCGCATGTGCTGGGGGCGGACACGTTGTGGCTGCGGGACGGCGCGCGCCGGGACATCCGGATACCGCTGGAGCGGATCGCCGCCGTGCGCCACGACCTCCGGTTCGTCAGAGAGCCGGAGAGGGACGGCAGCAAGGTGGTGGAGCTGATGGTCGGCGGTCAGACGTCGGTCACCGTCGAGCTGTCCGAACCGGTCGTGGCCGTCCGGCTGTTGGGGCGGCGGGAGACGGTGCGTACGGTGCGCTTCCATGCCGATGACGCGCGGGCGGCGGTGGCGGCCCTGCGGGCGCGGCTGGCGGCGCCGGGCGGGGGTACGGCACCGGAGACGGGCGGGGCCGCGGTCAGGCAGGGGTGAACCGGACCGGGCGGTGGCCCGGTTCGGCCTCGGCGAGGCGCACCGGGATGCGGTGGCCGAGGGGCAGCGCGGGGCCTTCCGGGGCGGTTTCGACGGTGCCGATGACGGCCGGGTCGTAGAGGTGGACGGTGCCGTGGGTGGGGTCCTTCTCCTGGATGTCGACGACCAGCGCCTCGAAGATCTCGCCGACCCGGTCCCGCAGCAGCGCCGCCTCCACGAGGTCGACGCAGGACCGCTCCACCTGGTTGGCGCGCTGGGTGCCGGTCTCCATCTCGCGGGGCAGGGCGGGCAGCGCGCTGCGGACCCAGTCGGGCGGTTCGACGCCGGCCGAGGCGGCCAGGCACAGCTCGGAGGTGTAGCGGTCGGCCAGCCGCCGCAGGGGCGCGGTGGCATGCGCGTACGGGGCGGCGACCGCGGCGTGCAGCGCCTCGGAGGCTCGGGGCGCGGTGCCGTCGAAAACCGTGTAGCCGGCGCCGCGCAACAGGGCGGTGCACTCCTGCAGGAAGGCGGCGTGGGCGGGGCGCCGCGGGTCGAGGGTCCGGATCAGCGCCGCGTACGAGGTGTGGTGCGGCCAGTCGACGCCGAGCGCGCGGGCGGTCAGCCGGAGCCGGGCGACCGAGCCGTCCGGGGCGGTGGGCAGCGTACGCAGGATGCCGGTGCCGGAAGCCAGCATCAGCTCGGCCGCGGCCATGCCGGTCAGCAGGGAGATCTGTGCGTTCCAGCCGTAGGCCGGGCGCGGGGCGCGGTATTCGAGGGTGTAGCAGCCGTCCTGCTCGACGATCTCCTGCTCGGGGGCGTTCAGGGAGATCGCGCCCCGGGCGGCCTCCAGCTCCTCCCGCAGCAGTCCGATCTCGCCGAGCAGGGCCAGCGGCTCCTCGGCCGTCCGGTCGTCGAGGACCCGCTGGACGCCCGTGTAGTCCAGCTTGGCGCGGGAGCGGACCAGGGCGCGGCGTACGGACGTGGCGGTCAGAGCGCCGTCCGCGTCGAGGTCGAGCTGCCACAGGACCGCCGGGCGGTCCCGGTCGGGCAGCAGGCTGGCGGCGCCCTCGCTCAGCACCTGCGGATGCAGCGGGACCCGCTCGTCGGGGAAGTAGAGGGTCGTCACACGGTGGTGCGCCTCGGCGTCCAGGGCGCCGCCGGGTGTCACGAAGGAGGCGACATCGGCGATGGCGTAGTGGACGCGATAACCCCCGCCGGGGCGCCGGGACAGGAACATGGCCTGGTCGAGGTCGAGGGAGCCGGGCGGGTCGATGGTGAAGAGGGGGAGGTCGGTGGCGTCCTCCAGGGTGTGCTCGGTCGCCACCGCGCCATCGGCGGCCGGGATCCGCGGGGCGCGGGCGGCGCTCTCCGCCTCGGCCTGTGCCGTGGGCGGGAAGTGGTCCGGGATCTCCAGCTTTCCGCGCAGCTCACGCAGCGCGACCCGCAGCGGGGCCTCGGCTGCGTCGGTCACATGCATATGGAGACGGGGCATGAAATCGAGCGTATGGCGGGCGGCCGCTCCCGGCGCGGTGTGCGGGCGCCGGCCCCGGGGGCGCCCGGCACCTCACGGGTTCTCCGCCCGCCCGCCGCAGGCCATACGCTTTCCCGGGGCCGCACCCCGCCCGTACCGCCGTGAAGGAGAAACACCGTGCTCGTGCTGTTGCCGCCGTCCGAAGGGAAGGCCGCGGGAGCGGCCGGGGCGCCGCTGGACGCCGGTGCGCTGTCGCTGCCGGGACTGACCGCCGCGCGCGAGGCGGTGCTGGAGGAGCTGGTCGAGCTGTGCGCGGCGGACGAGACCAAGGCCCAGGAGGTGCTCGGGCTCAGCGAGGGCCTCAAGGGCGAGATCGCCAAGAACGCGGGGCTGCGTACGGCAGGGACCCGGCCGGCCGGGGAGATCTATACCGGTGTGCTCTATGACGCCCTCGGCCTGGCGTCCCTGGACGCGGCGGCGCGGAAGCGGGCCGCGAGGTCACTGCTGGTGTTCTCGGGGCTGTGGGGCGCCGTACGGATCGGTGACCGGATTCCGTCCTACCGCTGCTCGATGGGCGTGAAGCTGCCGGGGCTCGGCGCGCTGGGCGCGTACTGGCGGGCGCCGATGGCCGAGGTGATGCCCGCGGTCGCCGGGAAGGGGCTGGTGCTCGATCTGCGCTCGGCGGCGTATGCGACGGCCTGGAAGCCCAAGGGCGAGGTGGCCGGGCGTACCGCGACGGTGCGAGTGCTGCAGTCGAAGGTCGTGGCCGGGGTGGAGAAGCGGACGGTGGTCAGCCACTTCAACAAGGCGACCAAGGGACGGCTGGTGCGGGACCTGCTGTCGGCGGGGCTGCAGCCTGCGGGTCCGGCGGAGTTGGTCGAGGCGCTGCGGGGGCTGGGTTACGCGGTGGAGGCGGAGCCTCCGGCGAAGGGCGGCAAGGCATGGGCCGTCGATGTGATCGTGACGGAGCTGTAGCACGGACCCAGCGGGCCGCCGTTGCAGCATGCGCAACGTTCGTTGCGGAGAGTGGGTGGGCGGGCGCAGTATGGGCGGCGTGACTCGCGCCGCCTCCTCCCCCGTGCCCGCCGCCCCCGAGTTCTCCGCTTCGTTCGAGCAGGGGCGCCCCTCTTCCTCGGTCCTCGGTCTCGCCCCCGTCATCCCGGTCGTCGTGCTGGACGACGCGGCCGACGCCGTGCCGCTCGCCCGTGCGCTCGTCGCGGGCGGGCTGCCCGCGATCGAGGTGACCCTGCGGACGCCGGCCGCGCTGGACGCGATCCGGTCGGTTGCCGCCGAGGTCCCGGAGGCGGTGATCGGCGCGGGCACCCTGCTCACCCCCGGCCAGGTCGAGGCGGCTCTCACGGCCGGCTCCCGTTTCCTGGTGAGCCCCGGCTGGTCGCCGCGGCTGCTGGGCGCGATGAAGGACTCCGGGGTGCCGTTCCTGCCGGGGGTCTCGACGGCCTCGGAGGTGGTGACCCTGCTGGACGAGGGCATCACCGAGATGAAGTTCTTCCCGGCCGAGGCGGCGGGCGGCACCGCCTACCTCCGCTCGCTGGCCGCACCGCTGCCGCAGGCCCGCTTCTGCCCGACCGGGGGCATCGGCCTGGCGTCGGCGCCGTCCTATCTGGCGCTGCCGAACGTCGGCTGCGTCGGCGGCACTTGGATGCTGCCGGCCGAGGCGCTGGCCGCGAAGGACTGGGACCGGGTGCGCCGACTCGCCCAGGAGGCGGCGGCGTTGGCGGTCTGAGGGCTTGTCGCACGAAGGGCCCGGCACCTCGGATGTCCGAGGTACCGGGCCCTTGCGCGTACGACGGGGACGCCGGACCTGGCGCACAACGCGCCCCGGGGCGCCCGCCCCTGGAGCGGCGAGGTCGCGTCAGCGCAGATGCGAGGTGTCGTTCAGCAGCCGCAGTGAGGCGTTGCCGTCGGCGTAGTACGCGACGACCGAGATCGAGGCCGCGGACAGCTCCATCCGGAACAGCGACTCCGGCGGGGCGCCCAGCGCCAGCCGGACCAGCGTCTTGACGGGGGTGACATGGGTGACCAGCAGGACGGTCCGGCCCGCGTACCGGGCGAGGAGCTTGTCGCGGGCGACGGCGACCCGGCGGGAGACCGTCGCGAAGGACTCTCCGCCGCCGGTGGGCGCCACCTTGGCGGAGCCGAGCCAGGCGTCGAGGTCCTCGGGGTGGCGCTCGCGCACCTCGGCGAACGTCAGCCCCTCCCACGCCCCGAAGTCGGTCTCGCGCAGGCCCTCCTCGATCCGGACCTCCAGACCGAGCCGGTCGGCGACCGCCCCGGCGGTCTCCCGGCAGCGCCGCAGCGGTGAGCTGACGACGGCCTGGATCGTGCCGCGGGCGGCGAGCGCGGCGGCGGTCGCCTCGGCCTGACGGCGCCCGGCGGCGGAGAGTTCGGGGTCGGTGCCACCGCTGCCGGAGAACCTCTTCTCGGGCGTCAGCGGGGTCTCGCCGTGCCGCAGCAGGACGAAGGTCGCGGGCGGGCCGAGGTCGGGAGAGCCCCAGCCGACCGACGGGGCACTCGACCAGGCGGTCTCCGCCGTCGCCACCGCCTCGTCGGCAGCCCGGGCGGCGGCGCTGCGGGCGGGCACGGCGACGGTGGCCAGCGCCGCCGTGGAGTTGCCCGGCTCCCACTGCCTGCCGATCTTGCCGGCGTCCATCGCCTCGTTGGCGAGCCGGTCCGCGTGCTTGTTCTGCGCGCGCGGGATCCACTCGTAGGTGACCTGGTCGGACGGGAAGACCGCCCCGGCCTCGGCGGCCAGCGGCTTCATGTCCGGGTGCTTGATTTTCCAGCGTCCCGACATCTGCTCGACGACGAGCTTGGAGTCCATCCGCACCCGGACGCGAGCCTGCGGGTCGATCGCCCGCGCCGCCCGCAGACCGGCCACCAGGCCCTTGTACTCGGCGACATTGTTGGTCGCGGTGCCGATGAACTCGGCGGCCTCGGCCAGCGCCTCGCCCGTTTCCGGGTCGAGGACGACCGCGCCGTAGCCGGCCGGCCCCGGGTTGCCCCGGGAGCCGCCGTCCGCCTCGACGATCAGCGTGCGCGCCATGGCCTACAGACCCGAGTCGGGCGTACGGACCAGGATGCGGGTGCAGTTCTCGCAGCGCAGGACCGCGTCGGCGGCGGCCGCGCGCACATCGTTGACCTCGGTGATGTTCAGCTCCAGCCGGCAGCCCTCGCAGCGGCGCTGGAAGAGGCGGGCCGCGCCGATGCCACCCTCCTTCGTGCGGATCTTGTCGTAGAGCTTCAGCAGGTCGGCCGGGATGTCGGCGACGGTCAGCTCGCGCTCCTTGGTGACCGTGGCGTGCTCGGCGTCGATCTCGGTGTAGGCGGCGTCCCGGCGGGCGGCGGCGTCGTCGACCTTGGCCTGGATGGCCTCGACCCGGCCGGTGAGCTCGGTGACCCGCTCCTGGGCGGTCTCGCGGCGCTCCATGACCTCCAGGACGATGTCCTCCAGGTCGCCCTGGCGCTTGGCCAGCGAGGTCAGTTCGCGCTGGAGGTTCTCCAGGTCCTTGGGGGAGGTGACGGCGCCGGAGTCCAGGCGCTTCTGGTCGCGGGCGGCGCGCTGGCGCACCTGGTCCACGTCCTGCTCGGCCTTGGTCTGCTCGCGGCTGGTGTCGCTCTCCTCGGTCTGCGCGGCGACGAGCAGGTCGCGCTGCTGGATGAGGTCGGCCTCCAGGGTCTGCAGCTCGACCAGCTCGGGCAGGTTGTTGCGCCGGTGGTTGAGCTGGGTGAGCCTCACGTCCAGTGCCTGGACGTCGAGGAGGCGGATCTGGTCGGCGGGCGCGGCGTTCAGCGTGGGGCTCCTGTGGTGTGGGTCGGGGCGAAGAAGGGGGTGGACGCCGCGTGGGCGGTCCAGGGGTCGGTGACCGTACGGGAGACATGCGTACGCAGTCCCCAGTCGTGCCGGTCGGAGACCGCGTCGAGCTGTGCCGCGGCCTGCTCGCACCACGGCCATTCGGTGGCCCAGTGGGCGGCGTCGAGCAGCGCCACCGGGCTCTTCTGGGTGGCCTCGGAGGCCGGGTGGTGACGCAGGTCGGCGGTGAGGAACGCATCCACACCGGCCGCACGTACGTCGTCGAAGAGGCTGTCGCCGGAGCCGCCGGAGACGGCGAGGGTCCGGATCTCGCGGTCCGGGTCGCCCGCCGCCCGGATGCCCTGCGCGGTGGCGGGCAGCCGGCCCGCGGCATACGCCGCGAGGTCGGCCAGCGTCATCGGATGCGGCAGCTCGCAGATCCGGCCCAGGCCTCGGCGGCCGGCCGGGTCGCCCGGATCCGGGACCAGCGGGCCGACGATGCGCAGGTCCAGGGCGCCGGCCAGGGCGTCGGAGACACCGGGGTCCGCGGTGTCGGCGTTGGTGTGCGCGACATGCAGGGCGATGTCGTGCTTGATGAGGGTGTGCACGACCTTGCCCTTGAAGGTCGAGGCCGCGACCGTCGTCGTACCGCGCAGATAGAGCGGATGGTGGGTGACGAGAAGGTCGGCACCGAGCTTCACCGCCTCGTCGACGATCTCCTGGAGCGGGTCGACGGCGAACAGCACGCGACGGACCTCGGCGCCGGGATCCCCGCAGACCGTGCCGACGGCGTCCCACTCTTCGGCCCGCTCGGGAGGCCAGAGGGCGTCGAGCGCGGTGAGGACTTCAGACAGTACGGGCACGGGTGGAAGGTTACCTCCCAGCTGTGACATGGCGCGGGCCCTCGGGTGGTCTCCCCCGCCCCCTCCCCCTCCGCCGCCCGGCCCATGCTTGAAATCTGAAGCACAACCACCCCGTCGAGCACCGGCGAACCGGACAGCCGCCACCCTTATGCGTGAAGTGTGGCAACTCCCGGCGATCGGCCGGACGTGCGAAAACTACCTTCGGTTGCCGACTGGAGGTGACCACTCGATGACGATCTGTGCCACTGACGACACCACGGCGCCGGCCGCACCGCACCGCGCGGCGCTGACGATCGCCGCCGACGGCTCGTACGCCGCCCGGCTCGCCCGTCACGACGACGCCGCCGGGAGCTGGTTTCCGGAGCGCTGGACACTGAGCGGCCCCGAACCGTACGCCGTGCCGCTGCAGGGCACCCAGCCCGAGGAGCCGGACAGCGCACTGCTGCCGCTCGCGGACGGACGGGTGCTGATCCTGCGCCGGGTCGCCGGCCGCTTCGCCGTCTCCCTGCTCTACCCGGCGGGCCCCGGCACCGGCGAACTCCTGCTGGGCGCCGTGCCGGCCCCCGAACTGGCCCTGCTGCCGCCCGCCCCCGGCGGACGGCTCGGCTACGCCCTGGCGCCCGAGGAGCAGGCGACCACGCTGTGGCTGCTGCACGGCGGCGCGGACGGCCCCGAGCGGCTCGCCCGGATCCCGGGACGCTGTACCGGGGGCGTCTGGCTGGACCGCGGCGGCCGGCTGCTGGCGCTGGACCGGGAGCTGGACGGCCGGACGAAGACCGTGGTGGTCGATCTGGAGCGGGACGGCGAGACCCGCCTGCTGCTGCAGATCACCGAGGAGAGCAACGACCGGCTACTGCTCGCCGATCCGGACAGCGGGCTGCTGCTCGTACGGTCCGACGCCCCGGGGCACGACCGGCTGGGCTGGGGCGTACTGGGCGGCAGCCGGCCGGTGCACTTCCCGGAGTGCCTGCGGCCCGCGGAAGGGACTCCCACCCCGTTCGCGATGCAGCCCGGACAGATGCTGGCGCCGGAGAGCTGTGCGGTGGCGTTCCGGATGGCTGCGGCGAACGGTACGTGGCTGGGTGTCTGGCGGCCCTCGGACCGGCAGTTGCGGCACTTCCCGGCGCCGGAGGGGTGGCTGGCGGGAACCGGGCTGTGGACGGCGGGCGGCGAACTGCTGCTGCCGTACGCGACGGGGGCGGAGCCGTGCGGGGTGGCACGGATGGCCGTGCCGCTGGGGCCGACGGAAGAGGGGGAGGCGGTGCGGTCGGTGCGGCGGGTGCGGTCTGCGGGGGCGCCGGGGGCTGTGGAGCCGCTGGGGGCTGCGGAGGCGCCTCGGCCGGTGGAACCGGAGCAGTCGCTGATGCCGGCGGAGCAGGTGAAGCCGGTGGGCCGGATGATGCCGGTGGATCCGTCGGTACGGCCGGTGCAGGGCCCGCCTTCCGGGGTGGACGCCGGGAGCGGCGGGGAGATTGTCCTGGATGCAGGAGTTACCGACAACCGCTCCACAGCATCTGCACAACCGTTGGCCGTGGACAGGGAACCGCTGCGCGCTCCCGCTCATCCTGGAATGTGCAGGCCAGTGCCCTTGCAGCAGGCGCCTCTGGCGGCCCGGTAGACCCGGTGGAACGCGATTTCCGGCCCCGTTAGAATTTCGGGCGGGGGCTACGCGGCCGGTTGACCCGGCCACCGGCAGTGCCGCTCGGGGGCAGCCTTGGCGGTCGTCGGGCGAGGTCCCGACGCGTACAGCTGTAAGCGATCTGACGGAGTGACTCTTTTCATGTCCGAAGCCCGAACCGACACGACCCAGGCGCGCCCCCAGGAGGCATCCGCCCAGGCCGCCGAGGCCGCAAGCTCCGGCAAGCACCGTGGCCCGGCCGCCGCCGAGGAGTCCGACTCCGCCGCCCATGGCCGGCACCGCCGGGACAAGCAGACGCAGGACGCGTAAGGCCGGTCGGGAAGTCCTGACCGGCCTTACGAACGGCCGTGGGCCCCCCCCCCCCCCCGAGGGGGGGGGGGGCCCCGCCCGGGTGGGGGGGGGGGCCCGGGGGCCGCCGCCCGGGGGGGGGGCCCCCCCCCCCGCCGCCCCCCCCGGCACCCCCCGCCGCGGGCGGGTTTGGGGGGGGCGGGAAGCCCCCCCGCCCCTACCCCACGGCCGTGGCCACCGCACCGCATCTTCGCGGGCGGCGGCCACGGCCGTTGTGCGTGGGGCGCCCGGGGACCGTCAGCCGTGCTTGAGGCCCAGCACCTCGGCCGCCGCGAAGGTCTCGTCCGGCGGGCGCTGCGCGTAGTACGGCGTCAGCAGTTCGTCCAGCTCCTCGAAGCTGAAGAGATCCTTCGTGGTGTCGAACTTGGCCGCGATCCGCGGGCGTTCGGCGATGGCGACCATGCCGCCGTGCACGACCAGCAGCTGGCCGTTGACCCGGGCCGCGGCCGGCGAGGCGAGATAGCCGACGAGCGGTGCGACATGTTCGGGCGCGAGCACATCGAGCCTGCCCTCCCCGGGCTCCTGGCCCCCCGGATGAGCGGGAAGGCCGGCGAAGACGTCCTCGGTCATACGGGTGCGGGCGCGCGGGCAGATCGCATTGGCGGTCACGCCGTATTTGCCCAGCGCCAGGGCCGTGGAGGTGGTCAGGCCGACGATGCCGCCCTTGGCCGCGGCGTAGTTGGGCTGGCCCGCCGAGCCCGCCAGGAACGCCTCGGAGGAGGTGTTGATGATCCGGCCGTGGACCGGACCGCCGGCCGCCTTGGAGCGTTCGCGCCAGTGGACGGCGGCGAAGTGGGTGGTGTTGAAGTGGCCCTTGAGGTGGACGCGGATGACCGAGTCCCACTCGTCCTCGGTCATCGAGAACACCATCCGGTCGCGCAGGATGCCCGCGTTGTTGACCAGGATGTCGAGCCGTCCGTAGGTCTCGACGGCCAGCTGCACGAGTGCACGGGCCTGTCCGTGGTCGGCGACGTCACCGAGGTGGGCGACCGCCCGGCCGCCCGCCGCGCGGATCTCGGCGGCGACGTCCTCGGCGGGGGCCGCCGAGGCCTCGCCCGAGCCGTCGCGGCCCGGCTGCCCGTAGTCGTTGACCACGACGGATGCGCCGAGCCGGGCGAGTTCAAGGGCTTCGGCGCGGCCCAGGCCGCGCCCGGCACCGGTGACGATCGCGGTCAGGCCCTCCAGTGGCTGTGCCATTCCTGTCCTCTCCAGTCCAGTCGTCTCGGAGCGCGATGCGGTGCGGGTGGATGCGGTGAGGTGTATGCGGTGCAGTGCACCGCAGTGCACCGTTGCGCTCGGTGAACTGCGGCCGTCAGATCTCTATGCAGGTGCGCAGCGCGGTCCCGGAGCGCATCTGGTCGAGCGCGTCATTGATCTCGGCGAGCTGGACGCGGTGGGTGATCAGGCCTTCGAGGTCGATCCGGCCGGCCCGCCACAGGGCGATGGCCCGCTCGTAGGAGCGCAGCACGTCCGCGCCGCCGTACAGGGACGGCAGGATCCGCTTCTCGTCGAAGAACAGCTCGAACATATTGACCTGGAAGGTGTCGTCCATGGCGCCCGCGCCGACCACGCACAGGGTGCCGCCGCGCCGGGTCATCTCGTAGGCGGTACGGGCGGTGGCGGACTTGCCGACCACCTCGAAGACGTAGTCGAAGCCCTCCCCCGCGGTGATCCGGGTCTTGGCGTCGGCGAACTCCTCCGGGGCGACGGCTTCGGTCGCGCCGAAGCGCAGCGCGGCCTCCCGGCGGGCGGGTACCGGGTCCACGGCGATGATCTGGGCCGCGCCGCAGGCCTTCGCGCCCTGGATGACGGAGATGCCGACGCCGCCGCAGCCGATCACCGCGACCGAGGACGCGGCCTCCACCTTGGCCGTGTTGAGGGCCGCGCCGAGCCCGGTGGTGACTCCGCAGCCGATGAGTGCGGCAATCTCGTAGGGGACGTCGTCCGGGATCGGGACGGCGCAGTTGGCGGCGACCACGACCTCCTCGGTGAACGTGCCGGTGCCGGCAAAGCCGAAGACATCCCCGCCGGGGCGCCGGAAGTTGGGCGTGCCGGCGTTCATGAATCCGGCCAGACACAGATGGGTCTGGCCGCGCTTGCAGGACGGGCAGCTGCCGCAGGCGGGCAGCCAGCACATCAGGACGCGGTCGCCCTGGGCGAGCCCCGTGACGCCGTCGCCGACGTCGAGGATCTCCCCGGCGCCCTCGTGCCCGGGGACGAAGGGGGCGGGCTGCGGCAGTACCCCGTTCATCGCCGAGAGGTCGGAGTGGCACAGACCGGTCGCCCGGATCCGGATCCTGACCTTTCCGGGGCCGAAGCCCACCGCCTCGATGTCGTCGAGGACTTCGAGCTTGTCCTGCCCTGTCTCGTGCTGTACGGCTGCGCGCATGTTCACGGCTCCTCTCGTACGTACGGCTTTCCCGCCCCGTCCGGACCGGCCGGGGCGGGTGACGCGCCCCAGGCCCGTGTCGTCCGGATCAGCGGGGCCAGCGCTGATCCGGACGGCACGGCCTAGCTGTGCTCCACCACGGTGTCCGCCAGCACCGGAGCCTCGTCCCGGTCGGCGGCCGTGACCGACACCTGGATCCGGCCCGGCTCCTGCCACAGACGGATCCGCAGCGTCTCCCCCGGGAAGACCACCCCGGCAAAGCGGGTCGTGTACGACCGCACGCGGGCCACATCGCCGCCGAGCAGTGTGTCGACGACGGCCTTGAGGGTGACCCCGTAGGTGCACAGCCCGTGCAGAATCGGCCGGTCGAACCCGGCGAGCTTGGCGAACTCGGGGTCGGCATGCAGCGGATTCCAGTCGCCGGAGAGGCGGTAGAGCAGCGCCTGGTCCTCGCGGATGTGGCGTTCGGTGCGCAGATCGGGGGCGCGGTCGGGGAGTTCGAGGCGGGCGGAGGGACCGCGGTCGCCGCCGAAGCCGCCCTCACCACGGACGAAGATCTGGGTGTCGCAGGTCCACAACGGACCGTCGTCGTCGGCTACTTCCGAGCGCAGCACGATGACGGCTGCCTTGCCCTTGTCGTACACGGCGGGCACGGACGAGGTCTGGGTGGCGCGGCCGCTCACCGGAAGGGCACGGTGCACGGTGACGGTCTGGCCGCCGTGCAGGACCGCGGCGAGGTCGACATCGATGCCCGGGGCGGAGAGTCCGCCGGCGAGCGCCATCCCGCCGCCCGCGACGGTGGCGAAGGCGGGCAGGACGTGCAGTGCGCTCTCCAGGGTGTAGCGCAGTTCGTCCGGGTCGGTGGCGGGGCGCGGTTTCTCCGGTGTGGCCGCGCCGGCCCCGATGCCGAGGTGGTAGAGCTGGACGTCCTTGTGGTCCCAGGCGAGTTCGGTGGTCCGCGGCTCGGCGGAGGTGGCCTTGGCGGCGTCGATGGGCATGGGGCTGTTTGCTCCTTCACCACGATGTGAAGACCCCGGCCCGGCCGTCCGCACCGTCGACCGTGCCGGGGTCGTATCTGGTCGGCGCGGCCGCGCTCCGACTGCGCACATGTCGCACTTCTAGAACGCGTTCTAGCCGATGGCTCTCATGTATAGCCGATCCGCCCGGCACCCGGAAGACCTCTGACACTTTGTCAGATACGGGTCCTGGCGGGGCTTCCGATGCAGGTCCCGACGGGGGTTCCGGTCGGGGGCCGGCCGGGTCCGGTGCGGGGTCGTGGCGGGTTCCGGTGCGAGTCGTGGCGGGTTCCGGTGCGGGGCCGGCGGGTTCCGATGCGGGGCCGGCAGGTTGCGATGCGCGTTCCGATGAGGGTGCGATACGGGTGGGCGGCGTCGGCGCGCTGACATACCTCACACCGGCTCATGACATACGTCCCGCAGCGCCCTGACATACCTCGTGCCCACCCATGACATTTGTCAGGGCGGATCACACACATTCGCCACTGCCGCGGCTCGGCAACTCTCCGTAATGTCGTAGGCATCGGACGAGAGGCGGGGGTGGGCATGACGCGGACGGACAGGCGGGGCGGCGGCGCGGTGGACACGACAGGCGGCGCTGCGGCGGTGGCGTTCTCCGGGGTGACGCGGAGTTACGGCGCGGTGCGGGCCGTGGACGGGCTCCAGCTGGAGATCGCGGTGGGCGAGACGGTGGCGCTGCTCGGGCGCAACGGCGCGGGGAAGTCCACCACCCTCAACATGCTGCTGGGGCTGCTGCCGCCCAGTGCGGGGTCGGTGCAGCTGTTCGGAGACACCCCGGAGACGGCGGTGCGGGCGGGCAGGGTGGGCGCCATGCTGCAGGACGGCAAGGCCATTCCGCGGGTGACCGTCCGCGAACTGGTCACGTTCGTCGCCGCCACGTACCCCCGCCCCATGGAGGTCACCGAGGCCCTGGAGCTGGCGGGCCTGGGCGAGTTCGGCGGGCGGCGGGTGGACCGGCTGTCCGGTGGGCAGGCCCAGCGGGTCCGCTTCGCGGTGGCGCTGGCCGGCAACCCCGCACTGCTGGTGCTCGACGAGCCGACCGCGGCGCTGGACGTCGAGGCGCGCCGCGCCTTCTGGCGCTCGATGCGGGCCTATGCCCGCCGTGGCAACACCCTCGTGTTCTCCACCCACTATCTGGAGGAGGCGGATGAGCACGCCGACCGGATCGTGGTGATAGACGGCGGCCGGGTGGTCGCCGACGGCAGCGGCGAGGCGATCAAGCGGCGGGCGGGCGGCTCACTGGTCTCCTTCGACCTCGCGGGCGCGGCGACCGAGCCGCTGCCCGGACTGCCCGGTGTGAGCGCCGTGGAGGTCCGTGGCGACCGCGCACTGCTGCGCACGACGGACTCCGACGCGACGGTCGTGGCACTGGCCGGGCTCGGACTCGTCCGCGCGCTGCAGGTCACCCCAGCCAGCCTGGAGGACGCCTTCCTCACGCTCACGTCCGGCAACACCGCCCCCCGCACCCCGGCGTATGCCGCCTCCACCCGGTCCGCGAAGGAGCTCGCGTGATGCTCGACTACATCCGCCTCGAAGTGCGCCGCACCCTGCGCGACCGGGGCTTTGTCATCTTCGGTATCGGGATGCCGGTGCTGATGTATGTGCTGATGACCAACATCGGCGCGGGCCCCGGCGGCGCCGGCATGGAGTGGAAGACCGCGTCGATGGTCGGAATGGCCGCGTACGGCGCGCTGGGCGCGGCGATCGGCACGGGCACGGGCGTCGCCGAGGACAAACAGCTCGGCTGGCTGCGGCAGCTGCGCATCACCCCGCTGAGCCCGATACGAGTGGTCGTGGGCCGTGGGCTGACCGGCTCGGTGACGGTATTGCCCGCCATCGCCTCCGTGCTGCTGGTGGGCGCGCTGGTCAACGACGTCCGGATGCCGGCCTGGCAGTGGGCCGCGCTGGCCGGGCTGCTGTGGATCGGCACCGCGCCCTTCACCCTGCTCGGCCTCGGCAACGGCTACCGCCTCTCCGCGCAGTCCACCGGCGTGGTCAACACGGGCTGCATGCTGCTGCTGTCGATCATCGGCGGCCTGTGGTTCCCGGCCGAGCTGTTCCCCGGCTGGCTGCGCTCACTGTCCGCCTGGACCCCCGGCAACCGCTTCGCCGAGCTCGGTCAGAGCATCACACAGGGCGGCGCACCGGGCCTGGGCACGGTAGCGGTGCTGGCAGCCTGGCTGGCACTCTTCGGCGGTTACGCGGTGTACGCGTACCGTCGGGCCGCACGAACGGTGTGATCGGCGATGGTGCAGACCGGGGAAGAGAACGTGCAGCACACGAAGCAGCAGGCCGCCGGCGAGGAAGCACCCGGCGGCGCTGAGGGCGCCGACGGCAGCGAGTGCCGTCCGAAGTGGCCGGGCAGGAAGCCGGACCGCGGTCCGGGCAAGTACGCCTTCCTGCCCTGGCTGCTGATGGGTCTGGGTGCCTTCTCCAACATCATCCAGGGCAGGACGGGCAACCCCTGGCTGGCCGGTCTCGGCCTGCTCGCCTTCAACTCCGTCTACATCACCGTCGTCTGGTCGTCGTTCAACCCGCGGCTGCGGGACTCCCGCCATCCGCTGTACGCACTGGGTCTGCTGACCGCCATCACCTTCACCATCGCCCTCGGGTTCGGCGGCAACTGGTTCCTGTTCTTCCCGCTGCTGTCCCTGGCCTCCGGCACGGTGCGTGCCCTGCGCGGCAAGAAGCTCGCCTTCTGGCTGATCACGCTCAGCGGCATGGCCGGGTATCTGACCGGCGGGCAGGGTGACCGCCCATGGGGCTCATTCGGCATCGGATACGGCACGTTCCTGTCCGGCATGGTGACCGCCACGGTCCTGAACCTGTTCGACACCATCCAGGAGCTGAACACCACCCGCCAGGAACTGGCCCGCAGCGCCGTCGAGAAGGAGCGGCTGCGCTTCTCCCGCGATCTGCACGATCTGCTGGGGCACACCCTGTCCGTGGTGGTGGTCAAGGCCGAGGCGGTCCGCCGGCTGGCCCCGCGCAATCTGGATGCGGCCCTCGCCCAGGCCGCCGATATCGAGGCGGTCGGCCGGCAGGCGCTGACCGAGATCCGGGAGGCGGTCACCGGCTATCGCGAGGGCAGCCTGACCACCGAGCTGGACCGGGCCCGTTCGGTGCTGGAGGCGGCCGGCATCGAGCCCGTCGTACGACAGGCGGGGCCGCCGCTGCCCCCACAGGCCGGCGCGCTGCTGGGCTGGGTGGTCCGCGAGGGCGTCACCAACACCGTCCGGCACAGCGGCGCCACCCGCTGCGAGATCGGCGTACACGCCGACGAGGAGCGGGTACGGCTGACGATCACGGACGACGGCCGCGGTCCCGTGAGCTCCGGCGCTGCCGCGGCACCGGGCGTGACCTGGCTTCGTGACCACATACCGGGCGGACGCGAAGGTGACCCCGCCGGCGGCCCGGCGAGGGACGGCGTGCACGGTACGGACGAGGCGAACGGTACGGAGGGCACCAGCGGCCCGGACCGTACGCGGGGCGCCGACGCCGCCGATGCCGTGGACGCTTCGGCGCTGTCCGGAAGTTCGGGGCCCGTGGGCGGCACCGGGCTGAGGGGGCTGGCCGAGCGCCTGGCCGCGGCGGGCGGCACACTGCACAGCGGACCGGACGGCCGGCGCGGCTTCCGTGTCACGGCCGAGCTGCCGGTCGGCGCGGGCGATATGGCGGATGTGGAGGAGATGACCAGGTGATCAAGGTCCTGCTGGCGGAGGACCAGGGAATGATGCGGGGCGCGCTGGCGCTGCTGCTCGACCTGGAAGCGGACATGCAGGTCGTGGCCCAGGTCGCGGCGGGCGACCGGGTAGTCGCCGCCGCCCTGGACGCCCGCCCCGACATCGCCCTTCTGGACATCGAACTCCCCGGCCGCAGCGGCCTGGACGCCGCGGCCGATCTGCGCGCCCAGCTGCCGTCCTGCAAGGTGCTGATTGTGACGACGTTCGGCCGCCCCGGCTATCTGCGCCGCGCGATGGAGGCCGGGGCGTCCGGCTTCCTGGTGAAGGACGGCCCGGTGGAGGATCTGGCGGCGGCGATCCGCCGGGTGCTCGCCGGCGAGCGGGTCATCGACCCCGGCCTCGCCGCGGCGGCACTGAGCGCCGGACCCAACCCCCTGACCCAGCGCGAGCGCGATGTCCTCACCGCCGCCGTGGACGGCGCCACGGTCGCCGATATCGCCGGCAAGCTCCACCTCTCCCAGGCCACCGTCCGCAACTACCTCTCCGCAGCCATCGGCAAGACCGGTACCCGCAACCGCATGGAGGCGGTGCGGGCGGCGCGGCAGAACGGCTGGTTGTAGCGGGGGGAAAAAACGGGCCGGCGTGGCCCGCTGCCGGCTCAGCCGTGCGCGACGTCCGCCCGTCGCCGTGGCAGCGCGAGGACCATCAGCGCGATGCTGCCCAGCAGGATCACCGAGCCGACGTGGAACGCCAGACCGTAGCCGTCCGCCAGGGCCTTCAGCCCGTGGCCTGCCTCGATACGGGATGCGGCGATGGTCGACAGCACCGACAGGCCCAGCGCGCCGCCCATTTGACGGGAGGTGTTGATCAAGCCGGAGACCAGCCCCTGGTCGGCGGGGTCGGCACCGGAGGTGGCGATCGCCGCGATCGGCGTCGCGGTCAGGCCCGCGCCCAGCGCCATCAGGATGCCGGGCCCGAGGATGGTGCCGAGGTAGGTGCCGTGGACGTCCATCGCGCCCTGCCACGCCATACCGGACGCGGAGATCACCGCACCGGTGACCGCCAGGGTCTTGGCGCCCAGGCGGTTCATCAGTCGCGGTGCGATCTTTGAGCCGAGGACGATGGAGAGCGAGTGCGGGATGAAGGAGAGCCCGGCCTCAAGGGGCCGGTAGCCCAGCACGTTCTGCGCATACAAGGACAGGAAGTACCACATGGAGAACATCGCGGCGCCCGCCAGCACCATCGCCCCGTTCGCCGAGTAGACCGAGCGCAGCCGGAAGAGACCCAGCGGCATCAGCGGAGCCTTGGCGCGCGCCTCGACGGCGAGGAAGGCCGCGATCACGACCAGCCCGGCGGCCAGCGGAAGCAGCGCGGAGGCCGACGTCCAGCCGTCCGTCTCGGTCTGCACGATCCCGTACGCCACCAGCGCGAGCCCGGCGGTCACCAGCAGCGCCCCGGGCACATCGAGCCGCCGCCCGGCGCCCTGCCGGCTCTCGGTGAGCCAGAGCACCGCGCCGGCCAGCACCAGCGCCCCGACCGGGACATTGATCAGCAACACCCAGCGCCATGACAGATATTCGGTGAGCACCCCACCGACCAGACCGCCCACCGCGCCACCGCCCGCGCCGACCGCCGTCCAGGTCGCGATGGCGCGGGTACGGGCCGGGCCGGCCGGAAACGACGTGGTCAGGATCGTGAGGGTGGCCGGCGAGAGCACAGCGGCGCCGACGCCCTGGATCGTCCGGGCCACAATCAGCTGCCACGGCTGCTGGGCCAGCCCGCCGCCCAGGCTCGCAAGGGTGAACAGCGCCAGCCCGAGAACGAAGATCCGCTTACGGCCGAAGATGTCGGCGGCCCGGCCGCCGAGCAGCATGAAGCCGGCGAACGTAATGACGTAGGCGTTGACGATCCACTGCAGGCCCAGCTCGCTCAGGCCCAGGCCGGTCCGTATGGCGGGCATCGCCACATTCACGACGGAGACGTCCAGGACGACCAGGAACTGCCCGGCGCACACCAGCAGCATCACCAACCAGGCCGGTGCGGCCATCCGTCGCGTGGTTTCGGGCAAGGTGGCCGGGGCGGCTATCGGCGGCATGCCGCCCATGCTCGCATTCGCCGCTTGAATCCCGCATCGGTATATCGGTGCACGGGCCACCTGTCCGGAGACCTAGGTCGTAAGACGGAGCGGGGTGGGGTGGGATGGGGTGAGGTGGGAGTGGGGGCGGGCCGTAGGGGGTGGAGGTGGCGGGCCCGTAGGGGGCGACAAGGCCCCCAGCAGACCAACTACCCACAAAAATAGCTTGGTTACCGCACCAGCCATGGCCCCGGGTACCGCATCGGGCGACGGCCGGTAGCGCAACGGGCGACGACTGGTAGCGCATCCGGCAAACGGTCCTCCCGCGCCCCCCCCCCCCCGGCCCTGCGGTGTCACCCCCTGCGCAGCAGCGTCACCACCGCGGCCCCGCCGAGGCCGATGTTGTGTGCCAGGCCCACCCGGGCGCCGGGGACCTGTCGCTCGCCCGCCGTGCCGCGGAGCTGCCAGACCAGCTCGGCGGTCTGCGCCAGCCCCGTCGCGCCCAGCGGATGCCCCTTGGAGATCAGGCCGCCGGACGGGTTGACCACCCAGCGGCCCCCGTAGGTCGTGGCGCCGTCGGCGACCAGCTTCCCCGACTCCCCGTCCGCGCACATGCCCAACGCCTCGTACGTCAGCAGCTCATTGACCGAGAAACAGTCGTGCAGCTCGATGACGTCGACGTCCTCGATGCCCAGGCCACTGGCCGCGAACACCTGGCGGGCCGCGGCCCGTGTCATGGGCTTGCCGACGGCATCGATGCAGGAGCCGGAGGAAAAGCTCTCCTCGGTGTCGGTCGTCATGGCCTGTGCGGCGATCTCCACCGCCCGGTCGGCCAGGCCGTGTTCGCGGACGAACCGTTCGGAAGCGACCACGGCCGCGGCCGCGCCGTCGGAGGTCGGAGAGCACTGCAGCTTGGTCAGCGGCCGGTGGATCGTCTTGGCGGCCAGGATCTCCTCGACCGTGTAGACGTCCTGGAACTGGGCGTTGGGGTTGTGGGCGGAGTGCCGGTGGTTCTTCGCGCCGACCGCGGCGAGCTGTTCGGCGGTGGTGCCGTGGCGCTCCATGTGTTCGCGGGCCGCGTTGCCGAAGATCTGGGCGGTGGGCGGGGTCATCTCGAAGCCGTGGGCGGCGGCCATCACCCCGTAGTGGCGGGCCACCGGGGAGGTCTGGAAATCTCCGCTGTCCGCTCCCCCGCCCAGCGCGCCCCGCTTCATCTTCTCGAAGCCGAGCGCCAGGACACAGTCGTTGATCCCGGCCTCGACGAACTGGCGCGCCATCATCAGCGCGGTCGAGGCGGTCGCACAGTTGTTGTTGACGTTGTAGACGGGGATGCCGGTCAGACCCAGTTCGTACGCGGCGCGCTGGCCGGCCGTCGAGGCCTGGTAGCAGAAGCCGACCGGCAGCTGCTCGACGGCCTCGTAGCCGATCCCGGCGTCCGCGAGCGCCTTGCCGCCCGCCTCCTTCGCCATGTCCCAGTACTGCCACTCGCGGGTCTCGGGCTTCTCGAACTTCGTCATCCCGACGCCGACGAGGTACGCCTTGCCAGCCATGCATGTCCTCCTGGAAGTGGCCGGATCCGGGGAGTCAGATCAGGGGGCGGGGCTCCGGGTCCCGGGGCAGGCCGAGCAGCCGCTCCGCGACGACGTTCAGCTGCACCTGGGTGGTGCCGCCGGCGATGGTCAGACAGCGCGACATCAAGAAGCCGTGCAGCGCCCGTTCGCCGGCCCCTTCGCGCACCGCGCCGTCCGGGCCGAGCAGCTCCAGCGCCAGTTCGGCGACCTTCTGCTGGTGCGGGGTCTGCACCAGCTTGCGGATGCTGGCGCCGGCCCCCGGTTCCAGGCCCGACACCTGCTGGAGCGTGGTGCGCAGTCCGATGCAGCCCAGGGCGTGTGCCTCGGCGGCCAGCGCGCCCACCCTCGCGCGCACCGACCCGTCCCGTTCCGCGGCGCGGTCGATGAGCTCTTCCAGACCGGTGTCGAAGGTCAACTGGTCGGCCATGTGGACGCGTTCGTTGTCCAGGGTGGTGCGGGCCACCTTCCAGCCGTCGTCGACCTCGCCGACCACCGCGTCGGCCGGCAGCAGCACGTCGTCGAAGTAGACCTCGTTGAAGAGGGCGTCGCCGGTGATCTCCTTCAGCGGGCGGATGTCGATGCCGGGGGTCTTCATGTCGACGACGAAGAAGGTCAGTCCCTTGTGCTTGGGTGCCTGCGGATCGGTGCGGGCGAGCAGGATGCCGTGGCTCGACCACTGTGCCGCCGAGGTCCACACCTTCTGCCCGTTGATCCGCCAACCGCCGCCGTCCACCCGCTCGGCGCGGGTCCGCAGGGAGGCCAGGTCCGAGCCGGCCTCGGGTTCGGAGAACAGCTGGCACCACAGCAGATCGCCGCGCAGCGACGGCAGCAGATAGCGCTCCTGCTGTTCCCGGGTGCCGTATGCGATCAGCGAGGGGACCACCCAGGTGGCGATGCCCAGATCGCTGATACCGACCCCGGCGGCGGCCAATTCCTGCTGGATCGCGAGCTGCTGTACGGGGCCGGCGCCCAGTCCGTAGGGCGTGGGGAGGTGCGGCGCGGCATAGCCGGCGGGGGCGAGTGCGCGCCGTGCGGCCGCGGGGTCGAGGCCGCGTACCCCGTCGATGACCGTGCGGGCCGCGGCGCGGTAATCCGCCGCTTCGGCGGGGAGTTCCAGGCGCAGCGCGCGCCGGGCGCCGTCGGCTCCGTATCGGGCGGCGCGCAGCCGGTGGGTGTCACCGCTGCCGAGCAACTGGCGGGCCACGGTGGCCCGCCGCAGATGGAGATGGGCGTCGTGTTCCCAGGTGAAGCCGATGCCGCCGAGGACCTGGATGCAGTCCTTGGCGCAGCTGACGGCGGCGTCCAGGGCGGTCGCGGTGGCCAGCGCCGCGACCAGGGCGCGGACCTCGGCCGGCTCGTGCAGCGCGCGGGCCGCGTCCCAGACCAGGGCGCGGGCCTGCTCGCAGCGTACGAGCATGTCGGCGCAGAGGTGTTTGACCGCCTGGAACTGGCCGATCGGACGGCCGAACTGCTCGCGTACCTTCGCGTGTTCCGCGGCGGTGTGCAGCGACCATGCGGCCGTCCCGCAGCTCTCGGCGGCGAACAGTACGCCGGCGGTATCGCGGACGAGGTCGCTGTCGACGGCCAGCAGCCGCTCGCCGGGTACCGGCACGCCGTCCGCGCTCACCTGCGCGGTCGGCCGGGTCGGATCGGCGCTCTCCTGGACGCGTACGGACAGCGTCCCGGCGTCGACGGCGAGCCAGACGGTGTCCGTGGAGGTCTGTGCGGCGAGCACGATCAGATCCGCGTCGGCGCCGGCCAGGACCGGGGGCGCGGTGCCGTCCAGGACGTAGCCGTCGGTGTGCGCCGTGGCGGTGAGGGTGCCGGGGCCGAGGGCGACGGCGGCGATGCGCTCGCCGTTGGCCAGGGCCCTGACGAGGGGCCGGTGGGCGCCGCCGCGGTGCAGCAGTTCGGCGGCGAGTGTGGTGGGCAGGTACGGGCCGGGGAGCGCGGCGCGGCCCAGCTCCTCCAGCACGACGGCGAGGTCGAGCAGTGCGCCGCCACCGCCGCCGTCGGCCTCGGGGAGGTGGAGCCCGAGCAGTCCCTGCGCGGCGAGCTGGTCCCAGTACGGGGGCCGCCCCTGTTGCCCGTGCGCGGTGTCGAGCAGCTTGCGCACCTCTTCGGGCGGCACGGCCCGGGCGGCCCAGCCCCTCGCCGCCTCGGCCAGGTCACGGTGTTCCGGTGTGATTCCGATGCCCATACGGGGCAGACTAGAACACGTTTCATTCTGACGGAAGGTCAGAACGGGGTACGGCAAGGCCCGGCGTTTCGGGGTGCGGGGCATGCGGAGCCGCCCGGAGCTCACGCCCGGGACACGGCACGCGTACGCACAGGACCCGGAGAGCGCCCCTCCCCTCCGCCACCCTTCCCCGTCCCGCGGCGGCAGTCCGTCCCGGCCCGGAGCCCGTCCGGGATTCCCCGGGGAACGGTTCGGCTGCGTACAGGAAACGGTCCGGTGAATTCCGGTACGAGTCGCCGGACGACGTCGCGAGTCGCCATTCCCTCCCGGCCGGCTCCCCGTACGCGAATTCGCTACTTTCGGGCATCAGGGAAACGACCGACGATAAAACGCCGGGAACAGACAGGAAACCGGCGGGAACCCGGCGGGAACCGACAGGAACAGCCAGGTTCCCGACGCACGGAAAGAGGAACCCCGTTCCGATATCCGAATGCCCGGAAGGGGAGACCCGCACATCGCCCGCCCCGCCCCGTACGGCACGATGAGCCCCTGACCGCACCACCAGGAGGAAGCCCATGTCCGCTCCCACGGCTCCGACCGCCCCGCAGCCGGAGATCCTCGCCGCGTTCGAGGCGGCGAAGGGCTTTATGCCCGTGGACGAGGGCCTCGCGCTGTACGCGGCGGCGGCAACGGCGGCGACGCTCGGACTGCCGCTGGTGGAGGTCGGCACATACTGCGGCCGGTCCACGATCCTGCTCGCGGACGCCGCCCGCGCCGCCGGGGTCATGGCCGTCACCGTCGACCACCACCGGGGCAGCGAGGAGCAGCAGCCCGGGTGGGAGTACCACGATCCGACCGTCGTCGACCCCGAGGTCGGCCGGATGGACACCCTGCCCGCCTTCCGCCGCACCCTGCACGCCGCGGGTCTGGAGGAGCAGGTGATCGCCCTGGTGGGCCGCTCACCGCAGGTCGCGGCCGTCTGGCAGGCGCCGGTGGGTCTGGTCTTCATCGACGGCGGGCACACCGACGAGCACGCCACCGCCGACTACGAGGGCTGGGCGCCGCATCTCGCACCCGACGGGCTGCTGGTCATCCACGACGTCTTCGCGGACCCGGCGGACGGCGGCCAGGCCCCGTACCGCATCTACCGCAGGGCCCTGGAGTCCGGCGCCTTCACCGAGATCTCGGCCCACCGGTCGCTGCACGTACTGCGGCGCACCGGGGCCGGCATCTGAGCGGGCTACGATCGCCGACGTGTCGAACGGCAGCACTTTCCCTCCGCACCGCCGCCTGCGCGGCATCCTCCTCGTCGTAGTGGCCGCCGTGGTGGTCGTCGGCCTGGGGGGCTGGCTGGTCTGGCGGTCGTCGGACGCCGGCGGCGAGCCGCCACGGGCCGGGCAGCCCGCACCCGGCCGGTCGCCGGGACACGGGGCCGACGGCGCGGCCGGAGGCGGCGGCGCCGGACACGGCCCGGGCGGCAAGGACGGCGGCCAGGGCTCCGGCGGCGACCCCGGCAAGGGCACTCCGCGCGGCAGCCTCAAGGGCAAGATCGTGGTGATCGACCCCGGCCACAATCCGCACAACCGCGATCACGGTCAGGAGATCGCCCGCCAGGTGGACATCGGCAACGCGCACAAGGAGTGCGATACCACTGGCACCTCCACCAACGACGGTTACGCCGAGGCGTCCTTCACCCTCGACGTCGCCCGCCGCACCCGCACCCTCCTCCAGGACGCGGGCGCCAAGGTCGTGTTCACCCAGGACGGCGACCGCAAGTACGGGCCGTGTGTGGACGAGCGCGCCGCCATCGGGAACAAGGCGCACGCCGATGCCGCGCTCTCCCTCCACGCCGACGGCTCGGGCGCCGGCAACCGCGGCTTCCACGTCATCCTCCCCGCGCGCGTCACGGCCGGCCCGGCCGACACCGCCGCGATCGTGGGGCCCTCGCGGCAGCTGGGCGAACGGCTGGCCGGCCGGTTCCTCGCGGTCACCGGAAGCGCACCGTCCAATTACATCGGCCACGGCACCGGACTCGACGTACGCTCCGATCTCGGCGGCCTCAACCTGTCCACGGTGCCGAAGGTGTTCATCGAGTGCGGCAATATGCGCGACCCGAAGGACGCCGCGCAATTGACCGACGCCAAGTGGCGGCAAAAAGCGGCCCGTGGGATCACCGAGGGCATTACGGACTTCTTGACGCACTGACCGGACCATCGGACCACGGCCCGAAACCCGCCCGATACCGGCTCCGATACCGGCTCCGATACGTCGCGCCGATAGCGCGGGGAAACGAACAGGACGGCCCACAGGATTCGGCGATAGGTTCCCCTTTACGATGGGTGGCCACCGCCGTGCCTCGCACTGCGCGCACCGCGACAGCGACGACCGGACCCACGAAACCGACAAAGGACCCTTACGTGAACATCCGCTCCCTCACTCGAGGCGACGGCGTGGTGATCGGAGCAGCGGTGTTGCTGTTCATCGCCTCGTTCCTCGATCTCACCGGCGGCCCGGACTGCTCCGGCCAGCTCGCCAAGTTCTGCGATGCCCAGGACTACTCCGGCATCAATGCCTGGAGTGCGCTGAACACCCTCATGAGCGTGTACCTGGCCGGGGTGATCGGCGCGGCAATCATCATCGTCAGCCGTACGCTGCCGCAGTCGCAGCCGCGCAAGGTCGCCGGTCTCGACCTCGCCCAGTTCGGCGTCGCCCTCACCGTCTTTGCGGCCTGGACGGCGTTCTGGACCATCCTCTCCGCCGCCAGCGCCGGCGCAGGCCTGATCATCGGCCTGATCGCCGCCCTGATCCTGGCCGGTGGCGCCGTCGCCGCACCGCTCGTCCCGGCGCTCAAGGTCGCCCTGGTCGGCACCCCGAAGCCGCAGGCCGCCCCCTACGGGGCGGGCCCCAACCCGGGTTACGGCTACCCCGGCGCCCAGCAGCAGGCGGGCCACGGCTACGGCTACCCGGGCGGCCAGCAGCAGCCCCAGCCCGGCCAGCCCTACGGCCAGCAGGCACCGGCCGACGCCACGGCCGGCGCCCAGGCAGGAGTCGCCCCCGCGGGCGCGACCCCCGCAGCCGGGTCCCCCACGGACTTCGCCCCGTTCTGGTTCGCGGTGCCCGTCGCGCGACCGCTGTACGGCGAGGACGGCTCGCCGTCGCCGATCGCCGAACTGGCCCCCGGCACCTGGTACCTCGCGGTGGAGCAGCGCGGCCAGGCCCTGATCGCACAGACCCAGGACGGCCGTCGTGGCGTCCTGCAGGACACCACCGGCATCCAGCGCGGCTGACACCGGACGCACAGCGGTCCTTCCGCGGCCCCTCGCCCTCACGGGCGGGGGGCCGTTGCGCTGCCGGCGGGCCCGGCCGTACAGTGCGCGGACTGCGATGAACTGACACACCGTCAGGATATTGCCGTCAGGACACCCCCGAACCGGCGCCTCGTCGCCACTGCGCCGCCCGCCACAAGGGCAGGGCCCTCGGTCACCGTCCGTCGGAGAGAGGCGATCGGCATGCGACTCGGTCTGGCACTCGGCTACTGGGGGCGCGGCCCGGACCCCCGACACCTCGAACTCGCCCGCGAGGCCGAGCGGCTGGGGTATGACTCCGTGTGGACCGCGGAGGCCTGGGGGTCGGACGCGTTCACCGCGCTCACCTGGATCGCCGCCCACACCTCACGCATCAAACTGGGCACCGGTATCGCGCAGATGGCGGCCCGCACGCCCACCGCCACCGCGATGCATGCGCTCACCCTCGATCATCTCTCCGGCGGACGGCTGCTGCTGGGCCTGGGGCTCTCCGGACCGCAGGTCGTCGAGGGGTGGTACGGACGGCCGTTCCCCAAGAGCCCGCTGACCGCCACCCGCGAATACGTGGACGTGATCCGCCAAGTCCTGCGCCGGGAGGGGCCGGTGGAAGCCGACGGGCTCTTCCACCCGCTGCCCTACCGCGGTGCGGACGGCACCGGCCTCGGCAAACCGCTGAAACCCATCACCCACCCGCTGCGCGCCGGCCTGCCCCTCCTGCTCGGCGCGGAAGGGCCCAAGAACATCGCCCAGACGACCCGGATCGCCGACGGCTGGCTGCCGCTGTACTGGTCGCCGCAGCGCACCGACGTCTACCGGGCGTCACTGGCGGAGGCCCCGGACGGCTTTCTCATCGCCCCCATGGCACGCGCCGTGGTCTGCGACGACGTCGCCGAAGGGCTGTTGCCGGTCAAGGCGATGCTCGGCTTCTACATCGGCGGGATGGGGCACGCCGCCAAGAACTTCCATGCCGATCTGATGGCACGGATGGGCTTCGAGGAGGAGGCCCGGCGGGTACAGCGGCTCTTCCTCGAAGGCCGCAAGGAGGAGGCCGTACACGCCGTCCCCGACGCCTTCGCCGACGAGATCTCCCTGGTCGGTCCGCGCGAACGGATCGCGGAACGCTTGGAGTTGTGGCGCACGGGACCGGTCACCGATCTGCTGGTCACCGCCCCCGACCCGCACACGCTACGGGTGCTGGCCGAACTCAACTCCTGACACGGGCAGGCGCCTCACTCGAACGACGCCCACGCCAGCCACCGGTCGAGCAGGGCGCGGTCCCCCAGCACCTCGACCCGGTCGCTGTCGGCGGGCAGCCTGCGGTAGAGGACACCGAGCACATCGGTGAGGGGGCCGCGGAGCGCGACCGCCGCCTTTTCGTGGGCGCGGCGGTGGACGAGCCGGTCGCCGGTGAGGTCGAGGAGCCACTCGGCGTTCAGCTCGGGCGGGGTGTCGGTGGCGTGGAGGTGGATCGTGCGGCCCGGACCGAAGAGCAGCGCGGAACGCTCCGCATGGCGCGCCGCGACCACGGGCAGGGCGCACAACTGCAGCCACTCCTCCAGGCAGTCGGCGGCGACCTCGGCCGGGACCTCGAAGGCGGCACCCACGGTGAGCGCGGCGTCGGCGCGGTGGATCACGGTCTCGTGGGTCATCCGGCGGGCCCAGAAGCCCGTCCGCTGTACCGGCGACCAGGTCCACACCTCGGTGTCGGGGCCGGCCTCGCGCAGAGCCGCCACGGTCTGTTCGGCACCGGCCGCGAGCCAGGCGTCCAGCGCTGCCGCATCGTCGCCCTCGGGGCCCGCCATCCCGGGGACATCCGCGTCGTCGACGTTCTTGGCGGCCCGGGTCGCGACGAGGGTGCCGGCCCAGCGATGCGCGCTGCCCACGTGCCGGGCGAGATCCGCCAGCGTCCAGTCGGGGCAGGTCGGGACCTTCGCCGACAGATCGGCGCCCCGCAGGAGCTCCCGGAACTTCTCCGTCTCGGCGAGGAGTTGGTCGCAGTATGCGTCGTGGGTGAGTGAGCCTTGGAGAGTCATGCGCGCACAGTAGTGTGCGGTGCCGCGGCTCAGCCTCCCGTTTCTGCGGCAGCCGGCATCGCGCCGGGCCCCTTCCCCCGCCGGGACGGCCCGTACGGGACACCGTCGGCGGGGCGGTCCCGTACGGGGCGGTCCGTACGGGGCGCTCCGTACGGGACGAGCCCGCGCGGGCCGGCTACCGGCAGCAGTCCGGATCGAGCCCCTTCGGCAGCTGCTCGCCCCCGAAGACCGAGGTGGTGGCCTCGTCGCCGCCCAGGGCGGCCACCGCGAGCAGCAACGAACCGGCCGTCCAGGCGGTGAGCTCGCGTGGCCAGATCGCGTCGTCGTCGAAGACATAGCCGGTCCAGTACATGCCGTCCTCGGCGCGGAGATGCTGCATCCACTTGAGGATCTGTACGGCCCGCTCGGACTCCCCCATCGCCCACAGCGCGAGCGCCAGTTCCGCGCTCTCGCCGCCGGTGACCCACGGGTTGGGCAGCACACAGCGCACGCCCAGGCCGGGGACGACGAAGTGCTCCCACTGCGCGTCGATACGCTCCCTGGCCTCCGCGCCGCGCACCGCGCCGCCCAGGATCGGGTAGTACCAGTCCATGGAGTAGCGGGCCTTGTCGAGGAACCGCTCGGGGTGGCTGCGTATCGCATGGCCGAGGCGGCCGACCGCCAGTTCCCAGTCGGGCTGCGGCTCCTCGCGCTGGTCGGCGAGGGCGAGCGCACAGCGCAGCGCCTGGTATACGGAGGACGAGCCGGTCAGCAGCGCGTCGTTGACGGGCGTGCCGTCGTCCTCGCGCTTCCAGCCGATCTCGCCGCCGGGCTGCTGGAGTTCCAGCACGAAGGTGACCGCCGCATGGACCGCGGGCCACATGCGGTCGAGGAAGGCCTCGTCGCCGGTGGACAGGAAGTGGTGCCAGACGCCGACCGCGAGATACGCACAGAAGTTGGTCTCCCGGCCGCGGTCGGTGGGTGCCTCCGCGTCACCGTCGGCGTAGGCCGCGTACCAGGACCCGTCCGGGTTCTGATGCCGTGTCAGCCACTCGTACGCGGCCTCGGCGCGCTCGTGTTCGCCGGCCGCGTCCAGGGCCATGGCGGCCTCGGTGTGGTCCCACGGGTCGAGGTGGTGGCCCCGGAACCAGGGGATCGCGCCGTCCGGCCGCTGGGCCGCCAGGATGCCGGCCACCGTGCGGGCCGCCTGTTCGGCGGTGAGCACCCCCGGCAGGACGAGCCGTTCGGTACGCCCGGGACTCGTCACTTGGCGGCCCCGGCAGACTTCTTGGCGGCGGGCTTGGCGGCGGAAGTCCTGGAGGCGGACTTGGCGGGAGCCTTGGCGGCGGGCTTGCTGCCGGGCGTGGTGCCTTGCGCGGGCTTCCTGGCCGGTGCGGAGGACTTGGCCGCCGGCTTCGTGGCCTTGGCGGCGGGACCGGCGGCGGCCTCGGCGGGCTCGCTCGCCGCGGTGGCGGCCGGCTCGGCGGCGACCGCCGACCCGGGAAGGTGCGGCTTGGTGGCGTAGACGACGAAGCTCTTGCCGATGACGGGGTTGAGCGCCCGCTCGGCGAGCCGGGTGGCCAGCGGCTTCTTCATGATGTCCCAGACCAGCAGCCTGTGGTACGCCTGCACCGGCAGCGCCTTGTCGTTGTCGACCCCGAAGGCGCATTTGAGCCACCAGTAGGGGCTGTGCAGCCCGTGGGCGTGGTGCGTGCCGTATGGCTCCAGGCCGGCCTCGCGCATCCTGCCGAGCAGCTCGTCGCCGCGGTAGATGCGGATATGGCCGCCCTCGACCTCGTGGTAGGCGTCGCTGAGCGCCCAGCAGACCTTCTCGGGCCCGTACCGCGGGACGGTGACGGCGATCCGGCCGCCGGGGCGCAGCACCCGGACCATCTCGGCGAGCACCCCCTTGTCGTCGGGGATGTGCTCCATGACCTCGGAGATGATCACGACGTCGAAGCTGTCGTCGGGGAACGGCAGGTTCAGCGCATCGCCCTCCATGGCGGTGGCGGAGGCGCCCGCCGGAGCCTCGCCCGCCTCCTCCATCGCGGCGAACCACTTGGCGACCTCGCGGATCTCCTCGCCGTTCTGGTCGAGGGCGACGACCTGCGCGCCGCGCCGGTAGCACTCGAAGGCATGCCGGCCGGCGCCGCACCCCAGGTCGAGCACGCGGTCGCCCGGAGCGAGCGGGAAACGGGAAAAGTCGACGGTCAGCACGGCGTTCTGCTTTCGTCCGGCGGTTGGTGGCGGTGGTGGCTGCGAAAGGAAATACGGGCCGGGCGGGCCACTAGACGTGTCCGGCGGCGCTCGGCGCGGGCGCGGCACCGGCGGCCGCCGCGGGCGTGGCCCGCAGCGAGGTCCGGGCGGCGGCCCGGTCGGCCTGCAGGGCGATGGCCTCGCGGTAGCGCTCGGCGGTGCCGATGGCGGCCTGACGCCAGGTGAAGCGGGCCAGCACCCGCTCCCGGCCGGCCGCGCCGAGCCGCCGGCGCAGCGTCTCGTCGCCCAGGAGCCGGAGCAGTCCGCCCGCCAGCGCGCCGGCATCGCCCGGCGGCACCGCGAGAGAGGTCTCGCCGTCCGGCCCGGCGACCTCGGGGATGGCGCCGCCGGTCGTTGCCAGCAGGGGGGTGCCGGTGGCCATCGCTTCGGCCGCGGGCAGCGAGAACCCCTCGTAGAGGGAGGGGACACAGGCGATCTGGGCGCTGCGGACCAGGTCGACGAGTTCGCCGTCGGTGATGCCCTTGACGAATTCGATGGCATCGGACAGTCCGAGCCGTTCGATGGCGGCGGCGACCGGCCCGTCGTCGGCGCGCTTGCCGACGACCACCAGATGCGCGTCGGGATTCTCGGTGCGCACCTTGGCGAGCGCCTCGACCAGGTGGATCAGGCCCTTGAGCGGCACATCCGCACTGGAGGTGGTGACGATCCGTCCCGGCACCTCGGGGACCGAGGCATCTGGCGAGAACAGGTCGGTGTCGGCGCCGATATGCACCACATGGATCCGGCCGGCGGACACCCCGAGGTCGTCGACTATCTCCTGGCGGGAGGAGCCGGAGACGGTCAGCACGGACGGCAGCCGCCGGGCGACGCGCTTCTGCATCCGGGTGAAGCCGTACCAGCGGCGGACGGAGGCACGGCGCCTCCAGCCGCCGGCGGCTTCCAGATCGAGCCGCCGGTCGACGGTGATGGGGTGGTGGATCGTGGTGACCAGCGGGGCGCCGAGCGCGCCGGGCCCGCCGAGCAGGCCGTAGCCGAGGGTCTGGTTGTCGTGGACGACATCGAACTGGCCGCGACGGGCGGCGAGATGGCGCCGGGCCCGCAGTGAGAAGGTCAGCGGCTCGGGGAAGCCGCCGGTCCACATCGTGCCGACCTCCAGCGCATCGATCCAGTCGCGGAACTCGCCGCGCTTCGGCGTACGGAACGGGTCCGGCTGGCGGTAGAGGTCCAGGCTGGGCAGCTCGGTCAGGGGCACCCCGCCGTCGAGGACGGGGTAGGGCTGGGCGCCGATGACCTCGACGGTGTGGCCGAGGCGGGCCAGTTCGCGCGAGAGGTGACGTACATAGACGCCCTGACCGCCGCAGAACGGGTTCCCCTTATACGTGAGCATCGCGATGCGCAGGGGACGCTCACCGTTCGACGGGGCTGAGGCCGAGGAGGCCTCTGCGGGGCGAGGCGCGGCTGCCTGGACGGCCTCTGCGGTCACGCTCGGCCCCCTTCTCACTGGACTTTCGCCGGAGCGTAACCGCTGGCGGTAATCTAGAACAAGTTTCAGAACTGATTGGCTACTGGTCAGTTCAGCGAGCTTCGAATCTACCGGCCGAGAACGATGCGAAAAGAGCCGCACCAGGTGATTCGCGCCACCACCCGCCCCCCTGCCATGCTGTGCCGATCACACCACCGGCACTCACCGCATCGCGGACGGAATGCCACGGAATGGGAAATATGACTACGGAATCCAAGGCGGCCAGGCCGACGCTTCCCGCGAGTCCTCCCCTGACCGAGCGTCAGGAGGCTCGGCGCCGCCGCATCCTGCACACCAGCGCCAAGCTGGCGTCCCGTGGTGGCTTCGACGCCGTGCAGATGCGCGAGGTCGCCGAGTCCTCGGGCGTCGCGCTCGGCACCCTCTACCGCTACTTCCCCTCCAAGGTGCATCTGCTGGTCGCCACCATGCAGGACCAGCTCCAGCACATGCACGAAACGCTGCGCAAGCGCCCCCCGTCGGAGCAGGACCCGGGTGCCCGGGTCGCCCAGACCCTGATGCGCGCGTTTCGCGCACTGCAGCGCGAGCCGCATCTCGCGGACGCGATGGTGCGCGCGCTGACCTTCGCCGACCGCTCCGTCAGCCCCGAGGTCGACACCGTCTCCCGGCTGACCACCGCGATCATCCTCGACGCGATGGGGCTGGACGGCCCCGCGACCCCCGAACAGCTCTCCGCGGTCCGGGTCATCGAGCACACCTGGCACTCGGCGCTGATCACCTGGCTGTCGGGGCGGGCCTCGATCGCCCAGGTGAAGATAGACATCGAGACGGTGTGCCGCCTGATCGACCTCACGGCACCCGGGACGGAGCGCTGACGCCGCCGGATGGGCCGCTCGATGGGCTGCTGGATGGCCTGTTGGGTGGGCCGCCGGGACGGGGCGCCGGGACGGGGCGCCGGGACGGGGTTGTTGAGCGGACCGTTGAGTGATCCGTGCCGGCTGCCGCACAAATGAGTGAATCGCGGGGGCCCGCCGTTAACTCCCGTGCGGGCACGGGTAGTTGGCCCGCAAGGGGCCCACCGGCCCCCTACGGGACCACCACCCCACACCCCCTACGGGGCTCCCGCCGCCCCGTACCCCACACCCCCGGGCCCGCTCACTCCTCCGGCGGGAAGACCGCCTCGCCGCTGTCGGCCACGGTCAGGGTGATGGCCTCCACGGGACACCCCTCGGCCGCCGCCAGTACGCCCTCGTCGGTATCGGTCTCCGGTGCCACCGGGTGCGACTGCCGGGCCGTGTCCAGCCGGAAGCCGTCCGGCGCCGCGCCGACGCACATCCCGGACCCGATGCAGACGCTCCGGTCCACCTCCACCCGCCAGCGGTCCCCCATCAGGCACCCGCCGGCAGATGGATCATCTTGTGCTCCATGTATGCACCGAAGCCCTCCGGCCCGAACTCCCGCCCGATGCCGGAGTTCTTGTAGCCACCGAACGGGCCGAGCATGTCGATGCTGAAGGTGTTCACCGAGTACGTACCGGTGCGGACCTGCCGGGCGAGGTCGATGCCGTGCTCGACGTCGGCCGTCCACACCGAGCCGGAGAGCCCGTAGTCGGAGTCGTTGGCGATCCGTACCGCCTCGGCCTCGTCGTCGTACGGCAGCAGACAGATGACCGGGCCGAAGATCTCCTCGCGGGCGATCCGCATGGAGTTGGCGACCTCGCCGAAGAGGGTCGGCTCGACATACCAGCCCGTCGGCTGCCCCTCGGGCCGGCCGCCGCCGGTGAGGACCTTGGCGCCCTCCTGCCGCCCGAGCGCGATGTAGTCCAGCGAGCGCTGCTGCTGACGGCGGGCGACCAGCGGGCCGAGTTCGGTGGCCGGATCCAGCGGGTCGCCGACGGTGAGCGCGGACGCCGCCGCGCTGAACCGTTCGGCGATCTCGTCGTAGTGGCTGCGCGGTGCGAGGATCCGCGTCTGGGCCACACACGCCTGGCCGTTGATCATCCAGGCGAACGGCACGATGCCGGCCACCGCCGCGTCCAGATCCGCGTCCGGCAGGATCACCGCAGCGGACTTCCCGCCCAGCTCCAGCGTGACCCGGCTGAGGTTCCGGGCCGCGACCTCCATGACCCGTTTACCCGCCGCCACCGAGCCGGTGAACGACACCTTGTCCACGCCCGGGTGCCCGACCAGGTACTCGCTCACCTCGCGGTCCGCCGGGAGGATCGACAGCACCCCCGCCGGCAGCCCGGCCTCGGCCGCGATCTCCGCGAGCAGATACGCGTCCAGCGGGGTCTCCGGCGACACCTTGAGCACCACCGAGCAGCCGGCCAGCAGCGCCGGTGCGAGCTTGGCGGCGGCGGTGAACTGCGGGACATTCCACGGCACCACGGCCGCGACCACCCCGGCCGGCTCCCGCCGCACCAGCAGCGGACCCAGCACCCCGTCCCGCCGCTCCTCGAACGGAAAGTCGCGGGCCACGGTCAGCGCCGCGTCCCACACCAGCATCGCCGCCAGTGACTGCACCATGACGCCGGAGGTGAAGGGCGTGCCGTTCTCGGAGCTGATGACCTTGGCGATCTCCTCGCTGCGGGCCGCGAAGCCGTCCTTGATACGGGTCACCACCGCGATCCGGTCCGCCAACGGGGCGTTCGCCCACACCCCGGACTCGAAGGACGTACGGGCCGCGGCCACCGCACGGTCGACATCGGCCCGTGAGGCGTGCGGCACCCGGCCGATGACCTGTTCGGTGTGGGGCGAGACGACCTCGATCGTGTCCCGGCCGGCCGGATCGACCCACTCACCGCCTATGTAGAGCTTTCCGTGCTCGACGAGGTCGCTCATCGCTGCCGCCTCCTGCGGGTTGGCCGCCTGTCCGACAATCCCTGAGGGGTCCTGAGGGTCCCTGAGCGGTCTCCTGGCTGCCCCTTGGGTGGCTCCTGATGCTGCATCAGCATCGCTCACCGCAACAGGAACTGATACCAGTTCTAGTTGCAGGAGTCCACGGCGCGGGCCGAATCCCAACTCCGCCGGAACGAAGGTCACTTCCCTCCGCATTGAAACCAGTTCTAGTTATAGTGAAGCCGGTACCGGGTGTATGCCACACCGAGAGGGGACCGGATGACGCCACAGGTGACCGACCACAAGGGCGGGGTGTGGAGCATCGCCGTCCCGATCCCGGACAACCCGCTCGGCCACACCCTCGTCCACCTCCTGGAGACCGACCGCGGGCCGGTGCTCATCGACACCGGCTGGGACGACCCGGACTCCTGGGACACCCTCGTCGCCGGCGTCAGTGCCTGCGGCTTCGCCCTCGCCGATCTCCACGGCGTCCTGATCACCCACCATCACCCCGACCACCACGGCCTCTCGGCCAAGGTGCGGGAGGCCTCCGGCGCCTGGATCGCGATGCACGCCGCGGATACCGACGTGGTCCGCCGCACCCGCGAGGCGGAACCGGGCCGGTGGCTCGACCACCTGACCGCCAGGCTCGCGACGGCGGGCGCACCGGACGAACATCTGGCACCGCTGCGGGAGGCGCGCGCCCAGGGGCGGAGCCGGAAGCTGCCCGGACAGGGAGCCGCGCTGCCGGACCGCGACATCAGCCCCGGCGAACTGCTCGATCTGCCGGGGCGCCGGGTGCGCGCCATCTGGACACCGGGGCACACCCCGGGTCATGTGTGCCTCCATCTGGAGGAGGAGCACCCCTCGGGGCAGGCCCCCGGCTTCGGCCGGCTCTTCTCCGGCGACCATCTCCTCCCCGGCATCACCCCGCACATCGGTCTGTACGAGGACCCGGAGGGCGAGGGGCGTCCCCCCTCGAACGAGGGTGAGAGCGTGAGGGACCTCCACGATCCCCTGGGCGACTATCTCGACTCCCTCCAACGCGTGGGCCGGCTCGCCCCCGCCGAGGTGCTGCCCGCCCACCAGCACGCCTTCACCGACGCCGGCGGACGCGTACGCGAGCTCATCGCCCACCACGAGGCGCGGCTCTCCCAGCTGAGGGCCCTGCTGCGCGAACCCCGCACTCCCTGGCAGCTGGCCATGGCCATGGAGTGGAACCGCCCCTGGGAGCAAATCCCGTACGCCTCGCGCAATATCGCCGTCTCGGAGGCCGAGGCCCATCTGCGCCGTCTGGTGAAGCAGGGACAGGCGGAGCGGGTGCCGGGGGCCGGTCCGGTGCGGTACCAGGCGGTGTGAGGGAGGGGCGGGCCCTCGGGCCATGGACCGTGGGAGGGACCTCGACGAGGCGGCGGCCGGTTGCCGCACGGCCCACGGCCGGTCCGCGGTGGGCCCACGGCCGGATTCCGCCCGGCGCCCTCCCCGGCCCGCGGCCGATTCCTGCCCGGCGCTCTCCCCCGCGCAGTTCCGGCTCGTACGGGCGAGCGAGTGGCGGGCGGGGGCCGGTTAAGGTGTGCGGGACAACTTCATCCGTACCCGATCGGGGGAAGCCGGTGGAAATCCGGCGCTGACCCGCAACCGTGAGGACGGCCTGCCCGCACCGCGCACCTGGCCGGGCGCGGAGGGCCGTACGAGCCGGAACACCCGAGGGGGCACGACCAAGGCTCCCGCCACCGGAACCGCCCGCCCGTGCGGACGGCCGGTGCGCGGCACCGTCGAGGTATACGGAGCTGAGCCCGGTGCCACCGCGCCCGATTCATGGATCGGCGCTCGGCCGGCCGGCCGAGCGCGGCTGCGTAGCATCGCCGCGACCCGACCCGAGAGGCACCGACCCGATGGCCCCCATGGCTTCCATGGCTCACCAGGCCCCTTTGCCGCATTCCGTCGCCTTGCTGGCGCGCCGCGCCGCCACGGCGCTGGCGGCCGCGGTGGTGCTGGGCGCGGCCGCTGCCCCCGCCGCGAACGCGGACTCCCCGCCCGCATCCCCCAAGAAGCTGCCCGACGGGCTGTACGGCACCAAGGACCCGCAGTACGACGGGGTCTGGCGGCAGTCGCTCGCGCTGCTGGCCCAGGACACCGTGGGCATACGCCCCGCGGCATCCGCCGTGAAGTGGCTGGCCGGGCAGCAGTGCGCCGACGGCTCGTTCACCGCCTTCCGGGCCGAGCCGGGCAAGCCCTGCGACGCCAAGACCATGCGGGACACCAACCAGACGGCCGCCGCGGTGCAGGCGCTGGCCGCGCTGGGCGGGCACGGGGACGCCGTGCAGAAGGCCGTGAGCTGGCTGAAGTCGGTGCAGAACGACGACGGTGGCTGGAGCTCGATGGCCGGCTCGGCCAGCGATGCCAACTCCACCTCCGTGGTCATCGGCGCGCTCGCGGCGGCGGGCGAGAAGCCGCGGTCCGTGACATCGAAGAAGGGTGGCAAGACCCCCTACGACGGGCTGCTCACCTTCCGGCTGGGCTGCGAGGCGAAGGAGGACGCGCGCGGCGCGTTCACCTTCCAGCTCAAGGGCGCGGCCCCGAACGCCGATGCCACCGCGGCCGCCGCGACCGGAGCGCTCGGCAAGGGCTTTGTCGTCGAGCCGGCCGGCAAGGGAGCAAACGCCCCCGTCAAGCCGCTGAGCTGTAAGGACGGCGAAGGCAAGAAGGCGGGCAGCAGCGATCCGGCGCAGGCCGCGGCGGGCGGCGACGGCTACCTCGTCGCGCAGCTCGACAAGAACGGACAGCATCTGCTCTCCGCGATGCCGGGCGCGGAGAAGCAGCCCGACGTCGGCAACACCGCCGACGCCGTGGTGGCGCTGGCGGCCGGCCGGCACGGCGCCGATGCCGCGAAGCCGCTGAAGTGGCTGGAGAAGAATTCGGCGGACTGGGCCAAGCAGAACGGCCCCGCCGCGTACGCCCAGCTGGTGCTGGCCGCGCACGCCACCGGTACCGACCCGCGCTCCTTCGGCGGCACCGATCTGGTGGCCGCGCTCAACGCCACCGGCCCCGAGCCGGCCGCCGCGGCGAAGAAGGACGCCGACGGCTCCAAGGACGAGGGCGGCCTGGGCCTGCCGTGGATCATCGGCATCGGCCTCGCCATCGGTGCCGGCATCGGCTTCCTGCTGAGCAGCCGTAGGAAGAGCCGGCTCTGATGCGGCGCACCAGGATCGCCGGCGCCGTGCTGCTGGCCGGTGCGGTCACCGGTCTGGCCACCGGGCCCGCCCAGGCGCAGGAGTACCGCTACTGGTCCTTCTGGCACGGCACGGGCAGTTCCTGGGCGTACGCCACCGAGGGGCCGGCCACGCTGCGGCCGGCCGACGGTGCGGTGGAGGGCTTCCGCTTCGCCGTCAGCGCCGACTCCGCCGCGGCCGGCAAGCCCCGGGCGGCCGCCGGCTTCGACGCGATCTGCCACGGCACCCCGGCGAAGGACGGCCGCAAGCGGGTCGGCATCGTCATCGATTTCGGGACCGCGGCGGACGCACCCGGCGGCGAGCGGCCGCCGAAGGCCAGGACGGAGTGTGCCCAGGTGTCCGAGGACGCCTCGGCGGGGGAGGCGCTGGCAGCGGTCGCCCGGTCACTGCGCTATGACCCCAACGCCTTGTTGTGCGCCATCGCCGGTTACCCGACGTCGGGGTGTGCGGACCCGGTGAAGGGGGCGAAGGAGCCCGCGTCGTCCGCTTCTGCGTCTTCGGGCGCGGCGGCGGACGGGGACGCGAGCGGCGGGGGCGACGGCGGCCCGTCCGCCGGGCTGGTCGGCGGTGTCGCGGCCGTCGTCGTACTGGGCGCAGCGGCGGTGTGGCAAGCGCGCCGCCGACGCGGATGAGCGCCCCGCAGGCGACCCGTACCACCGCGCTGCATGCCGGCGCCTGGTGGCTGTGGGCGCTCGGCCTGGCCACCGCGGCCTCCCGCACCACCGATCCCCTGCTGCTGGGACTGCTGGTGGGCGTGGCCGGCTATGTCGTCGCGGCCCGCCGTACGGATGCGCCATGGGCCCGTTCGTACGGGGCGTTCGTCAAGCTCGGCCTGGTCGTGATCGCCATCCGGCTGGTCTTCGCCTTCGTCCTCGGCTCGCCGATCCCCGGTACGCACACCCTTGTCACGCTGCCCGAAGTGCCGTTGCCGGACTGGGCGAAGGGCGTCCGGATCGGCGGCCGGGTCACCGCCGAGGGCATGGTTTTCGCGCTGTACGACGGGCTGAAACTGGCCACTCTCCTCATCTGCGTGGGCGCCGCCAACGCGCTCGCCAACCCGGCCCGGCTGCTGAAGTCCCTGCCCGGCGCGCTCTACGAGGCGGGCGTCGCGGTCGTCGTCGCGATGACCTTCGCGCCCAACCTGGTCGCCGATGTCCAGCGGCTGCGTGCCGCGCGTCGGCTGCGCGGCCGCCCAGACCGCGGGTTCAAGGCGCTCCTCCAGGTCGGACTGCCGGTTCTGGAGGGCGCGCTGGAGCGCTCGGTGGCGCTGGCCGCGGCCATGGACGCGCGCGGCTACGGCCGTAGCGCCGAGGTACCGCCCGCCGTACGGCACCTCACCTCCGTCCTCACTCTCGGCGGGCTGCTCGGTATCTGTGCCGGAACGTACGGGCTGCTGGGCGACACCGGGGGCGGCTACGGGCTGCCGCTGCTGCTCGCCGGACTGGCGGCGGCGCTCGCCGGGCTGTGGCTCGGCGGCCGCCGGTCGGTGCGCAGCCGCTACCGGCCCGACCGGTGGGGCGTCCGCGCCTGGCTGGTCGCGGGCTCCGGCATCGCCGTCGCCGCCCTGATGATCTGGGCGAACGACTACGCACCCGCCGCCCTCCACCCGCCCGCCGTCCCGCTCACCGCCCCCGTCCTCCCCCTCTGGCCGGCCGCCTCCGTTCTCGTCGGGCTGCTGCCCGCGTTCGTCGCCCCACTCCCGTCGAGCACGGACCGGGCGGACCGGGCCGTGTCCCCTGGCCGCGCCCCCGTTGTCGATCCGCGCCCGAAGGAGCCCACCCAGTGATCCGGTTCGAGCAGGTCTCGGTCACCTACGGCGACGCCGCGGCGCCCGCCGTCCAGGGCATCGACCTGACCGTGCCCGAGGGCGAACTGTGCCTGCTGGTCGGCCCCTCCGGCGTCGGCAAGTCCACCGTCCTGAACGCCGTCTGCGGCCTGGTCCCGCACTTCACCGGCGGCACCCTGCGCGGCCGGGTCACCGTCGACGGCCGGGACACCCGCACCCACAAACCGCGCGAACTGGCCGATGTGGTCGGCACCGTGGGCCAGGACCCGTCAGCGCACTTCGTCACCGACACCGTCGAGGACGAACTCGCCTATGGGATGGAATCGCTCGGCCTCGCCCCTGACGTGATGCGCCGCCGTGTCGAGGAGACCCTGGACCTGCTGGGGCTGGCAGAGCTGCGCGACCGCGCCATCACCACCCTTTCGGGCGGCCAGATGCAGCGGGTGGCGATCGGCTCGGTCCTCACCACCCACCCCAAGGTCCTGGTCCTGGACGAGCCGACCTCGGCACTCGACCCCGCCGCCGCCGAGGAGGTCCTCTCCGTCCTCCAACGCCTGGTCCACGACCTCGGCACCACGGTCCTCCTGGCCGAACACCGCCTGGAGCGCGTGGTCCAGTACGCCGACCAGGTCATCCTGCTCCCCTCCCCCGGCGCACCCCCGGTCATGGGCGCCCCCGCCGACATCATGGCCGTCTCGCCCGTCCACCCCCCGGTGGTGGCCCTCGGCCGCCTCGCCCACTGGTCGCCCCTTCCCTTGTCCGTACGCGACGCCCGCCGCAAGGCCGCACCGCTGCGCGAACGGCTGGCAGGAGTCAGGCCGCAGGCACCGGCGGTGGGTGGTGGCACGCCGGCGGTGGGTGGTGGCACGCCGGCGGTGGGTGGTGGCACGCCGGCGGTGGGCGAAGGCCTCGGGGGCGGCGCGCCGGCGGTGCCGGCCCCTGCTTCCGCGGGCTCCCCGGCCGATGTCGCCGCGGCCGTCTCCGGGCTCAGCGTCCGCCGGGGGCGGATCGAGGCGCTGCACCAGGTGGATCTGACCGTGCGGGGCGGCGAGACCCTTGCCTTGATGGGACGTAACGGCGCGGGGAAATCCACCCTCCTCACCACCCTCCTCGGTATGCACCCACCGGCCTCCGGCACGGTGCGGGTCGGCGGCGCCACCCCGCACCGCACCAGCCCCCGCGACCTCCTGCGGCATGTCGGTCTGGTCCCCCAGGAACCTCGTGACCTCCTGTACGCGGACAACGTCGCGGCCGAGTGCACCGCAGCCGACCAGGACGCGGGCGCCGCCGCCGGCAGCTGCCGGGCCCTGGTCACCCAACTGCTGCCGGATGTCCCCGACTCCGTTCACCCCCGGGATCTGTCCGAGGGGCAGCGTCTCGCCCTGGCCCTTGCGGTCGTGCTGACCGCCCGTCCTCCGCTGCTCCTCCTCGACGAGCCCACCCGCGGCCTGGACTACGCCGCCAAGGCCCGTCTGATCGAGGTGCTGCGCACCCTGGCCGCCGAGGGCCACGCCATCATCCTGGCCACGCATGACGTGGAACTCGCCGCCGAACTGGCCGATCGCGTCGTCATCCTCGCCGACGGCGAGATCGTCGCCGACGGGCGCACCGATGAGGTCGTGGTCTCCTCTCCTTCCTTCGCACCGCAGGTCGCCAAGGTGCTGGCCCCGCTGCCCTGGCTGACCGTTCCGCAGGTGGCCCACGCCCTGGAGGCCACCGCATGAGCGCTCGCCCACACCGGCCGGAAGGCGACGGGCCGCCCACCGGCTCCGGCCCCGGCCCCGCCCGCCAGGCCCGTGCCGTACGGCTCGGTCCCCGCTCCGTCGCGGCCCTGGTCCTTATTTCGGCCATCGGCGTGATGGCCTTCGGGTGGCCGCTGCTCGCCGACTCCGCCTCCGGGCTCGCCCATTCCAAGGACGCACCCTGGCTGTTCGCCGCGCTGCTGCCGATGCTGCTCGCCGTTGTCGTGGCGACCATCGCCGACACCGGCCTGGACGCAAAAGCCATCGCCATGCTCGGCGTGCTGGCCGCGGCCGGGGCCGCGATGCGCCCGCTGGGCGCGGGGACGGCCGGCATCGAGCCGATGTTCTTTCTGATGGTGTTGGCGGGACGGGTGCTCGGGCCCGGCTTCGGGTTCGTGCTGGGGTCCGTGGCGATGTTCGCGTCGGCGCTGCTGACCGGCGGTGTCGGCCCCTGGATGCCGTTCCAGATGCTGACGATGGGGTGGGTGTCGATGGGCGCCGGTCTGCTGCCCGGGCCCGACCGGCTGCGCGGCCGCGGTGAATTGGCCATGCTCGCCGCCTATGGAGCCGTCTCCGCCGTCCTCTACGGGCTGATCATGAACCTCCAGGGCTGGCCCTATATCGCCGGCATGGCCTCGGGGGTCTCCTTCGTCCCCGGCGATCCGCTCGCCCAGAACCTCGCCCGCTATCTCGCCTACTGCCTCGCCACTTCCCTCGGCTGGGACCTCCCCCGGGCCCTGGTCACCGTGCTCCTCACCGGCACGCTCGGCGGCACCGTCCTCAGGGCCCTGCGCCGCGCCACCCGCCGGGCGGCCTTCGACGTCCCCGTCTCCTTCACTTCCGATCCGCCCCGCGGAGCCGCCTCCCCGTGACCGGGGCCGGTCACGCCCCATGGCTCGCCGGTGCGGTCGTTGGCCGGTGGGCTGCTGCTGCGCTGCACTCTTCGTCATGTCGTCGACGGTACGGAGCTCCCGAGCGCCGCAGAATGCGGTTTTCCACCCAACTCAGCTGTGGTTTTCCGCAGGGTGGGGAGGGGCCCGGCAGAGCCCCTCCCTCGTAACCACATCGCCAACGGTCCTCGGCAACCACGTCCGGCGACCGCCCTTCGCAGCCGCTCCGCCCGCTCCCCCGGCAGCCGCCCGCTCCCCGCTACAGCCGCTGGATGATCGTCCCCGTCGCCAGCGCCCCGCCCGCGCACATGGTGATCAGAGCGAACTCCTTGTCCCTGCGTTCGAGTTCATGGAGTGCGGTGGTGAGCAGCCGGGCGCCGGTGGCCCCGACCGGGTGGCCCAGGGCGATGGCGCCGCCGTTCACGTTCACCTTCTCCAGATCCTGCTCGAAGACCTGCGCCCAGGAGAGCACGACGGACGCGAAGGCTTCGTTGATCTCGACGAGATCGATGTCCTTGAGGGACATCCCGGCCTTGCCGAGCACGGCCCGGGTGGCGTCGACGGGGCCGTCCAGATGGAAGTGCGGATCGGAGCCGACCAGCGCCTGGGCCACGATGCGGGCCCGCGGCTTGAGCTTGAGGGCGCGCGCCATGCGCTTGGAGGCCCACATCACCGCGGCGGCGCCGTCGGAGATCTGCGAGGAGTTGCCTGCGGTGTGGACGGCGGTCGGCATCACGGGCTTGAGGCCGCCCAGGGCCTCCATGCTGGTGTCGCGCAGTCCTTCGTCACGGTCGACCAGCCGCCACATGCCCTGGCCCGCGGCCTGTTCGTCCTCGGTGGTGGGGACCTGGACGGCGAACGTCTCCCGTTTGAAGCGTTCCTCGGCCCAGGCGGCGGCCGCCCGCTCCTGGGAGATCAGGCCGAGCGAGTCGACGTTCTCGCGGGTCAGCCCCCGGTTGCGGGCGATGCGTTCGGCCGCCTCGAACTGGTTGGGCAGATCGACGTTCCACTCGTCGGGCCAGGGCTTGCCGGGGCCGTGCTTGGAGCCGCTGCCGAGCGGCACCCGGGACATCGCCTCGACGCCGCAGCCGATGCCGATGTCGATGACGCCGGCCGCGATCATGTTGGCCACCATGTGGTTGGCCTGCTGGGAGGATCCGCACTGGCAGTCCACGGTGGTCGCGGCGGTCTCGTACGGGAGGCCCATCGCCAGCCAGGCGTTGCGGGCCGGGTTCATGGACTGTTCACCGGCGTGGGTGACGGTGCCGCCGACGATCTGTTCGATGCAGTCGGGCTGGATGCCCGTACGGGCGAGGAGTTCGCGGTAGGTCTCGCCCAGGAGATAGGCGGGGTGCAGGTTGGCGAGCGCGCCTCCGCGCCTGCCGATCGGGGTGCGTACTGCTTCGACGATGACGGGTTCCGCGGCCATGACTGACTCGTCCTCTCCTCACGTCCGCGGGCGTCCCGGCACCCACGGAAGAAGAACTAGTACGCGTTCTAGTTCCGCAAACAGTCTTATGAGCCGCCCTCCGGGGCGCAAGGGGCGTGCAACACCCTTGTCCGTAAAGGGACTCGCCGCGACCCTTGCCACTTGTAGAACTCGTTACTACCTTCACCCGCGACCCATATCTGATGAACCGTCAGACGTTCGGACGGACCAGGAGTCGCCGATGCCATGCCCCGCGTTGCCCGAAGGATTCGACTTCACCGACCCCGACGTCTACCAGGCCCGCGTTCCGCTCCCCGAGTTCGCGCAGCTGCGGCAGACCGCGCCCGTGTGGTGGAACGCCCAGCCGCACGGCATCGCCGGCTTCGGCGACGACGGCTACTGGGTCGTCACCCGTCATCAGGACGTCAAGGAGGTGTCCACCAGGCCGGAGATCTTCTCCGCGAACCTCAACACCTCGATCATCCGCTTCAACGCGTCCATGACCCGCGACCAGATCGACGTACAGAAACTGATCATGCTGAACATGGACCCGCCCGAGCACACCAGGGTCCGCCAGATAGTGCAGCGCGGCTTCACCCCGCGTTCCATCCGCGCCCTGGAGGACGCGCTGCGCGACCGGGCGGCGCACATCGTCGCCGAGGCGCGCCGGAAGGGCTCCGGAGACTTCGTCACCGACGTCGCCTGCGAACTTCCCCTCCAGGCCATCGCGGAACTCATCGGCATCCCCCAGGACGACCGGGCCCGCATCTTCGACTGGTCGAACAAGATGATCGCCTACGACGATCCCGAACTGGCCATCACCGAAGAGGTCGGCGCCAACGCGGCCATGGAGCTGATCTCGTACGCGATGAACCTCGCCGCGGCGCGCAAGGAGTGCCCGGCCAAGGACATCGTCAGCCGGCTGGTGGCGGCGGAGCACGAGGGGAATCTCGGCTCCGACGAATTCGGCTTCTTCGTGCTGCTGCTGGCGGTGGCCGGCAACGAGACGACGCGCAATGCCATCACCCACGGGATGCACGCCTTCCTCACCCATCCCGGCCAGTGGGAGCTCTACAAGCGCGAGCGTCCCGAGACGGCGGCCGAGGAGATCGTGCGGTGGGCGACGCCGGTGGTCTCCTTCCAGCGCACCGCCACCCAGGACACCGAACTGGGCGGGGCGAAGATCAAGAAGGGGCAGCGGGTGGGGATCTTCTACTCCTCCGCCAACAACGACCCGGAGGTCTTCGACCACCCCGAGGTCTTCGACATCACCCGTGACCCCAACCCCCACCTGGGATTCGGTGGTGGCGGACCGCACTTCTGCCTCGGCAAGTCCCTTGCGGTCCTGGAGATCAACCTGATCTTCCACGCGCTCGCGGACGCCATGCCCGGCATCACTCTGGCGGGCGATCCGCGCCGGCTCCGCTCGGCCTGGCTCAACGGCGTCAAGGAGCTGCAGGTTCACTACGGCTGACCGGTGACGTCACCGCCATAAGGACAGGGCGGAGGCGGCGGACCGGTGTACGGGCGGGGCGCTCACGCTGATCGGGAAGCGGCGCCCCGCCGAGCCGTCGGCCCCCTCAGGGCCGGGGCGTACGGAGAGCGGCGAAAGCCGGACCAGCGGTATGTCCGAAAACGGTTCCGCCGTCAACCTTGCCAGTCGTCATGGGCAGACTTACATTCAACTCGCCAGTAACACTCGGCAGTTCGGCATTTTCGCGCACAGTTCGGCAGCGCGCACCCCCGAGCCGCACGTTCTCCCCCATGTGTTCACACGTCGGCTCCCCCGCGCATCGTCAGCACCACGCGCACCCTGCGCATCCGCATCCCCCCATGCGTTTCGACAGTGCGCTCCACCGCTCTTCGAAGGGGACACACCGTTATGAAGGACGCACACGGCAGACCTGTCACGGGACGTATCAGCTGGCGGAAGTTCGCCGTGCTGTCCGTCCCGGCCCTCGCCGGCACCGCCGCCCTGGGCATCGCCCTGGCCAACGGAGCACTTGCCGCGTCATTCGCCGTCTCGGGACAGCAGTTCAAGGTCTCCGCGGACAGCCTCACGGGCAAGGGATTCGCCCAGTACGGCAGTGTGGACGCGAACGCCAGGGGAGATCTCCTGCCGGTCGCCGTCACCGCCATCAAGACGGCGCAGCTGGACCACCTGTGCCAGTCGGTCGTCACCCACCTGCCGGTCATCGGCGATATCTCGCTCAACCTCATCGCCGGTACGGGCAGCCGGCCCGTCGAGGCGGCCGATCTCTTCGTGGACGCCACCCAGCTCTCCGGCAATGCGTCCTTCCACCACATCGAAATCGGCCGGGACGCCTCCACCCTCGACAAGGGGCCGGACAGCGCCCAGGGCCTGCAGGACCTCTTCGCCCAGCAGGCCGATGACGTCAGCATCAGCAACCTCCGGCAGACGGCCTGGGCCACCAACGCGGGCACGTTCAAGCTGTCCGGTCTGAGCATGAAGATCTCCAAGGGCAAGAAGGAATGCTTCTGACCTGGCGGCGCTGGCGGACGGGGCGGCCCTTCTGGGGCGGTCTGGCGGCCGTCCTCGCCGGTGCCGAGATCTGCGCCATCCCGTTGGCGCCGCTGAAGATCATGCTGCAACAGGGCATCGCCGGTATCCCCTCCGTGCTGATGGGGCTGGTGATGATCGCGATGGGGCTCTCGGCGTGGTTCGCGCCGCACTACCGGGGCCTCGCGGGCGTGCTCACCGTGCTGTGTGCGGCGGCCGCGCTGGTGATGTCCAACCTCGGCGGCTTTCTGATCGGTACCGTCATCGGCATTCTCGGCGGCTCGATGATCTTCGCCTGGCAGCCGGTCGCCCCCGCAGAACCCGGAACCTCCGCTGCGCCCGGGGCCGTTGCCGAGTTCGGGGCCGTTGCCGAGCCCGGTGGCAGCGCGCCCGCACCCAGCGAACCGTAGCCCCCTACAGCGCCGCGCCCGCGCCCGCCCGTACGTGTACCCCCACGCCTTCGTCCGCGTACGGGGCCCGAGCGCTGCCCGCACCACCCGCCGCACCACTCCTCCGGCACCCCGCCCCTCATAAGGAGACCCACGATGACGCAGCCCGCCCGCCGTACCCCCCGTCAGCGCGCCTTACTCACCACCGGTGCCGGGATCGTCGCGGCCCTCGGAATGTCGCTCGCCATGACGAGCCCGGCGACGGCACAGCCCGCCGGGGCGCCGTCCGCCGCGGCGCCGTCCACGACCGTGAGCCCCGCAGGTCACAGCTTCACCGCCGCGCTCAGCGGCAAGGCCACCTTCAAGGCCGGTTCGGTGACCGTCACTTGTACGGCCTCGTCCTCCAGCGGCCAGGTCCCGGCCGCGCCCGGCAACCAGAACCCGGCGGGCCCGGTGAGCAGTTCCACCACCCCGGCGACCTACAGCTCCTGCACGACGAGCATGCCCGGGGTCAGCGCGACCGTCACCACGACCGGTACCTGGGGCGTGACCATGCAGGACGGGGCGCCGGTGACCGCCGGACTGACCATCCCCGTCGGCGGGTTCGTGCTCAAGACCAGCGGTCTGGCGTCCTGCACGGTGACCGCGGCCCCCACCTCGGCGGCCACGGTGAACGGCACCTGGACCAACGGCGCGCCGTCCACCCTCGGCTTCACCGACGCGCAGGTGCCGGTGAAGGTGGCGGGCGGCTTCGGCTGTCCGACGAGCGCGACCAGCTCGACGTTCAACGCCGCCTACCAGGTCAGCGACACCACCGACCCCGCGTCCCAGATCACCGTCACCGGCTGAGCGGCGGACCGGCCACGGGTGACGGCCGTTGCGCGCGGGCGTCACCCGTTGCGCGCGGACGTCAGCCGTTCCGGTGGCCGTCGCCCGCTCAGCGCACGGCCAGGCCGACGGCCGCCAGGGCCGGCAGTGCCGCCACGGCCACCGTCCCGCACAGGAACGCGGTGATCAGCCGTCGCCGCAGGGCCCGGTAGACGCCTTCGTATTCGGTCCGCAGGGCGGCGCTGCGGACCGCGATGCGCTCCAGAGCGGCCTGTGAGGCGTCGCGCTGGTCCTGGCAATAGCGCAACTCCACTTCCCGCCGCCGGGAGTCGGTGAGCCAGGGCAGGCCGTCGCAGAAAGCCCGTGCGCGGGTGCGCACCCGGTCCTTCTCCGCCTCCCAGAGGAGAAATCCCTCGATCTCATTGATGGCCCGGTCCTGGTCCAGCTCCGTGCCGTCTTCCCGCCACATTCCTTCGGCCGTGCCCGTTTCCCCGCCGCTGCGCATTCCTCCGCCCGTTCCCGCTCCCGCTCCCTCGCCCCTCCGCATTCCTTCACCCTTCCGCATTCCTTCACTCCTCCGCATTCCCCCGCTCCTCCGCATTCCCTCGCTCATGTGCGCGCGCCGATGCCGGTGACCGGCGCTTCCCCGGAATCCGTCAGGGCCCCGATCTCGCGTGCGATCTCCGGGTGGTGCAGATCGAACGCCGGGGATTCGGAGCGAATGCGCGGCAGCGTACGGAAGTTGTGCCGCGGCGGCGGGCAGGACGTCGCCCACTCCAGCGAACGGCCGTACCCCCACGGGTCGTCGACCTCGACCTTCTCGCCGTACTTCGCCGTCTTCCAGACGTTGTAGAAGAACGGCAGCAGGGAGAGTCCGAGAAGGAAGGAGAAGATGCTGGAGACGGTGTTCAGGGCGGTGAATCCGTCAGCGGCGAGATAGTCGGGGATACGGCGCAGCATGCCCTGGGCGCCGAGCCAGTGCTGGACGAGGAAGGTGCCGTGGAAGCCCACGAACAGCGTCCAGAAGGTGGTCTTGCCGAGCCGCTCGTCCAGCATCTTGCCGGTGAACTTCGGCCACCAGAAGTGGAAGCCGGCGAACATCGCGAAGACGACCGTACCGAAGACCACGTAGTGGAAGTGCGCCACGACGAAGTACGAGTCGGAGACATGGAAGTCCATCGGCGGCGACGCCAGGATGACACCGGTCAGACCACCGAAGGTGAAGGTGATCAGGAAGCCGATCGTCCACAGCATCGGCGTCTCGAAGGACAGTGAGCCCTTCCACATCGTGCCGATCCAGTTGAAGAACTTCACACCGGTCGGCACCGCGATCAAGAACGTCATGAACGAGAAGAACGGCAACAACAC